>JAPXTA010000133.1:0-14438 GCA_033812735.1 Hyphomicrobiaceae bacterium | reverse complement strand
CCCGACGCTGCCGGGGTTGACGATCAGAGAGCCGTTTGGGGCGAGCGCCATGCCCTGGGTGTGACTATGCCCGCAAACGACGAGCGAGGCCTGGACGTCGCCCAATCGCCGTTGCACGACATCGGAATGCGCGAGCCGCAACGACCCCTCGTGGTTCTCTTCGAGTAGGTACTCATAATCGTCCGTCGGCGTACCGTGACACATGAGAATATCGCCATCGAGCCGCAAATTGACCGGCAATTCGCCAAGCGCGCGACGGCGCACGGGCCCAAGTTCGTCGTGGCTATAGACCAAGGCCGGGCTCATCTCGGATGTCGTCAGTTCCGCGATCCAACGGTCGTGATTGCCACGCACTGTCGGCAACCCAAGCGTTTCGAGATAGTCGAATGTCTCGCGCGGCCAGAGCGGAGAGTTGCACAGATCGCCGCAGTTCACGATCGCATCCACGCCACGGCGCTTGATGTCGGCAAGGACACTCTCGAGAGCAACGAGGTTGCCGTGGATGTCGGATATAACGGCTAGGCGCATGAGCGATCGACTTTTTGAAGTGGCACAGAATTAGAACATAAAAGGGCGGGGGATCGGAGCAGATCTCCGTGCGTCCCCCGCCCTCCCCCAGTAACTATTGGCCTATTTGAAGATAGCACCGAGACGGTTGCTCATGTCGGCGAGCGCGGCATCCGCGCTCTTAGTGCCGGCCAAGAATGCATTCATGTTGGTGCGGACGATCTCAGACACCTCCGTATAGCGCGGCGAGACGGGGCGTGCACGGGCCGACTGGACCACCGGCAATGCGTCCTTGAACCAGGGATTCTTCGCAAGCACGTCGGCATCGGTGTAGACGGATGCGAAAACAGGCAGATGCGACGCCTCGATCGCCTGCATCTTCGACACTTCCGGCGACGACAGCCAGCGCGCGAGTTTCACCGCTTCGACCTTGTTCTTGGAGAATGACGTCACCGCAAGCTGCCAACCACCGATGCAGGTCGCCGCCTTGTCGGCCGTGAAGCCCGGCAGCGTCACCACGCCGGTCTTGCCTTTCACCGTCGAGTCCGCGTCATTTTCCGCGCGATTCCAAACGTAGCCCCAGGTCATGCCGTAAATCAGATTGCCGGCCTGGAAGTTCTGCCGGATGCGATCGGTAGGGATTTCCGCCAGATTAGGCGGCGTGACGCCGGACTTCTTGAGATTGTCCCAAAGCTCGAACGGCTTCTTAGCTGCGTCACCCGTAAGCGTGAGTTTGCCGTTCGCGTCGGTGAGATTACCGCCCGCGCCCCACATCGGCACAAGGTAAGTGCACACGGTGCCTTCGATGGGCGCGCCGGCCGTCTGGAAGCCCGAGAGCTGAGCGTTGCCTTCGGCCTTCTGGATCTTTTCGGCGGACGCCTGCAGTTCAGCCCATGTTGTCGGCGGCTTGACGCTGTGCTTTGCGAGCAGATCCTTGCGGTAGTAGAGCAGCTGGACGTCGGCAAAATACGGCAGCGCGATCACCTTGCCGTTGACGATATTCGCTTCCCGGTATGCCGGAAGGTACTGAGCCATCACCTTGTCCTTGTCGGCGCCAAGATAGCTGTCGAGCGGCTCGGCCCATTGCGCCGCAGCCCATTGCGCCGGACGGATCACGTCGATCAGCACCACGTCGAGTGCGCTGTCCTTCGCCGCGAGAACCGTGTTGAGGTACTGCTGCTGCTGCTCCGACGTCGCGCCGCCAACCTCGACCTCGACCTTCACACCCGGGTTCTTCTGCTGATAGACATCGAGGATCTTACGCATCACGTCGGGACGCTGCTGGCCGCCCGTAAAAATGCGTAGCTGGGTCTGAGCACCGGCGCTCGATGCCGCAAGCATCGCCGCGATCGCGACGCCAACGCCGCCCAATGTTCTGCGAGTGATCATATTCAACCTCCCAAATCCGAGTTTCTTGTTTCTATCGTGCGAGCGCGACGCCGGTTTCGGCATCGAACAGATGCGCTTTGGCCATATCGAGGCCGAGCGGAATGCCTTGACCGGGGCGCAACCCGAGTTCCGGCGAAAACCGGCCTGTGATCTCGACACCGCCGACACGCAGCAGCGCCAACGTCTCGGCACCAAGAGGCTCGGTCAGCACAATTTGCGCCTGAACATCGCTCGAACTATCGAGCCGCAGGTTTTCAGGCCTGATACCGAAGGTCATCTGAGACCGAGCAGCTTTCGCGGCACTCGCCCTGAGCGTCTGCGGCAATGGCAGCGACACACCGCCGTCCAGTATCGCAGTCGCCCCATCGCTCCCGATCTCGCATGGTGCGAAGTTCATCGGCGGCGATCCGGTAAAGCCGGCCACAAATTTAGTGCGCGGATGGTTGTAGATCTGATCAGGCGTGCCGAGCTGCTCGACGTGGCCCGACCGCATCACCGCGATCCGGTCGGCAAGTGTCATGGCCTCGACCTGATCGTGCGTCACGTACACGATGGTGTTCTTTAGGCGCTGATGCAGCTTTTTGATCTCGAGACGCATCTCGGCGCGGAGCTGAGCATCCAAATTCGAGAGCGGCTCGTCGAAGAGGAAGAGCTGAGGGTCGCGCACAATCGCACGCCCCATCGCCACGCGTTGCCGCTGCCCGCCCGACAACTGAGCCGGACGCCGATCGAGCAAGTGACCGATTTGAAGAATTTGCGCGGCGTCATCGACCCGTCGCTTGATCTCGGCCGGGTCCGCGCCCCGCATCTTGAGACCGAACCCCATGTTCTCAGCGACGGTTTTATGCGGATAGAGCGCATAGTCCTGGAACACCATAGCAATGTTCCGGTCGCGGGGCGGTTTGTCATTGACGACTGTGCCGCCAATCGCAATGTCTCCGCCCGTGATGCTTTCAAGCCCCGCGATCATCCTCAGTAGGGTAGACTTGCCGCAGCCGGACGGACCAACGAGGACCAGGAACTCTCCGTCCGCGACGGCGATTTCCACGCCGTGCAGAATGGGTAGGCTGCCATAGGCCTTTACGACCTTACGGATATCGAGGGTCGCCAAGCTGTTTCCGCCCGCAAATTGGTCTATCACCTGCCTCGGTTCCCTTCCAAGGTCTTGTATAAGTTTGCGCCACCCTCCGGACGGCGTCAATGCACATCAGAGCGGCTTCATACATCGTGACGGGGCAAGATGCCCACTCGCATCCAATGGCCTCATGGCTTACGTACCTAGACAATCAAAGGTGCTGCCATGACAGGTACGACCACATTTCAGATCGCGATCATCGGAGCGGGCCCAGCGGGGCTTACGGCCGCTCTGGCATTGGCACGGTTGGGTCTCTCGACAGCCTTGGTCGCGCCGCGGCCAACAGCTGAGGCCTTGGCGCGCGATACACGAACGTTCGCAGCACTAGGCGGCAGCGTCGCGCTTCTCAAACGGCTTGGGGTTTGGTCGACGCTGGAGCCGAGCACGGCGCCCCTTCGCGCCATTCGCATCATCGATGACCGCGGCGGCTTCTTTCGGGCACCTGAAGTCACCTTCCGCTCCAGCGATCTCGGGCTCGATACGTTCGGCGCTAATATCCCGCATTATTCCATGGGAATGGCCCTTGCCTTGGCAGCCGACCGCGAGCAGCGCCTGACGTGGATCGACGGCACAGCCGCGAAGATCGAGGTTGGAAAGGACAACGTCGTGGTGTCTTGTGACGGCGGCGGCTTGATCGAAGCCAAACTCATCGCAGCCGCCGATGGCCGCCGCTCGATGGCACGAGACGCAGCCGGCATCACCACCAGCGCGTGGAGCTATCCTCAAACCGCCGTGACCTGCATCTTCGGCCACGCCCGCCCTCATCAAGCGATCTCGAACGAGTTGCATCGGCTGAATGGCCCTCTGACGACGGTGCCTATGCCTGACACGCCGGAGGGCTATGCCTCGAGCCTGGTATGGGTCGATGCCAACGAGCGCGCCGCCGAACTTGTCGCCATGCAACCACAAGAGTTTGCGCGCGCATTGGCCGAACGCCTGAACGGGCTTCTCGGCCCCATCGGCACGATCGGGAAACGAGCCAGCTTTCCGCTGTCCGGCCTTGAGGTGTCCCAGATGGGCCAGCACCGCGTCGCATTGATCGGTGAAGCAGGACACGTCGTCCCGCCGATCGGCGCCCAAGGTCTGAACTTGGGTTTCCGTGACGCGGCGACACTCGTCGACTGCATCATCGAAAGTGCGCACGGCCTGGAAGACCCCGGCCACCCCGATGTTCTGGCGATGTACGCGCGTCACCGCGCACCCGATATCTGGACGCGCGTACGTGCCATCGATACCCTCAATCGAACGCTCCTGAGCTCGCTCGTTCCGGTCGATGCAATACGCGGGCTCGGCATGCACGCGCTCGCTGCCAGCCGAACCCTCCGCCGTATCGCCATGACAGGTGGCCTCGAGCCAATCGGAGGCCGGCCATCACTGATGCGGGACGTCGATCACCTGTCCACGGCAACGGCGATCGGTTAGCTCACCCCATGTCATTGGCCGAAGCGACTGAAGCCGGACCTGTCGTGCGCACGTGGTCGCGCGCGCTCGATATCCGTTATCGGGCAGAATACGTACTGCTCCGGTTGATCGTCGGCTTGGTCCGTCTGATGCCGCTCGATGTGGCAACCGAAGTGTCGGCGTTTTTCTGGAAACTGATCGCCCCCCGTCTGCGCCGGCATAAGCGCGCACTGGAAAATCTTGCCATCGCCTACCCCGAGAAGACACCGGAAGAGCGCGAGCGCATTGCCGTCGCCATGTGGGCCAACCTCGGGCGGATCATGGCGGAGACGATGCAGATCGACCGCATTCTCGCAGAGCCGGGCCGCATCGAGATCGTCACACCCGCATTCTTTCGCTATAAGGACAAACTCGGCCCGATCGTCGGTGCGTCGCTGCACATGGGAAACTGGGAGCTGGCGATTTGGCCGCTGACGTATGCCGGCGCAACTCCGGCCGCGGTCTACCGCACCGTCAACAACCCCTACGTCGACCGATATCTTCGCTACATTCGCCGCGGCCTTTATCCTGGTGGCCTCTTCGGCAAGGGCTCGCTCGAAGACCGCATGAAGGCCGCAAGGCACATGACCGAGTATGTGCGCAACGGCGGCCGGCTCGGTATCGTCTGCGACCTTCATGATGCGCAAGGCATGCCGGTACCTTTCTTTGGCAGGCCCGCCAAGACATCGCCGGCCCCCGCGCTCATCGCGAGGCGCACGGGCGCACGGGTGTGGATGGCACGCTGTACCCGCGTCGGCACATCGAGCCGGTTCAGGATTGAGCTCAAGGAATTGAAGGTTCCGCGCACGAAGGACCAAGGCGCCGACATCCGCAACGCCATGATCGATATGCAGAGCCAGTTCGAGGAGTGGATCCGCGAATATCCCGAGCAGTGGATGTGGTCGAACAGACGTTGGTCGTGATGGACCCATTGAACGACGGACGGCAATCCGAAGCGGCACTCGCCATCCGGCGCGGCGCGGCGCGCTGCTTGTTGGCGCACGGTTTCGCACACGCTTGCGAGGTTACCCTCTCGACGTGGCGGCGCGCAGATATTCTCGCGGTCCACGAAAACGGAGAGATCTGGATCATCGAGATCAAGTCGTCACTCGCAGATTTCCGCGCCGACCAGAAATGGCGCGACTATCGCGCGGACTGCGACAAGCTGTATTTCGCCGTTGCGCCGGATTTTCCGCGTGAAGTCCTGCCCGAGGACGCCGGCCTGATCGTGGCCGATCGTTACGGTGGCGAGATCCTCCGCCCAGCGCCGGAGCACAAGCTGCAAGCGGCGCGCCGCAAGCAGGTCACGTTACGGTTCGCACGGGTGTCCGCAATGCGGTTGCACGCGCTCGCCGATCCAGAACTCGGCCTCGAACCACCACCGCGCTCTGCTTAGCCGTTACGGCTGCTTCGGGCTCTCGGCGGGCGCAGCAGGAATGCTGCCCGTTGAAATCGGATTGGTGCCCTGGTCGTTGGTCTGGGGGATCGCGACGTTCGTCTCCGCGCCGCGCCATGACTTTGCGCGCTGGGCAACGGTCGACCAATCGACACCAAACCACTTGTCACGTTCAGCAGGCAGTAGCTTGGACTGCAGGCTCGCCCATAGCTGCCGCGACGACACGCCCTCGGTGAACGTCTTGGTCGGTGGCATAACGGTCAAGGCCAATGCGAGCGCCGCTGCCATGCCAGCCGTATGGCCCCAGTGCGAAGTGTCCGCCAGCTTCACGGCCGTTCCGAACGACGACTTGATGCGGACATCCATCACGTCGACAGAGTAGATCTCATCCAGAATCAAGTGCGTGAGGAACCCAGCAAACATGAACCCGGCAGCGAGCCATGCGACGCCATCGTGACGGCGCAGGATCCAGAAATAGACGATCGCCGTCACGACAGAGCAGAACACGGCAGCCAGGATCGAATGCCAGATGCCGCGGTGATAACTCAGCGAATGGAAGAAGGCCTTGGCGCCATAGCGGACGAACACGAGTGTGCCGAGCCAAGCGATAAACATTTCAGCAATCGAGAGCTTATCGGCTGCCGTGAACAGCACGACGAACGAGAAGAAGATGGCAAGCCCGGAGAACATTGCCTTGGACGGGCGTGAATCCTTGAGATCGATGTCCGGAAGCACCGATCCGAGCATGCCAGCCATCGTCACGGCGATGAGGTTTTCGGGTGCGACGACGTCCGCTGCCAGCGTCACCGTGGCGAGGGCACCAGACACGAGCGTGCCGACGGCGATGTGCGTAGTAAAATTGGCCATGACAGTCTCCGCGTCAGGTCGGACACACGCGGAACAGCCGCCGACAATCCCCTCTTTCACTCTGAGTCGGGCAAAAGCGTGGAGTAACGGCGGCACATAAGTTGTGGATGGAAGGGTGTTCAGCCGGCGAGCGCTGCAATCAACTCCAAAGCAGACCCTTTGACGGCCAAGGCTGGCTTTCGAGGGCTGTAGAGTGTCGATCCGATCCCGAACGCATTGGCGCCGGCCGCCCGATACGCAGGGATGTTCGACGCTGTGATGCCACCGACCGGCACGAGCCTGGCCGACGCCGGCAACACGGCCCGGAGCGACTTTACGACAGATGGCGTGATCATTTCCGCCGGAAACAATTTGAGGGCGTCTGCGCCAGCTGCCAAAGCCGCGAAAGCCTCGGTCGGTGTTGCGACACCCGGCGCCACAGAAAGCCCCACGGACTTCGCATGCCGCACGATGTCGAGATCGCTGTGCGGCATGACGATCAAACGCCCCCCCGCCGCCTTGACGCGATCGACATCACCCGTCGACATGACCGTACCCGCACCAATCAGCGCGTAGTGGCCGTAGCGATTGACCATCCTCTCGATCGACGCAAACGGATCCGGTGAATTCAGCGGCACTTCGATGACCCGAAATCCGGTTTCGATGAGCACGTCACCGATAGCGTCCGTTTCGTCGGGCGTGATGCCACGCAGAATGGCAATCAGCGGACACGCGCGGATCGCGGTCGAAACGTCGATCATGAGGCAGCTCCGATCAATCCGGCAGCGCGTGCCAAGGTTAGCAAACCGGGGACGGCACAGTCCGGAGGCGCGGACACCGCCTCAAACCCGAGTAGGGCTGCCGCCTCCACATAGCGCGCGGCAAGCCCCTCACCGGCAATGATGACGAATGCGGTATCGACTGGATCGGCGGACGCGATCTCCGCCCCGATCAACAGCCCCGAGAGATAAGATGCGGTGTCATCAGCCGCCAGTTCGCCTGTCAGGCCGAGCGTGCGCGCTGAAAAAATTCGATTGAGCAGATCCCCTGCGCGCCCTTTGGCAGCCCCAAAGCCGACGCCGCGAGCAAACGCATCGGCGACATGCCGCGTATCGGTCGACATCGTCCGGCCGAGGATCGTATGCCCCTTCAGGGCCGCAAAGACTTCGCCGGTCATGTATGTGCGGAAATCACTGATCGCACCGCCGTCCACGCCAACCCACTTGGCATGCGTACCGGGAAGCACAAAGGTGCGGAACCGACCGCCCATCGACTGCAAGGCGCCAACAATTTGCGTCTCCTCGCCACGCATCACATCCGGCCGCCCCTCAGGATGATTGATGAGCCCAGGGACGATCGCGAGCGTACCAAGTGCGGGGTCCTCGAAGCGCAGCAAATTCGCAGCGATCTCGTCCGCCGTTGCCGGACAGCGCAGATAGGCGGCCTCGCGCCAGCCTTGACGGCTACCGATCATGCCGGACATCAGGATGGGCAAAGAGCCATGCTGTTGGCGCCAATCAGCAACCGCCTTTCCGAGTACGGGCGAGAACGCATTGTCGGCAACCGACAGGATGCCATCGCTGGTGGCCCGACGGTCCACAACCGCACCGTCTGCTGTGACGAGGTAGGCCCGAAACGACGTCGTGCCCCAATCGACCGCAATCAGGACTGGCGTGAACATACTCACTCCGCCGCGAGGGATTTGGACGGCGACGGCAGCGGCTCGGGAACTTCGCAGCCCGTCGCGCAACACCGTCCCGGTTGTTTCGATACCTTGCGGCCGTCGGCCAGAACGCCCCGGTCGAGCAGCTTATCGACCAGTTCAGCCTTCTCGCCGACCGGATAGTTGCGCCAGATCTCGCGCTTCATTGCTTCCGGGCTGCCACCGCCGTGCAGCGAGATCAACGACATCCAGCTGCCGCTGTAGGACGCTGTCAGATCCTCCATGAGACGGGCGATCTCGAGGCGCGACGCCGCCGGGACATCCGGCCGTCCCGCCAGAACTGCCTGCAACGAAGCCGCCGTTTCCGGATTGTGATCCTCGTCTGGTCCCGGAAGCGCCACGATGAGACCGCCCGAGACGTAGTGAGCCAGCCGATGCATGTCGTAGATCTGTGTCGCGAGCAACAGCTTGCCGACATTTGAAAACACCGCGTCAGGCATGATGCCCCCGGAGCCGTCCTTCACACCATAGACCGAGGCGGCCACACCGCAGGCAAAGAAGCCCTCGACGATCTTGATCAGGTCGACCATCGCATCGCGGATGTGTCCGTGCTTTTCAGGATCGAGGCCGTTCGCCTCGATCATCAGGGCGCCGGCTCCGATCAACAGATCACCGAACCCGGCGCGCGCGCCGATGCACGAGTGGCGGTGATGAGTGGCATAGCTCGTCGTGAGGTAGCTCGCCTCTTCTACGGCGCCATCAATGAAGACGCGATCGTAAGGCACGAACACGTCGTCGAATTGAACGACACCGGTCGATTGGCCATACTTGGCAGAATACTTCGCAGCCGCCTCACCCGGCCGGCCCGCCGGCCGCGCGATGATCGTGACGCCGGGCGCATCGCAGGGAACCGCACAGCACAATGCGAAATCCTTGTCTTCCGCCGTCATCGTCCGGCACGGCATGACGAGAAACTCGTGCACATAGGGCGCAGCCGTCACGATGGCTTTTGTGCCGCGAATAACGATCCCGTCCTTGCGGCGCTCCGTGACGTGCACATAGACATCACGGTTTGCCTGCTGTCCGGGCCGTTTGGACCGATCGCCCTTGGCGTCCGTCATGGCGACGCCGACGGTCAGGTCTTCATTCTGGACTCGGTGCAGGTAGGCGAGAAAGCGCTGGTGCGCGTCGCTCGACGTCTTGTTGGCGTCGAGCATGAACGTCGCTTGATGCAGCGCATTCAGCGCGTCGTGCGACAGATACCGCATGGCGCAGCCGGACTCGCGGCAGATGAGGCGCACCGCCTCGAGCTTGTAGAGCAGATCCGTCGACGTTTCATTGACATGCAGCATGCGGTTGACAGTCTGACCGCTCGTTGCCTGGCGCGCCGTCATCAGGGCCTTGTGCTCGGCCCTGAGGGCAAAATCGTAGGCAACCCCGGTTGCGGCGATGCCTGGTGCCAATTGCGGCGCCACGCTGACCCGCTCAATCCGCTCGCCGCCGACGAAGACACGCGGCTTGTAACGATCGAGGCTCTCACGGTATTGCGCTGACGACATCAGCATGGCTGTGGCTCCTGGTGATGTGCCCGAGGTCTGGCCGTATTCCCGCTGAGCGTCAATGCTTGTGGCGGTGGCTCTCCCGTGTAAGTCAATGGGCGAACCAACGCTACCGGGTGCCGAGCCATGACAGCCCCTCCTTCTCGCGCCATCGACCCGACGAAATCGGTCCTGCTGCTGATCGATTTCCAAACCAAATTGATGCCATCCATCAGGGATGGCGACAACGCCGTGGCCAACGCCCTCCGGCTCGCCAAAGTAGCAAAGCTGTTGTCGGTCCCGGCCCTCGGCACCGAACAGAACCCGGCCGGGCTCGGCCCGAATGTGGCCGAACTAAAGGACCTCTGCTCGAATACATTTGGCAAAATGACCTTCGATGCCACTCGGGAAGTAGGCTTTTCCGATTTCCTGCCCGATAGACCGTCCGTTGTCGTAGCCGGCTGCGAAACCCATGTGTGTGTCATGCAGACCGTTCTCGGTCTCTTGGCGGCGGGCCGCAATGTTCATCTGGTCACCGATGCGGTGGGCTCGCGCACCGCGACTAATCGTGACAAGGCAATAGAGCGGATGGCTCGCAATGGCGCCGACGCTGTCACCACTGAGATGGTCATTTTCGACTGGATCGGCGACTGCCGCCACCCGGCCTTCAAGAGCATCCTGCCCCTCATCAAGTAACCATACGCCGGAAAAGGCATTGGCCTACCTGCCTACCCTCCTTTAGGTCGCGCGCGAGACTATTGCGGGAGAGGCAGATGCGCCGGACCATTACCATAGCCATCGCAGCAGCGGCACTCTCGAGCTCGATCGCCCTGGCGAGCGAAGAAGCCGTTTCCCGGGTTGTACGCAACGCCTGCAACTCCGATGCTAAGAAGCTGTGCCCGAACGATAAAATCGGCACATCGTCGCTTCGTTACTGCATGGAGGCCAACGGACGCCGGCTGTCGCGCAGCTGCGTTCGCGCGCTCGAAGACGAGGGTGTCGTCCCGCGTGGCTACTTCCGGAACTAGGCCCCACTCGATCGGTTGATGCAGCACGGCCCGAAATCCGCTAGATCAGCGCGATGACGACGACCGCAGACGCCTCGCCCGCCGAGGTCATGTTCTACCATCTCGACCGCCAGCCGCTCGACGCAGCGCTGCCGCTACTTGTCGAAAAGACGCTCGAACGGGGCTGGCGCGCGGTGATTCAAGCGGGTCACGAAGAACGCGTCCAAGCACTCGACGCACTGTTGTGGACATACAAACCCGACAGCTTCATTCCCCACGGGACCGCGAACGACGGCGATGGCGCGCGCCAGCCTATTTATCTAACCGCCGCCCTCGACAACCCGAACGCAGCCGACGTCCGCTTTCTCGTCGATGGCGCAGCCCTTGAGGCCTACACCGGCTACAAGCGCGTCGTGGTCATGTTCAACGGCCGCGACGAGCATGCGGTGAAGGACGCCCGCGACCAATGGCGCCGTGCCAAAAGTGCCGGTTGCGCGTGCACATACTGGCAACAGACACCGGCCGGCGGCTGGGAACGCAAGGCCTGAAATTTACAGGGAAAATTAGCATCCGTCGGTGGCAAATGCCGAAGGGCTCTCCATCCGCTGGCAGCAGCAGTCGTCTGCAACCTGCCTAATCCGTGTGCGAAGCCCGGTGTCGCGCGCACCCGGAGTAGATTTCTGTCGTCTCATTGTCGTAGACTTTTACTATCGGCGGAAAGACTGACCGGATGGCTCGAAGAGGCACCGGCAGCCGAGGCGGTCGATCAAAGGGAGCTACGACACATGATCCGGAATTCATTCGTCGCGTTCAGTGCGGCATGCGTCAGTGCGCTGGCACTGCTTGCCGCACCGGCAAACGCGCAAAAGACACCACTTACCGTCTACACGGCGCTCGAGAACGACCAGCTCAAGATCTACAAGGACGAGATCGAGAAGGCCGTGCCCGAAGTCGACGTGCAATGGGTCCGCGACTCGACCGGCGTGATCACAGCCCGTCTGCTGGCCGAAAAAGCGAGCCCGAAGGCAGACGTCGTGCTCGGCCTCGCGGCATCCTCACTGCTGCTTCTGAACAAAGAGGGCATGCTCGAGAGCTACAAGCCGGCAGGCGAAGAGAAATTGAAGGGCCCGTTCCGCTCGGCAAATGGCTCGTTCGTCGGCATGGACGCGTTCCTCGGCGTCGTCTGCTATAACGTGCCGGAAGGCGAGAAGGCCGGCCTCAAGGCACCCGCGTCCTATAAGGACCTGCTGGACCCGAAGTACAAGGGCAAACTCGTGATGCCGCATCCCGCCTCATCGGGCACAGGCTACCTGATGGTCGCTGCATGGGTGCAGACGATGGGCAAAGAAGCGGCCTGGAAGTTCATGGACGGTCTCCATGAAAATATGGCCGTCTACACGCACTCCGGCTCAGCTCCGTGCGTGCAGGCAGCAAAGGGTGAGCGCGTCGCCGGCCTCGGCTTCGACATGCGCGGCGCCCGCGAAAAGTCCAATGGCGCGCCGATCGAAATCGTTCTGCCGACCGAAGGCGCTGGCTGGGACATGGAAGCCTCGTCCATTATGAAGGGCACGAAGCAACTGGCTCTTGCCAAGAAGGTCATGGACTGGGCGGCCTCGAAGAGCGCGAACGAGCTCTATTCGAAGTACTACGCGCTGGTTGCCCATCCCGATGTGAAGAATCTGCCGAAGAATTACCCGGAGAACGCCGAAGCCAAGATGGCCAAGGTCGATCTTCAGGTAATGGCCAACGATCGCGACGAAATCCTGAAGGAGTGGTCGAAACGCTACGAATCCAAGGCCGCGCCGAAGAACTGACGCTAGACAAAGGCATCCTGGGGTGCAAACCCTGGGATGCCCAACTCTTCCCACGGCGTCACCGCCGCGGTCGCCTGATTAGCCTCCGTTTCGGAAGGTTCGATGCGGCCGATCGAAACCTGGCCGCACTATGGATCAGCCGACCACCACCGCCGCAGCAATCCGAACGGCGCCATTGCCCGTCCACGTCCGCATCACCGACCTCACGAAGCGCTTTGGCGCTTTCACGGCCCTCAAGAGCATCTCACTCGAGATCGCGAGCGGTGAATTCGTCTGTTTCCTTGGCCCCTCCGGTTGCGGCAAGACCACGCTTCTCCGCGCCATTGCCGGGCTCGATCGTCAGGATGAAGGGCGCATCGAGATCGCGGGACGCGACGTGTCCCACCTGCCGCCAGCCGCGCGCGACTTCGGCATTGTCTTTCAATCCTACGCCCTGTTTCCCAACCTCAGCGTAACCGACAACGTCGGGTACGGATTGGTGAACCGGCGCTCGTCGCGTGAAGCCACGGCCAAACGTGTCAGCGAGCTGCTTGCCCTCGTCGGCTTGCCCGAGCAAGGCGCGAAGTACCCCTCCCAGCTATCGGGTGGGCAACAGCAGCGCGTCGCCCTCGCCCGCGCGCTCGCAACATCGCCGTCTCTGCTCCTACTTGATGAACCGCTATCGGCTCTCGACGCCCGTGTCCGTGTGCGATTGCGCGATGAGATCAAGGACCTCCAGCGCCGCCTCGGCGTGACGACCATCATGGTCACGCACGACCAGGAAGAGGCCATGGCGATGGCAGATCGCATCGTCGTCATGAACCACGGCGTCATCGAGCAGGTCGGCACCCCAGTCGAGGTCTACACCCGCCCGACTACGGCCTTCGTCGCCGACTTCGTTGGGCACATGACCTTCCTCGACGCCCGCGTTCGCGATCTCGGCCATGCTGACGCTGGCTCCCTTACTCTGACGATTCCAAGCCTGGCATCGACACCGGCCGGCACGCCGGTGCGCATCGGCTTCCGGCCAGAGGAAGTTCAAGTCCGCTCGGCCAACCAGGCAGCAGAGAACCAGGTCCCAGTGACCGTGCGAACGCTCGCCTTCCTCGGCTCGTTCTGCCGCGCAACCCTCGACCCCGTGGCGCCCGGCGCTCCGTCGTTTGTCGCGGATCTCTCGGCCAATGACGTCAGCGATCTCTCCATTGCCATCGGGTCGAAGTTGACTGTCTCCTTGCCGCCATCGGCGTTACGCGTTTTCCCCGCGAGCGGAGGCGCCGCGTGAGCCTCGCTGCATCCGCTGCCGATACCGCCGAGCATCCCACAGGCCTGCCGCGCTTCCTTTGGCGCGAAGCGCTCGTCATGCGGATCGGCATCTCACTGCTGGTCATCGCGCTGATCGTGACGATCGCCCTGCCGCTCGGCGTCCTGCTGATCAAGAGCTTCCAGGACAAAGCCGGCAACTTCGTCGGCCTCGCCAACTACATCCGCTACTTCCAGACACCTGTCCTCGTCACGTCGCTCTGGAACAGCATTTGGATATCGGCATTGGCGACCGCGATCACGGTGACGCTCGCGTTTGGCTATGCCTACGCTCTCATGCGGACCCGCATGCCGGCGAAGGCCCTCTTCACGTCGATTGCGATGCTGCCGCTCTTTGCCCCGTCGCTACTCTCCGCGATCTCGTTCATCTACATTTTCGGCAACCAAGGCTTCTTGAAATCCTG
>JAPXTA010000132.1:0-14463 GCA_033812735.1 Hyphomicrobiaceae bacterium | reverse complement strand
TCTATGGCGCGGGCATCCGGCATTTCGACGTGGCGTCATTGCCTGAAATCGAGGATGCGGCGACGATCCCCGATGCGACGCTGCACTTCATGCATCCGGTGAAATCGCGGCATTCGATCCGGCGCGCTTTCGGGGCGTTCGGTGTGCGGTCGTTCGTGCTCGACAGCGAGGACGAGCTCAAGAAGATCATGGACGAGACCGGCAACTGCCGCGACCTGACGTTGTGGGTGCGCATTGCCGTGCAGTCGAAGAACTCGAAGCTGCCGCTCGACAAGAAGTTCGGCGTGTCGCCGCAGAAGGCGGTGAAGCTGCTGGTCAAGACGCGGCAGGTCGCGCGCGAACTCGGCATCTCGTTCCATGTCGGCTCGCAGACGGGGACGCCTGAGTCGTACCTGATCGCGCTCGACGAAATCAAACGGCTGATCGTCAAAGCGGGCGTGGTGCTAGACCGGGTCGATGTCGGGGGCGGGTTTCCGTCGATCTATCCGAACGTGGCACCGATGCCGCTCGGCGCGTTCATCGATGCGATCAAGGCGGGCTTCAACGAGTTGCCGGTGGCGGATCGCTGCCGTCTCATGTGCGAACCGGGCCGGGCGCTGGTCGCTGAGGCCGAGAGCCTAATCGTGAAAGTCGACGGCCGGCGCGGCAACGAACTCTATATCAACGACGGCGCGTACGGCGCGCTGTTCGATGCGGCGAACCTCAGCTGGATCTTTCCGATGCGGCAGGTCGGCTATGAGCTGAAGCCCGGCGAAGAGTTGCAGCCGTTTTCGATGTGGGGGCCGACGTGCGACAGCCTCGATTTCATGCCGGGGCCGTTTCTGCTGCCGGCTAGCATCAAGGAAGGCGACTACATCGAGATCGGCAACATCGGCGCCTATGGGCGCGCGATCGCAGGCCGGTTCAATGGTTATGGCGCCTACGAGCAGGCGATCCTGCTAGATGATCCGATGCTGTCGATGTACGGCGGCGAGAGTGTGAAAGCGCTGGCGAAGGCCGGCGCCTGAAGCGGCCTGCAAATGTGGAGAGATCGATGGCCCTCGGCACGCCAGAACAGTCGCCGGGGGCCATTCGCGTTCCGGCCGCTCAATTGACGGACTTCGTGGCGCGGCTGTTCGCGGCCGAGGGTTGTCCGGCTGATGATGCGCGCGAGATCGCGAGCGGTCTCGTCGAAGCGGACCTTCGGGGTGTGTGGTCGCACGGTGTGGCGCGCGTTCCGGGCTATCTCGGCCGGTACCGGGCCGGCGTGATGAACCCACGCCCCGATATCAAAATCAGCTACGACGCAAAGGCTGCGGCCTATGTCGACGGCGACAACGGCTCGGGTCTGGTCGTCGCGCCAAAGGCGATGCGCGTTGCGATCGGGCTTGCCCAAGGGTACGGCATCGGCATCGCCGGTGTCGCGTTCTCCAATCACTTCGGCGCGGCGGCTCGATATGCCGAGATGGCCGCGCGCGAGTTCTGCATCGGGATGGTGTTCACGAATGCATCGCCCGCGTTGCCGCCGTGGGGTGGCGCGAAGCCCTTTCTTGGTACCAGTCCGCTGGCGTTCGCCGCGCCGACGCCCGAGGGCAAGACGTTCGTCATCGACATGGCGATGAGCCGCATCGCGCGCGGCAAGCTCAAATTTGCTGCCGCGCGGGGCGAGCCCGTTCCTGAAGGTTATGCCCTCGACAAGGATGGGCAGCCGACGACGGATGGCGCGGCGGCGTTCGGAGGGACGATGCTGCCGTTCGGCGAGCACAAGGGCGCGGCGCTGTCGTGGATGATGGAGGTGATGGCCGGTGTGTTCACGGGGGCGGCGTTCGGTGGCGAGGTTGCCAATCCATTCACGGGGCTCGATCGCCCCGCGGAGACGGGTCACACGATGATCGCCATTCGCGCCGATGTGTTCATGCCGCGCGCCATCTATCGTGATCGGATGGGGCAGCTCGACGATCGCGCGAAGGCTGTGCCGAAGGCTGCAGGGTTCGACGAGATCCAGAGCCCCGGCGAGCTGGAGGCACGGCGGCGGGGGCAGAACGAGCGCGAGGGTGTGCCGCTGCCGAAGGCGGTCGTCGATGACTTGAAGAGCGAAGCCGCGCGTGCGGGCATCGAGGTGCCGTTCGCGCCGTAAGCTGCGGCCCCGTCATTTACCCTTGGCGAGGAACTGCGATGCACCGGCGCCGAGCACCTTCGGCAAGTGGGTGTAAATGTAACGGCAGCCGCTGGCGATGACGTCCGACAGGTTGTCGGATGTTGCGGGCATGCCGGGGGTCTTACCGGCGGCGACGATTGCTTTCAGTGTCTGGTCTATGGCGGCGGCGACGGGCGGTGCTTTCGGGTTGCCGGGATGGCCCATCGACTGCGAGAGGTCCGATGGTCCGATGAAGAACACGTCGATCCCTTCGACGGCGAGGATGTCGTTGGCGTTCTTGATCGCCTCTTGATGTTCCAACTGCACGCAGACGAGCGACTGCGCGTTTGCGGCGGCGGCGAAGTCGGTCATTTTGGCGCCGAGGCCCCAGCGGTCCGGGCGTGTGCCGGCAGCGAGGCCGCGTCCCGCACCAGGTCCGAACTTCACAGCAGCGACCGCGCGCCGCGCATCATCGGCGGTGTTGACATGAGGTATTTGGACGCCCTGCGCGCCGCGATCCAAAACGCTTTGGATGTCTGCGTCCGAATTGCTCTTGGGCCGGGCGATGGGCGTAATGCCGACCGCGTCTGCCGCCATGCACATGATCTCGACGTCCGCTAGACTGAGCGAGCCGTGCTCACAATCGAGCAACACCCAGTGGAACCCGGCATAGCCGAGCATTTCGACGATCTGCGGCGATGGAAACATCAACGAGCAGCCGAGCGCGGGTTCACCGCGTTGCAATCGTGCCTTCATTTGGTTCGTGCGCATGTCAGGCTGCCTTCTTCGATTTGGCGTAGACGGCGCGGGCGGTGGCGCGCTCCTGGATGACGAGGATCAAACCCGCTGCCGCGATGGTGACGATGCCGACGGCGGCTAGCGAGTTCGGCACGTGGCTCCATAGAAGGTAGCCGAGCAGGCCGGCGGACGGAATCTGGAAATAGCGGAATGGCGCGACGACCGAAATCTCGCCTGTGCGCATGGCGATCACACCGAAGGAGTAGGCGGCGGAAACGCAGAACGACGCGAAGAGCAGAAGTCCGGCCGTTTTGAGGGAGGGCATCTGCCACGTCTCGGCGAAGCCGAAAACGAGTGCGACAATCATGACCAGGAGTGAGGTTGCGTAAGAGATGAAGAGCGGTGGCGTCTTCATGGGAATGGCGCGGGTGAAGAGATCGCGCGTGACCGTCGACAGCAACGCGATGATGACGACAAGCAACGCCGTTCCGGCCGCGCCACCGGAGCCGAAAGGCTGGAGGACGAGTATGACGCCTGCGAAGCCCAGCAGCGTTGCGATGGCGCGCTGCAATCCGATCCGCTCACCGAAGATGACGCTCGCGCCAGCCACAACCATCAGCGGTGTCGCCATGAGGACGGCGTTGACGGTTGCGAGCGGGAGGCGCTGCAGCGAGAGGACGATGAACATGGCGGAACCCGCTGCAAAGATCGCGCGCAGGAACAGCTTCGGATCGAGCATTTCGCGATGCGGCCGCGCCTGGCCCATGGCACGCATGATGACGTAGAGGATCAGCGACGAGAGCACGCCGCGAATGAAGAGCGTCTGTCCGGCAGGCAGGGATTCCGCAATCAGCTTGACCGTAGCGTCGTTGAGGACGAATGCGCCCGATGAGGCAAGTATGGCCAGGATGCCGCGGACGTTGTCGGTCATGTGGGTCGTTTGCTCTGCGACAAGAAGGTGTAGAGGCCGGAGCCGGCAATGATGACGATGCCGACCAGGGCAAGCGTGTTCGGCACTTCCTGCCAGATCATCCAGCCGGCGACCAGCGACATCGGGACGATGGTGTAGCGGAACGGAGCAATCGTCGAGATGGAGGCTTTGCGGATCGCGACGATCAGGAAGTGATAGGCGATCGCGATGCCGGCGCCCGAGCCGAACAGGTAAAGGTGTGTGATCGCGTCAGGCCAAACCCATTTCCCTTCGCCCAAGCCGAGGATCAAACCGGCTGCAACGACGCCGAGCGACGTCGTGAGATTGATCAGTGAGCCGGGGATCGAATGGTTCATCCGCCGCGTCGCGAGATCGCGGACGACGACGCAGATGACTGACGCCAGCGCGATGACGGCCCACCAAGTGAATGCAGCCGTACCGGGTTGGACGATGGCGAGTACGCCCATGAAGCCGACTAGGGTTGCGACCCACTGCCCGCCGGTCACGCGCTCCGAGAGGAAGAGTGCGGCGGCCGCTGTCGTCGCCAGAGGCGAGATCTGGACGATCGTGGTGACGTTCGCGATCGGCATATGGGCGAGGGCCGCCAAGAATGTCATCGCCGCTCCGACTTCGCCGACGATGCGCAAACCCCACAGACGCGTGAACGTGCCGGGCAAGTGCGCCATAGACCCCGCGGCGACGACCGGAATCGCAAACAGGAGCGCCGAGTAGGCGCCACGCAGCGTGAGGAGTTGGCTTACCGGTATTTGTTCAGAGGCGAGCTTGGAGAAGATATCGGAGATGATGAAGAATGCCATGGCGAGGCACATGGCAAGGATGGCGCCGGTGGCGTCGGTTGGCCGTGTGTCGTCATGTTCGGCTGCTGTCGTCACGCCTGCTTCACCGTTACCGGAGTGATGGGCGTCACGGGCCGTTTGCCGAGGACGCGCTCGCGATGCAGCATGTAGAGACCGGAGCCGACGATCAAGGCGATGCCGATCCAGCTCAGCGCATCGGATGTCTCGTTGAAGACGAGGATGCTCGAGAGCAGCGCGAAGACGATGTAGGTATAGCGGAAGGGCGCGCAGGCTGCGGCGTCACCCGAGCGTGAGGCGATGATGATGAAGACGTAGCCTGTCAAAACCGTGAAGCCGCAGATAGCCATCAACGTCATCTCTCTAGCGCTCGGCGTATGCCACGTTTCGAACGGGGCCAAGGCCAGACCGAGCAGCGTGACGCTCACGGCGGCGAGCACCGTGATCATGACCGTCGGGACGTTGCGAGGGATCTTGCGGGTGATGATGTCGCGAACCGCTACCGCGGCTGTCGAGGCAACGATCCACAGGGAAGCCGGATCAAATGCCGACGTGCCGGGCTTGATGACGAGCATGACGCCAGCGAGACCTACAAGGGCCGAGCTCCATCGGCGCCAACCCACTTTTTCACCGAGGAACAGTGCTGCGCCAGCCATGACCATCAACGGCAAAAACTGGCTGATGGCGGCTGCGTCGGCGAATTTCAGGTGTTTGAGGCCGTTGAAATAGAGAAGCGTGCAGGCAGAGTCGGCGACGGTGCGCAGGATCACTGATGGCGTCATCGCCTGACGCCAGCCGGTTAATGCACCGACCCACCACGCGTAGGCGAAGATCATCGCGCATGAGAATAGACCGCGCACGAACATCATCTCGCCGGTCGGCAGGCTCACGCCCGCCACCTTGATCAAGGTGTCGCCGATGTTGAAGACGAACATGGCAGCGACCATCGCTAGGATGGCCCGCATCTTCTCACTCATTTTTGTTCACTCATTGGTTTCTCTGGCGCGTTCGGCGGCCAAGCGCGCCTGTCTGCGCAGGGTCTGCTCGCGATAGAATGTGTAGAGGCCTGCGCTGCAAACGATGAAGATGCCGATCAGCGTCATGTGATCTGGGAATTGCCGCCAAATCAGGTAGCCTAGAAGGAGGTTCCAGAGGATCGCCGAGTAGCGGAACGGGACGACGGCGGAGACGTCACCCGACCTGATCGAGGCCACGACAGCGACTTGGCCGGAGAGGCTGCAAACGGCGGATATCGCCAGGGTGGCGACATCGCTCCATAGCGGTTGGCGCCATGTCTCGAAGGGCAGGAACAGTAAGCTTGCAAGGGTCACCGCCATGATCGAGCTGCCGGCGAGAATGATGGCCGGGACGCCTCCGGGAATCGAGCGGGTAAGAAGATCGCGGGAGGCGGAGCAAACCGTTGCACCCAGCATCAACAAGCTTGCCCATTGAAAGGCTGCGGCGCCGGGGCGGATGATCAACAGGACGCCCATGAGGCCGACGGCGGTGGCGGTCCAGCGTCGCCAGCCAACTTTCTCGCCGAGGAAAAGTGCGGCCCCGGCGGTCACGATCAGCGGATTGATCTGGGTGATGGCGCCGGCTTCGGCGAACGGCATGCGGGCGAGGCCGTTCTGAAAGAACAAGGCGCCGCCCACGTCCGACATCGTTCTCAGGGCGAGCATACCCGATATGAACCGGCCGATACGCCAGATGGCGCCAGTGTAGATTGCTATGATGCCGACGATGGTCGATCCGATCAGACCGCGAATGAACATGGCCTCGCCGGTCGGCATGTGGTCGGCCATATATTTCATGGTGGCGTCGCCCGAAACGAAGCAGGCCATCGCGAGCAGCATCATGAAGATGCCGCGCAGGTTGCCGGCCTTCTGGCCGGGCTTGGGCGCAGCCGTGAGTTCGGCCACGCGCTGGTAGATAGCGGTTAGGCGGGGGATCATTCTGCGTCGCGCGACCGCAAGGTCGCCTCAGGCTACGCGGGCACGGGACAGGTAACGGAATGGGCGCGGACAAATCAGCTGACCGCTGGTGAGGGGATACGCGGTGTATGGCCCACCCGCTAGAAAAATCGTCGCATGCCCGGCATGCAACCACCCGCAGAGGCGTTCACACCCTGGCCATATTCGCCGCAGTTCGCTGAAACGGCCTTTTCGCCGTTCAGACCGCTTCCTACATACCGGTTGCGGGTCGCCACTGACGGGGCCCGCGGTCCGGGTCATGCCGGACCACAGCAGTCACAGCGCGGCCACCGCTACGGGGTGGGCGTTCAGCGGGTGGAGCACACCAATGAATTTTGAGAAATATACCGAACGGGCACGGGGATTTGTCCAATCGGCGCAGTCGCTTGCTCTTCGTGAAGGGCACCAGCAGTTCGCGCCGGAACATCTCCTGAAGGTTCTTCTCGATGACAGCGAGGGGCTTGCCGCCGGCCTCATCCGGCGGTCCGGCGGGCGTGCCGAGCAGGCACTGTCCGAGATCGAGAAGGTGCTTGCCAAGCGACCGAAAGTTTCCGGCGGCGGTGCGGGCCAAGTGTACCTCGCCCCAGAACTTGCGCGCGTCTTCGACCAGGCCCAGAAAGTTGCCGACAAGGCCGGAGACAAGTTCGTCACAGTCGAACGCCTGCTGCTTGCGCTCGCGCTCGAGCCGACCGGGGAAGCTCACCGCGTCTTGAAGGATGCCGGCGTCACGCCTGCAGGCCTCAATACGGCGATCAACGACTTGCGCAAGGGACGCACGGCCGACACGGCGTCCGCGGAGCAAGGATATGACGCGCTGAAGCGTTATGCGCGCGATCTCACGCAGGCAGCTGCCGACGGGAAGATCGATCCGGTCATTGGCCGCGACGAAGAGATCCGCCGCGCCATCCAGGTTCTGTCTCGGCGCACCAAGAACAATCCTGTTCTCATCGGCGAACCCGGCGTCGGCAAGACGGCCATTGCCGAAGGCTTGGCGCAACGCATCGTCAAAGGCGATGTGCCGGAGAGTCTCAAGGACAAAAAGCTTCTCGCACTCGACATGGGCTCCCTCGTCGCGGGCGCAAAGTACCGCGGTGAGTTCGAGGAGCGGCTGAAGAGCGTGCTCTCCGAGGTGACGTCTGCGAACGGCAACATCATCTTGTTCATCGACGAGATGCATACGCTGGTTGGCGCGGGCAAATCCGAAGGTGCGATGGATGCTTCGAATTTGTTGAAGCCCGCGCTCGCTCGCGGTGAGCTGCATTGCGTCGGCGCCACCACGCTCGACGAATATCGCAAGCACGTCGAGAAGGATGCGGCGCTGGCTCGGCGGTTCCAGCCGGTATTCGTCGGCGAGCCGACCGTCGAGGACACGGTGTCAATGCTGCGCGGGCTCAAGGAGAAGTACGAGCTGCATCACGGCGTGCGCATCACCGACAGCGCGATCGTCGCGGCTGCGACCTTGTCGAACCGCTACATCACCGACCGCTTCCTGCCGGACAAGGCCATCGACTTGATGGACGAGGCGGCGTCGCGGCTGCGGATGCAGGTCGATTCGAAGCCGGAAGAACTCGACGAGGTCGATCGCCGCCTCATTCAGCTCAAGATCGAGCGCGAGGCGCTCAAGAAGGAGCAAGATGCGGCGTCGAAGGACCGGCTTGCCAAGCTCGACAAGGACATCGCGAGCCTCGACGAGACGTCCAACGCGCTGACCGCGAAGTGGAACGCCGAGAAGGACAAGCGTGGTTCAGCGCAGAAGATCAAGGAAGAACTGGACCAGGCACGCATCGAGCTCGAGCAGGCGCAGCGCAAGGGTAACCTGGCGCGTGCGGGCGAGCTTGCCTACGGCACGATTCCCAACCTCGAGAAGAAGCTCAAGGCGATGGAAGTCGGCGACGGCGCGGCGGCGCCGGCGATGATCCATGAAGCCGTGACGGCGGATCATGTGGCACAAGTCGTATCGCGATGGACCGGCGTTCCGGCGGCAAAGATGCTCGAAGGCGAGCGCGAGAAGCTGCTGCAGATGGAGCGCGAGCTCGCCAAGCGCGTTATCGGTCAGGAAGAGCCCGTGATCGCCGTGTCGACGGCGGTGCGGCGGGCGCGTGCAGGCTTGCAGGATCCGAACCGGCCGATCGGGTCGTTCATGTTCCTCGGCCCGACCGGCGTCGGCAAGACCGAGCTGACGAAGGCGCTCGCCCAGTTCCTGTTCGATGACGAGCAGGCGATGGTCCGCATCGACATGTCGGAATACATGGAGAAGCACTCCGTCGCCCGCCTGATCGGCGCGCCTCCAGGGTATGTCGGTTACGACGAAGGTGGTGCGCTCACCGAAGCGGTGCGGCGGCGTCCGTATCAGGTCGTCCTGTTCGACGAAGTCGAGAAGGCGCACCCTGATGTTTTCAACGTGCTGTTGCAAGTGCTCGACGATGGCCGTCTGACCGATGGCCAGGGGCGTACGATCGACTTCAAGAACACGCTGATCATTCTGACATCGAACATCGGTGCCGAGCATCTCGTCGCTGCGCAGGACGATGCGGAGTTCCAGCAGGCGAAGTCTGCTGTGCTGGCGGAGGTCAAGCTCCGGTTCCGTCCCGAGTTCCTCAACCGGTTGGACGAGATCATCATGTTCCAGCGATTGAAGAAGGAGCAGATGGCGTCGATCGTCGACATTCAGATGGCACGGCTGACCAAGCTGCTTGCCGAGCGGAAGATCACGATCGATCTGTCGGCCGAGGCGCGGACTTGGCTCGCCAATCGCGGCTACGATCCGGCATACGGCGCGCGGCCCTTGAAGCGCGTGATCCAGAAGTCGGTTCAGGATCCGCTGGCGGAGGCTATTCTGTCCGGTTCAATCAAGGATGGCGAGACGGTTCGGATCGGGTTGAAGGATGGTGAGTTGACGTTCAACGATGCGGCGGCGCCGTCGCGTGCGCGCACGTTAGAGGCCGAACGTCCGGCGCGTCTGCATTGAGCTTCGGTTGCGTTGATAACGAATGGGCCAGCCGAGTTGCCTCGGCTGGCCCATTTTCTTACCGATCAGCTTCGGATCAGCGGCGATGATCGCGGACATAAGAGCGCGGTGCGACGGCGGTGATGCGGCCCTGCGGGAGGGTGCTGGCGATGCCCTTCACGGCGCCGAGCGGCACCTTCACGACGGCTTCACCGATGCGGCCGACGCCGCGAGCGGCCTCGATCGTCGTGCGGCCTGCCGTCACGACGACGGCCTTGCCGACGCCGACCAGCGGCTTTGCGACTGCGCCGGTGACCTTGGCGCCTGCGATGATCGTTCCCTTGGCTACGCCGGCTGCGCCCTTCACGACGCTACCTGCGACGCCAACCGTTCCCTTGACGACGCCGCCAACGCCCTTGGCGACGCCACCGACGCCTTTTGCGACACCCTTTGCAGCGCCCTTGATCGAGCTGAGGATGCCCGCTTCAGCGGTTGCCGGTGCAGCAACACCTGCGGCGACCGTGAAAGCGGAAGCGGAGAGAAGGGTGGCGAGACCGAAAGCTGCGGCGGTGAAAAACTTCTTCATGGCGGTTATCCCAGTTGGTTGTTGCTCTGTCCGTGCCGGCTCGTTGCCGGCGACGTGAGATCACCTTAGGGATGGCGCCGCGGGGCCGCTGTTCCGCGCGAGACAGGTGCGATTTTGATTTTTTGCCGCCTGCGTGTGAAAGCAAAACAGCCGGCGCTGTGGCCGGCTGCTTGGTCTACTCGATGATGGCTGTCCCTAGTGCATCAGCGTCTTGGCGATGCGGAGGTATCGGCGATTTTCCTCATCCGGCCAGATCTGAAAGCCGGTGGCGCGTGCGAAGTGCAGCATCTTGTCGTTGGCGGCCAGCACCTCGCCATTGAGGTGATGGATGCCGGACGTGCGTGCACTGGCCTCGAGCCGTTGCAGCAAGCCGCGGCCGACGCCTAGGCCGTGCCAATTGTCATCGACGGCGATGGCGACGTCGGCTCGTTGCAGATCGCCGGCAAGGCAGTAGCGTGCTTCGCCGACGATGCTCGGTTTGCCATCGATGGCGGCGACGGCGACAAGCGCCATGCTTTCGTTCGGGTCAAACATGACCATCCGTTCCAGCAGCGATGGCGGGACGCTGCGGAAGGATTGGAAGAATCGGTAGTAGCGCGACATTGGCTCAAGTCCTTCGATGAAGGATTTAGCCAACTCCGCATCGGATGGGATTACAGGACGAACGCCGAGAGGGCCGCGGTCGGTCGTTATCACATCGGGGTCGGCCTGCGGGTCCGGCCAATAGCCGCCGAGCAAAAAGGTACGGAGGCTCATCGCGTGGCCCCCGGGTTTGATTGTGACAGCTTGATCGAGTGCATTTTTGGTCTCCAGCGTTGAATGCGGAGACCTCGATCTATCGGCAGTGGCGGAACGGCTCTGTCCCGAGCGGTACAATCAGCGCCGCTGTTATGAGCCTGTGGCGGTGCTGTCCGTCAGCGGCACTGGTTGCGCAGAAATGCCCGATCATCAGCGGTGATATCGCCGAGCTGCGCGCGTTCGAGAACCTCGGCGCATGTCATCTGCGGACGCTTTGCCGGCGTAGCTGTTTCCCTCTCGGCTTTTGCGGGCGCACTTGGTGCCGGTTGAGCCGTGATTGCGGGCGGGAGCACGGCGCTTTTCTCGGTCTGAGGCGGGCGGGCGGCTTCGATCTGCGGCGCCGGAACGATGGCTGGCGGCAAGGCAGGTGGTGCCGTCACCGGTGCCATTGGGGTTGATGGCGTCGCAGCCGCCGGCGGCACCGTTGCGCTTGACGGTGTCGTCTGCAGCTTTGGTGGCGTTTCAGGTTGCGTCGCTATCGGGGCTGCCGATGGCTGCACCGTCGACGGTGCGGGGGCGACAGCCTTGGCCGGTTCCGCGACCGGGGCTGCTGGAGGGACTCCAGGCTTCGCTGTTTCCGTCGCTGGTGCCGGCGATGGAGCGGGCGCCGGTGAGCGCAATTGCATCGATACGGCGATGCCGAGAGCAAGAATCACAACTGCCGCAGCGGCGATCTTCAGCTTTGGCGCGGCCGCTTGAGACGTTGCACCGCTGCTGCGAAGCGGCGCTTCGAGCGTGGCCGGTGCCAAGTCCGCGACGAAGACCTGGATCGGCGCCGGAATATTCTTGAGCGATTGTTTTCCGATGTCGCGGAACGGCAGCGCGATCTTGCCAGCCGTGTGTTCGCGTACCCAATGGGATATCGCGAGGCCGCCAGCGGGCGCTAGAGTTTGCAAACGTGCGGCGACATTCACGCCGTCGCCAAGGAGATCACCCTCGTGTTCGACGACGTCGCCAATATTGAGACCGATGCGAAAGAGAAAGCGTTCGCCGGCTGCCGTGCCGGTGTTGCGATCGGCCATGGCGCGCTGGATGTCGAGGGCTGCGCGGGTGGCATCGACGGCACTCGGAAACTCGGCCAGGATGGCGTCGCCGGCGGTATTGAAGATGCGACCGCGGTATGCCGCCACCCGGTCTTTGAATACAGCCTGCGCGTCGACAAGCCGACGCAGTGCCCCCTCCTCGTCGGCGGCGACAAGGCGGCTGTAGCCCGCCACATCGGCGGCAAGGATGGCTGCGATCTTTCGGTTCATATCGAGGGGCGCGGTGGCAATCTCCTCCGGTTTGCCACCGAAGTGTAAAGGAATTAGGGCGTTGCCACCACCCACAGGATCAGCCCCGCGCAGCGGGACAGCTATCGCGGGGCTATAAGTAACCATCAGACGTCGTTCCAATCAGGTGCAGTTGGCGATCGGCTTGAATTCGACACGCCGATCCAAGGCGTCACTGGCGTTGTCCTTGCCGGTGCCGACCAGAGGTTCGCGGGAGCCCACGCCATTGGTGATCATGCGCTTCGCCATGCCCGGTGAAAGCGCCTGGAGGCGGTCCTTGACGTACTCGGCGCGGAGGCCGGAGAGACGAACGTTGATCGGCTCAGGTCCCGTTGGGCTCGAGTGTCCGACGATCTCGAGACATGTCTTGCGTTCATCGAGTTTGGCGGCGATGGTTTTGAACCACATCGGGTAGGGCGTGGCCGCCTTGGCATCGCTCCAAAGCTGGTTGGAGCCTGGGCGGAACAGGAACTTCACAGCCAGCCGGTTGTTGGCGAGGCCGTAGTCGACGACCTTCGAGAAGGCCTCGGCGGCCTCGGCGCGGCGGTTCAATTTCATGCTCGCGAGATAGAGGCCGTTGTATGTGCGCAACTGATCTCCGCCAGGGGTCTTCTGGACCGTGCGATACAACTCCAAGGCCTCGCGATAGCGCTTGTCGTTATAGGCATTGATGGCGTCGGTCAGAAACGCAGCGGCAAGCACGCGGTCGGCGTACGCTTGATTGATGGGATCGCCGGCTTTAGTGCCTTGGCACGATCGGATATAGGCCTGCACCGCCGGGTCGGCAGTCCACACGGGGCTGTCGGCGAAGTATGCGACGGGTGCATGCTCGATGCCGTCGGGTGTGGCCCTGGCGAAGCCCTTCGAGATGATCTTGCCCGACTTCAAGTCGAGCAAGGCCAAGCAGACCCGGAAGGCATCACGCGGACCGGCCGCCTGTCCCGCGAGATTGATCGGCGTGAAAGTGCCGATGAAAACCATCGGTGCCTTGGCGACCGCGGCGGTCGTAAAGGGTTCGAGCTTGAAACCGGGATAGTTCTTGGCGACGAGTTCGCTTACCCGGCGCTCCATGGCGCGGGTTGTGTTGGATTGGATGCCCGTCATGCCATCGACCAGAGGATCGATGACCAGTGCGGCGGGGTTGGCGGTGCCCGCGGGAATATCGGCTTTCGAAAAGAGCTGGTTGGCCGCGAGAAGCAAGGCGTCTTCGAACGGTACGGGCGGCGGAAGTTGCGGCGCCGCAGCGGGCGGTGGTGGCGGCGCGGCGGTCGTCGCCGTTGCCGGTTGCGTTGGCGCCTGCGCGAAGGCGCTTTGGGCCAGAATGGCGGAAGCTCCGACGACTGTCAGTATTGCTTTGCGGGGGGTCATTGTGTGCTCCAATATGCATTCCGTGGTCGGCGGTCGGCGGTCAGCCGGTAGGCGAGCTAACTTTCGATCTAAGGCGATTTGAGCGATCAAAGGCAGTGAGGTCAACGGCATCCGCGCCTGAGAAAGTTCAACGACTCGTCATCGAACTCGCCGAGCTGAGCATATTCGTTCGCCGGTCTGCAGCGATCCGCCAGGGAGCCTATCCGGGACGAATGACTAGAAGGCGCTTGCCCTTCACGCAACTGCCACTGGGGTGCCAGTTGTTCGGCTTGTGCCGGTATGTCGACCGGTTCATCTTCTGTTGCTGCCAGTGCCGGGACGCCGTACGCGGCGGCCGAAATCACTGCAGCGGCGAGCGC
Source organism: Hyphomicrobiaceae bacterium (assembly GCA_033812735.1). GTDB lineage: Bacteria > Pseudomonadota > Alphaproteobacteria > Rhizobiales > Hyphomicrobiaceae > JABFRJ01. Next base: position 561 of record JAPXTA010000132.1, on the reverse strand, counting down.
TGCACTTAGGCTTCGAGTGAGTGACATGCGGCATTCCAGATCGTTGTCGGTGGATCATTGCATATGACTGAAGTGCAAGCTTCAACTGCACGCAGCGAGACAGCCTGCTCACGGTATTCCTTTTGGACGCAACTGAGCCGAGGCGCTGTACCCTAAGGAACAGCGGGGATTGAAGAGTAGGGATTGGATGGCTGCGTGCGGTGTGCCAGTCTTGCCGACTGACGTGCCGGCGACCGATGAACTCAAAAATTGTCAGGGGCTGACGGTGAGCGAACAAGCTGCGACTGCGGGACTATTGTCGAAGACGGAGCTGTTCGGCGCGCTCCCGGCGAGCGATCGTGATGTGTTGGCACAGCGCATGCGGCCGGTCTCATTCAAAAGCGGCCAGTTGATATTTTCGCGCGGGGATGAGGCGAAGGAACTCTTCCTCGTCGACAAGGGCCGGGTACGGCTGTCCATCCTGACGGCGGAGGGCCGCGAACTCTCACTCGCGCACGCGACCGACGGCGGCATCTTCGGCGAGATTGCGGTGCTCGATGGCGGGCGCCGCTCCGCCGATGC
>JAPXTA010000131.1:0-14570 GCA_033812735.1 Hyphomicrobiaceae bacterium | reverse complement strand
TGAAACGCGCCCCTCGCAGCCTTCAACACCATGTTTTATATAGGAAATATAATGGTCAGGACAGCGAAATCAGCGCCTTACTTGGGAAATGTGGGTTCAACAGATGAAGTCGCGGATGAGCCAGCAGCAGGGCAACGCGCTGCAGGTGCGCATGGAGCTGCAGGCGGATTGCCTAGCTGGCGTGTGGGCCGCCCGCACGCATCAGATCAAGAACCGCCTCGAGCCCGGCGACGTCGAAGAAGGTCTCAATGCGGCGGCCGCGATCGGCGACGATATGATCCAGAAGCAGCAGCAGGGCTACGTCGTGCCCGAGAGCTTCACGCACGGGTCGTCGGCGCAACGCGTCAGGTGGTTCCAACGCGGCATGGAGACGGGCCAGATCCAGCAGTGCGATACATTCAACGCTTCTAGTCTCTGATTGTGACGTGGACGATCCTCGACCATGTGACTGATGGCGGGCGGCATCCGAACGAGGATCTCGCCGGCGCGGCGGGGCCGTTCGCATGGGTCATGGATGGGGCGGGAACGCCGGCGGCGCCACGGTTTCCCGCAGCTGGCACAGACGCAGCATGGCTCGTTGGTGTCGCCCAACGGCACCTCAGCGCGGCGCATGAGCGGCACGGCTCGCTCTCGGCTTGTCTCGACGACTTGCAAGGCCACTTGGCCGAACGATATGGCGCTCCCGCGGCGGATGATCCGGCCGAGGGGCCAACGTCGTGCCTGGGTCTCCTGCATGCCGCACGACAGATGAAACACCGCGTTCGGATCGAGGCGGCCGTTCTCGCTGACATCGTGGTGCTGGTCCCGACGGCCGACAGCATTGCCGTTTGGACCGATCATCGCGTGAAGCCGTTCGAGGCTCACACATTCGCCGCGGCGCGAGGCCTACCGCGCGTCAATGGCGCGCTGCCAGCCGAGGCGTGGGCGCAGATCATGATCAATCGTTCTGCCGTCAACCGGCCGGACGGTTACGCGGCGATGAGCCCCGCGCGGGCCTGGACGCATCTCGCGCACCGGTTCGCTGCCGAGATCGATGCGGCGCGGCCCGTCGTGTTGATGAGCGATGGCTTCTTCCGGCTACACGACGTGTTCGGCGTCTATGCCATCGATCAACTGTATCACGCGCTGGCCGGTGGACACGCGGCGCGGCTGCTCAGCGAACTTCGCGAGATCGAGCGTTCCGACCCGCAAGCGGAGCGTCACGAACGGTTCAAGATCCACGACGATGCCACGGCGCTTGTCGTAGCGTGTGCGTGACCGTCACTTCACCCAGCGCACGAACGTTTCCAAAGGCTCGCGCTCGGTCACGAAGGTGTTTACGACGGCGTCCGGGTCGGCATAGCCGAGCGAGAGGCCGCAAACGACCATCTCACCTTCGGGAATGCCGACCGTCTTCTGAACCAGAGGCGCGTGGTAGGCAAACGCGGCTTGCGGGCAGGTCTCCAAGCCTTCGCCGCGCGCCGCCAGCATCACCGATTGCACGAACATGCCGTAGTCGAGCCAGCTGCCCTTCTCCATGTCGCGGTCGATGGTGAAGATCAGTCCAACCGGGGCACCAAAGAAGACGAAGTTCTGGCCATGCTGGGCGTGCATCTTCGCCTTGTCGTCGCGGCCGATGCCGAGAACCTTGTAGAGGCCGAAGCCGCAGGCACGGCGGCGAGCCAAATACGGTTCGCGCCACTTCTCGGGGTAGTAGTTGTATTCGCGCTCTGGCGGGGCACCGGCGTTGTGTGCCGCCGTCAGCGCGGTCGTCAGGCGGTCCTTTGCGGCGCCTTCCAGCACGTAGACCTTCCAGGCCTGGATATTGGAGCCGGACGGGGCGCGATTGGCAATTTTGAGAATTTTTTCCAGCGTTTCGCGCGGAACGGGCTTCTTCAGATAGGCGCGGATCGACCGCCGGCCGGTGATCGCCTCTTCCACTGACATCATGGGATAGGTGCCCTTCGCGAAGATGGTTGCCCGCGATGCATGGCACGGCCTAACTTCGAGCGTCAAATCCTGGACCGAGAGAAACTGCATGCCCTTCGATCCGAATTCCAAAGACATCACTGTCGCCGTCGTCGGCACCGGCTCAATGGGCCGCGGCATCATGCAGGTCTCCGCACAAGGCGGGATGCGCGTGATTGCCTACGACGAGAAGGACGGCGCGGCGGCTGCGGCGAAGGCGTTCATCGCGAAGATGCTCAAGGGGTCGGTCGACAAGGGCCGCATGACCGCGGACGAGATGAAGGCGACGCTCGACCGCATCATCGTTGCCGATCAGCTTGCGGCGGTCGCCCACGCGAACTTGATCATCGAGGCGATCATCGAGCGGCTCGACGTCAAGCAAGAGCTCTACGCCAAGCTCGACGCCGTCTGCGGGCCGGACGTCATCATCGCTTCGAACACATCGTCCCTGCCGATCACGGCCATCGCGGCACTCTGCAAGAATCACCCCGAGCGTGTCGGCGGCATGCATTTCTTCAATCCCGTGCCGCTGATGAAGCTGGTCGAGATCATCCCAGGCCTGAAGACCGCCCAATGGGTGACCAATGCGATGGTGGCTCTCGGCCGGCGTATGACGCGCGAGCCCGTGCTCTGCATCGACAGCCCGGGCTTCATCGTCAATCATGCGGGACGCGGTATTCGCGAGGCCGAGCGCATCCTGCTCGAGAATATCGCGCCGCTGCACGACATCGACCGCGTGCTTGTCGGCGCGCCGGGATTGAAGCTTGGACCATTTGCGCTGTTCGATCTCGTCGGCATCGACATTTCGCACGGTGTACACGAAAGTTTCTTCCATCAGTACTACGCTGAACCCTCATACCAACCGTCGCCGCTCGGTAGCTTGCGGGTTGCGGGCGGCATGCTCGGCGCGAAGACGGGTCGTGGCTGGTACGAGCACAAGGACGGCAAGCGCGTCGATCCGCCCATTCCGCTGCTGCCGACGACGCTGCCGAAATCGGTCTGTGTCTATCCTAGCGACACGCATCAAGATCTGATCGATCCGCTGATCGAGATCTTCAAGAACTCCGGCGTTCCGGTGACGGTGTCCAAGACGCCCGGCCGCGACGATCTGCTCGTCATCTGTCCGATGGGCTACGACGTCACGACAGCGGTGGCGGAACTGAAGCTGCCTCCCGAGCGGACGGTCGCGGTCGATGTTCTCTTCGGGATGAAGGGGCCGCGCACGCTGATGGTGTCGCCAGCGACGTCTGCCCAGGCGACGGCTGAGGCGCAGGCGCTCTTGTCGTCGGACGGTCAGCAGGTGGTCACCATTTCCGACAGTCCCGGCTTCATCGCCCAGCGCATCATCGCGATGATCGTCAATATCGGCTGTCAGATCGCGCAGCGCGCCATCGCGACACCTGCCGACATCGACAAGGCGGTGAAACTCGGGCTTGGCTATCCGTATGGCCCGCTCGAATGGGGCGACAAGCTCGGACCCGCGCGCGTGTGTTGGATTCTCGAATATCTGACGAAGTTCTACAACGAGCCGCGCTACCGGCCGTCGCCATGGCTCAAGCGCCGCGCGATGCTCGGCTTGCCGCTCTATGCGCCGGATCGGAAGTAGGGCGATGCGGATTGCCATCGCTTCAACTCCGGGGCCTTTGCTCAACTGCATCTTGGATGCGTCCCCGGCCGAGGCCCATGCGACCGCATGGGCCGCGAGCCGGGGTCACGTCTTTGCTGGCTTCGACCGCTCCTGCCGCTCCATGGCCGACGTGATCCCGGCTCAGGCTGCGTCGCTTCGCGTCGCATCCTGTCCGGGAACGCATTCCAATTGAATTAACTGAGGACTACGAAGCCGTGACCTCAACGCACCATCTGTTTCATCCGCGCGCGGTTGCCGTCTACGGTGCATCGCAAGATCTCACGCGAATCTCGGGGCAACCGATCCGGGCCTTGCGCGCGGCGGGTTACAAGAATCCGGTGCATCTGATCAATCCGAAGTATCAGGAGCTGCACGGGCAGACGGTTTATCCTGATGCGGCCTCCGTGCCGAAGCCGTGCGATGTTGCGATCATCGCGGTGCCGGCGCCCGCCGTGCCCGCCGCCATCCGCGATTGCGGCAAGGCCGGCATTCCCTATGCGATCGTGCTGACGGCGGGGTTCCGCGAAGCCGGCGAGGCAGGTCGCAAGCTCGAAGCGGATGCACTCAAGGCAGCCAAGGAAACAGGTATCCGCTTCATCGGGCCGAACTGTCAGGGTGTGATTTCGGTACCGTCGCGGATGTGGGCGGCATTCGGATCGATCTCGGAAGAAATCGAATTGCGGCCGGGCGATGTGTCGTGCGTCTTTCAGTCCGGCGGGTTTGGCTATGCGATCGTCAATCTTGCCGAGCTTCAGGGCGTCGGCTTTCGCTACTGCGTGTCGTCGGGCAACGAGACCGATCTGACAACGCCCGAAATTCTTTCCGCTTTTCTCGATGATCCCGGCACGAAGATGGCGTTCGCGGTGATCGAGGGAACGCCTGATGCGCGGCGGCTGCTGGATGTCGGGCGGAAGTCGCTCGAGACGGGCAAGCCGGTGCTGGTGTGGAAATCGGCGACGACGGAAGCCGGCGCCAAGGCTGCGGCTTCGCATACTGCGAACATGACGGGACGGTCCGAGTTGTTCCGGGCAGCGTTCCGGCAATCGGGGTTGATCGAGGTCGACGACGTCGAGCCGATGGTCGATATCGCCAAACTCGTAAAGCAAGGGCGCATGCCGAAGGGTAACCGCATCGGCGTGCTGTCGATCTCGGGCGGTTCAGGCATCGTGTTCGCCGATCGCGCGGTGCGCGAAGGTCTGGTGTTGCCGCCGTTCTCGGAGAAGACCGTCGCAGCCCTCAAGGCGATCATCCCGACGTTCGGATCGAGCGAAAATCCTGCCGACGTGACGGCCGGCATCTTCAACGACATGAGCCTGCTGACCAAAACACTCGACATCGTGCTCGATGATCCGGGCATCGATCAGCTGTCGATCTTGCTTGCGTCGATCCCGGGCAAACCGGCCGAGCGTGCCGCTGAGGCGATCGCGGCTGCGTCAGCCAAGACCGACAAACCGATCCATCTCGCGTGGTCGGGGCGCCGCGACAAGTCCGAAGCCGCCTATCGCATTCTCGAGGCGGCCAACGTTCCGATCATTTCGACACCGGTGCGTGCGGCGCAGGCCGCTGCCGTGCTGGCGCGGTTTGCTGGCGATCAACAGCGCCTGCTGCCGCGCAAAGCCCCGCCAACTGCAGCAAAGGTCGATGTGAAGCTGCCAGCGGGCGCTGTCACGCTCAGCGAGGCGGAGAGCAAGGGCGTGCTCGCCGCCTATGGGATCAGCGTGACGCGCGAAGTTCTGGTGCCTGAAGGCGAGACGCTGCTTGCCAAAGTCGCGGCGCTCGATCCGCCGTTCGCCGTCAAGGTCGTCTCGCGCGAGATCGCGCACAAGAGCGAGGTCGGCGGTGTGAAGCTCGGGCTTCGCGATGTGAAGTCGGCGGATGCGGCGGCGCAAGAGGTCATCGCCAACGCCAGGAAAGCGGTGCCCGGCGCCAAGATCGACGGCGTGATCGTTTCGGAAATGGCCAGTGGCATCGAGGCCATCATCGGTGTCGTCAACGACCCCGCATTCGGGCCGTGCGTCGCAGTCGGGCTTGGCGGCGTGCTCACGGAGGTCCTCAAGGACGTGACGTTCCGCGTTGCGCCGTTCGGCATCGAGACCGCGCGCGAGATGATCGCGGAATTGCGCGGTGCGAAACTGTTTGCTGGCTATCGGGGGCAACCGGCTGGCGATGTAGAGGCGCTGGCGGCGATGCTGGTCGACGTTTCACGAATGGCCCATGCCATGAAAGACCGGCTCGCTGAACTCGACATCAACCCGGTGTTCGTCGGGCCTAAAGGCGTGGTCGCGGCCGATGCCCTCATGGTGCTGAAATGACCACACGCTTGAAGCTATCTCCGCTCGGCTTCGGCACCATGGCGGTCGGCGGGCAATATGCCGATGTGACCGACGATCAGGCATCCGAAACGATCCTCGCGGCGGTTGAGCGCGATGTGACGTTCTTCGACACGGCGCCGCAATACGGCTGCGGGCTTGCCGAAGAACGGCTCGGCCGCGCGATCGCTGGCGTGCCGCGAGAGCGTCTGATGATCGCAAGCAAGGTTGGCAAGCGCATCGTCCCGGTCGGGTCGGGTGGACAGCGGCAACGCGAGATCTTCTTTCCCGGCGGACACGATGCCGAGATGGTGTTCGACTACAGCTACGACGGGACGCTGGCGATCATCGAAGGCAGTCTGAAGCGGCTCGGCACCGACCGTATCGACCTCGTTCTCATCCATGACGTGATCCGGCACTTCCACGGCGAGGAGGGCGTGCACGACGTCGCGACAGAGGCGATCAACGGCGCCGTGCGCGCGCTGCATCGGCTGCGCGATGAAGGGATTGTCGGCGGCATAGGCACCGGATTGAAGGACGTCGACATCGCGGCGCGCTTTATCGAGGAGGCCGACATCGACGCCGTGTTGGTACCTGGGCGGATGACGTTGCTCGATCAGTCGGCACTGACCGAAGGTTTGATCGATCTTTGCGACAAGCACGGCATCGCCTACATCGCTGCCGCACCTTTCGACAGCGGCATTCTCGCGACAGGGCCGATGCCGGGTACGACCTATGGATACCGCCCGCCCTCGCCGGAGATCGTTGCGCGGGTCGAGGCCATTCAAGCCGTCTGCGCGGCGCACGATGTGCCATTGGCTGCTGCGGCGCTGCAGTATCCGGGCCGCTTCCCAGCAGTGGCCAGTGTGCTCTGCGGCATGAGTACCCCCGCTGAGGTTCGATCCAATACGGGGTTGATGCAACGAGCGATCCCGGACGGGCTCTGGGCCGCACTGGCAAAAAACTGCGGCTTGCCAATGCCATAAGCGGCTGGAGCTTAAGCGTTCTTTTGCCAATTCCGTGTTTAGTATGGTGACAAGTTCGTTTCGTACGCTCTTCGTGGAGTCACCTGTAATGCGTCTCAAGAACTGGCTCGCTGGCCTTGCCGCCGGCGCTTTCGCGGTCCTGTCCGCGACCTCAGCCTCAGCTTTCGGCTACAAGAAATGGGACCCGTCAGTCGCGCCTGAGGGCTACGGTCATTCGCGCGTGATCCATCACTGGGTCTACAAGCCGCATTACAAGCACGTCTATCACCTCGCCCATATCCCGGATCCCTACAGCTATCGCTACACCAAGCGTAAGTACTATCCGTACTCTGGTTCGCAGTATTGGGTTCCGGCCGATCAGATGCGCTATCGCTATCACTATAGCTATCACGGCCCGAAGTACCGCTTTCAGCCGTCGTGGGGTAAGCCGCGCGGCCATCACCACGGCCACCATGCGCACCGTGGCTACCCGACGAAGTAATTGCTTCGCTCCAGCCTGATCGTCTGAGCGCGCGACGGAGCGATCCGCCGCGCGCTATCTTTTCTGGTTCGATCAGTTGGTTGGCGCGGCATTCGGAAAGAACAATTGCTGACCTTCGATCTTGAACGAGCGGATCGCGTTCTGGCCGTCGGCCGATACGATCCAATCGATGAAGGTTTGGCCAAGCTCCTTCTTGACGTGCGCGTGCTTTGCCGGGCTGACGAGGATGACGCCGTACTGATTGAATAATGCGCGATCGCCTTCGACCAGGATCTCGATATCGGCTTTGTTCTTGAAACTGATCCATGTACCGCGATCGGCCAGCACATAAGCGCCCATTGCTTGCGACGTGTTGAGCGCCGCTCCCATGCCTTGGCCGATCTCGCGATACCAGGCGGGCTTGGCTGCCGCCGGATCGAGACCAGCCGCCTTCCAGAGATTGAGCTCGGCTGAGTGCGTGCCGCTCTTGTCGCCGCGCGAGACGAAGGGGCTCGCTGATCCGCTGATCGCTTTGAGCGCAGCCGCGACGTCCTTGCCGCCCTTGATCTTGGCGGGATCGTTCTTCGGTCCGACGAGGACGAAGTCGTTGTACATCACTTCGTAGCGCTTCACGCCGAAGCCTTCGGCGACGAACTTTTCTTCCTGCGCCTTGGCATGCACGAACACGACATCTGCATCGCCGCGGCGGGCGGTGTCGAGGGCTTGGCCGGTTCCTTGCGCGATCACCTTCACATCGATGCCGGCCTTGGCTTTGAACATCGGCAGGATGTGCCCGAAAAGGCCGGAGTCCTGCGTCGACGTCGTCGAAGCCACGACGATCGATTTGTCCTGTGCCGTAGCAATGCCCGCTGTCGAGACGATGGCGAGTGCGGCGATCAATCCTTTGACGAGCATTTTCATATTCCGTCCTTTAGTTTCAGATGACGATTTCGCCTGCGAGGAACTGCCGCGCAGCCTGAGATCCGGGTTCGGTGAAGAATTTGGCGGCTGGCGAATGTTCGACGAGCCGGCCGCCAACGAGAAAAATAACGTCGCCTGCCAAGCGCTTTGCTTCTCCGATGTCATGCGTCGACATGATGACTTTGACACCACGGCGGGCTGCGTCCGCGACAATGTCTTCGAGTGCCTTTGTCTGGCGAGGATCGAGGCTTGCGGTCGGCTCATCGAGGAAGACGATCTCGGGATCGCGCACGAGCGCGCGCGCCACCGCAAGGCGCTGCTGCTCGCCGCCCGACAAGCGCCGCGCGGGCCGGTCCGCCAACGGTAGCAAGCCGACTTGTTCCAACGCCTGTTCAACAGCCTTGCGGTCGGACGCCTTGCCCGCATGGGTCATGGCGAATGCGACATTTTCTGCGACGCTGCGCCTCAACATGGTCGGCTTCTGAAATACGAACGACATTCGCTGTGCCAAGGTTTTTACGGTGCCCCCGGTCGGACGGATAAAGCCCGCCATCACCTTCAACAACGTCGTCTTGCCCGCACCGTTCGGCCCCATGAGGATTGTCGGAGCGCCTTGGCGGAGGTCAACCGACACACCGTTGAGCACCCGCACATCACCATTGCGGACGGAGATCTGGTCGAGCGTGAGGAGGTCCTTGCTCATGTCTCAGCTCACATGTTCGTCCGACCAGCGCCGCATCGTCCAGACCAACGCATTCACCGCAGTGACGATGACGATCAAGATGATGCCAAGGCCAACCGCGAGCGGGAGATTGCCTTTCGACGTTTCGAGCGCGATCGTCGTGGTCATCACCCGGGTAAAGCCATCTATGTTGCCACCTACGATCATCACTGCGCCGACTTCGGCGGCGGCACGGCCAAAGCCCGCAAGCAGAATTGTTGCGAGCGAGAAACGGGCGTCCCACAAGAGCGACTGGACGCGCGCGAGCGGGGCGACATCCATGGCCGCGAACTCGTCACGGTACTCTACCCAGAGGTCCTCGATAACTTGGCGCGAGAGTGCGGCGACAATCGGCGCGACAAGCATGGCTTGAGCGATGATCATTGCCGTGGGCGTGAAAAGAATTCCGAAACTGCCGAGTGGCCCCGAACGTGACAGGAGCAGATAGAGCATCAAACCGACAACGACGGGCGGCAGCCCCATCAGCGCATTCAATACGACGATGACCGCGTCGCGACCTGGAAAGCGCGTAAGCGCGACGACGGCTCCGATAGGCAGTCCGACGAGCGCTGCAACGACGGTCGCTGACAACGACACGAGCAACGACAACCGCACCGTTGCGAGCAGGGTCGGATCGCCTGACAGAATGAGTTGTAATGCGCTGCCAGCGTCCAAGGCTTTCCCGCTCCATCATTGACGCCCGCACCAAATAGCGCGCTGGCGAGCCCGTCAAGCTCAGCAGACCGATACGGTTGTTTCTCAGGCGCGGTTGCGCCAGTGTCTGATGCGACAACCGATCAGGACCGACGAGAGCAAGATACGTGATCGAACGCAGACGAGTTTTGACGGGCGCGATGGCTGCAGGCACGATGGGGCTATCGGCTCCCCTATTCGCGCAAATATCGCAGCAACCTTTTCCGCAATGGGTCGAGAGCTTTCGTGCACGCGCGCGCGCACGCGGCATCAGCGATGCGACGTATGATAAAGTCATGCGCTCAGTGACGCCGGACACCAGGGTGTATGCACTCGACAAGGCGCAGCCCGAGTTCAAGGAACAGGTCTGGCAGTATCTCAACCGCCGTGTATCGGACTGGCGGGTGCGTGTCGGCAAGGAGCGCGCGAAGCAGCACGCAGCGCTACTCGATCGAATCGAGCGCGCCTATGGCGTCGACCGCTACGTCATGCTTGGACTTTGGGGCATGGAAAGTGCTTTCGGCGATGTCGTCGACAATCCCAAGCACATGCGGCCGATTGTGCCGGCGCTCGCAGCGCTCGCTTGGGGTGAGCCGCGACGGCGCACCTATTGGGAGCAAGAGCTGCTCAACGCGCTCACGATCATTCAGCGTGGCTGGTCGACGCCTGCCGAAATGATCGGGTCTTGGGCTGGCGCAATGGGGCACACGCAGTGGATGCCGGAGGTCTGGCTCAATGTCGGCGTCGACTTCAATGGCGACGGGCGCGTGTCGCCGTTTGGCCCGCCGGACGATGCGCTCGCTGGGACCGCGCAATACATCCAGAACCGCGGGAAGTATCGGCGCGGCGAGGGCTGGGGCTACGAGGTGCGCGTACCGGCTGGGATATCCGCCAATGCGGTTGCGCGCGCACCGATTGCGAATTGGGTGGCGCGAGGGGTGGTGCAAGCCAACGGCAAGCCCTTTGCGCGGCCGACGGAGATGGCGCGGCTTTGGCAGCCTGTCTCCGGGGGACCCGCTTTCCTGCTGACCCAGAATTTCGACGCGGTGAAATCGTACAATCCGGCGAACACCTATGCGCTGGCGATCGTCCACTTGGGCGACCGGATCAAGGGCGAGTCCGCGTTCGTCCAACAGTTTCCGGGCGGGGAACGAGCTCTGACGTTGGAGGAAGTCCAAGAGGTTCAGCGACGTCTGACGGCCCGCGGCTTCAACACCGACGGGACCGACGGGCGTGTCGGCCGCGACACCATGGTGGCGGTCCGCAACTTCCAAACCAGTGTTGGACTATCGCCAGCCGACGGATATCCCGGCCTGAAGGTGCTTGGGATGCTGAGATCAGGAGGTTGACCAGAACTATCGTTGACTAAAAAGAGAACAAAACGTAAATAATGGGCCGTTGCATAGCAATCGGGGCCCTCCCATGACCGATCTCGTACCTGAGGATGCCCGGCGCGGACGGGGCGCCCTTTCCAACCGGTCCGGGCGCTACGAAACGGATGTTCGGGAAGCGTTCGACGACGGGTGGTCGTCGCTCGATGAGCTCGAGGCGTTCAAGACGGAAGTCCGGGAAGAGCAAGCGAAGAGCATCATTTCCCGCAACGACAGCCCTGATATCTCGTTCGAGCAATCGATCAATCCCTACCGGGGGTGCGAGCATGGCTGCATTTATTGCTACGCGCGGCCGACGCACGCTTATCTCGGGCATTCGCCGGGGCTCGATTTCGAGACCAAGCTCTATGCCAAGGTCAACGCGGCCGAGCTTTTGGAGCGCGAACTGTCAAATGTCCGTTACGTGCCCAAGACCATTGCACTTGGCGCGGTGACCGATCCCTATCAACCGGTCGAGCGGCAGCTGCAGATTACACGGCGCATTCTCGAAGTGCTCGAACGAACCAAGCACCCGGTCGGTATCGTCACGAAATCCGCCGGAATCTTGCGGGATATCGACATTCTCGGACGGATGGCCGAGCAGGGGCTCGCGAAGGTCGCGATATCGGTCACGTCGCTCGATCGGACGGTCGCACGCGTGATGGAGCCTCGGGCCGCGACCCCGCCGAAGCGGATTGAAGCGATCCAGAAGCTCACGAATGCCGGCATTTCCGTCACCGTCATGGTTGCGCCGGTCGTGCCGGCCATCAACGATACCGAGATCGAGGCTATCCTAGAGGCTGCCTATGTCGCCGGGGCGCGGGAAGCTGGATACGTCACCCTGAGGCTGCCGCTGGAACTCAAAGAGCTTTACCGGGAGTGGCTGGCAACGTCGTTTCCCGACCGTGCCGAGCGGGCGATTTCGCTGCTTCAGTCGATGTTCGGCGGGCAGGACTATGTCTCGTCCTTCGGCCTCAGGCAGCGCGGCAGCGGCCCCTACGCAGACATGATCGCCAACCGGTTCAAGATCGCGACGCAGCGGCTCGGCCTCAATCAGCGCGGCAAATATCGGCTGCGAACCGACCTGTTCGATCGGCCGGTAAGGCCTGGAGGGCAAATGCCCCTGATTTGACGGCGCAAACGTCAAGCCGCGCTTCTATTGCCGCTTCCGGCGGTCTATAGAGCCTGCAACTCCCAGCGTGGATCTTGCGAATGCGTCTCTTGCTGCTCGCCGTTGCCGGCGGCGCCCTCGGGTCGGGGGCGCGCTTTCTCGTGAACGCCGGCGCTGCCAAGTGGCTCGGCATGGCCTTTCCGTGGGCCACGATGATCGTCAATATTTCCGGCTCCTTCGCCATGGGCCTGCTCGTCGAGTACGTCATGCTGCGCCACAACGGCTCGCCGGAGCTTCGCACGTTCCTGGCAACGGGCATTCTCGGCGGGTTCACGACGTTTTCGGCATTCTCACTCGATGCCGCCACGCTTTCAGATCGCGGCGATTTCGCGCTTGCCGCACTCTACGTCATCGTATCGGTCGCCGTTTCGATTGCCGCTTTGTACGCAGGCATCGCGATCGCCCGCAGCCAGTTTTCCTGAGCGAACCCGTGACCGACCTTTCCGACGAGCACGAAAAACCCGCCCGGCCGGCCAGTCCCGTGGCCAGCATCCGCGTCAAGCCAGACGAAGCCGGTCTGCGGCTCGACCGCTGGTTCAAGGTGCATTTTCCCGACGTCGGCTACGGCTATCTGCAGAAGCTGCTGCGATCGGGGCAGGTGAGGGTCGACAGCAAGCGAGCCGAAGCGAATACGCGGCTCGAAGCGGGCCAGGAAATCCGGGTGCCGCATGCGGCCCGCGAGAAGCCGAAGTCCGCGACGGACCCGCAGCCAAAGACGTCAAAGTCCGACCGTGCGCTCATCGAGAGCATCATCCTCTATGAAGACGAGCACGTGCTGGTGCTCAACAAGCCGTTCGGCATCGCGGTGCAAGGCGGCAGTGGCACGACGCGGCACATCGACGGCATGCTCGAGGGGATGGTGGACCGCTTCGGTGACCGGCCGCGGCTGGTGCACCGGCTCGATCGCGATACATCCGGCGTTCTCTTGATCGCAAAGCACCGGCAGGCAGCTTCGAAACTCGGCCGAACGTTCCAGACGCGCAGTGCCGCAAAGACCTATTGGGCGCTCGTGCGCGGTGTGCCATCGCCGCGTCAAGGCAAGATCGAGGATCCGTTGGTGAAAGCGGCGGGGCCAGGCGGCGACCGCGTCCGCAAGGCGCGGCCGGGCGAGCAAGAACAGGCGATGCATGCGACCACGCATTACAGCGTGATCGACCGTGTCTCGCACAAGGCGGCGTGGGTTTCTCTGAAGCCGGTTACCGGCCGGCAGCACCAGTTGCGCGCGCACATGGCACTGATCAAGCATCCGATCATCGGCGACCCGAAGTACATGGCGGGCGAGCACGGACTGATGGAAGCCATCCCGGACAATCTTCATCTGCACGCACGGCGTCTGGTCATTCCGCATCCGATCACCGGTGCGACGCTCGACGTGACCGCGCCGTTGCCGGAGCACATGCGCAAGACCTGGGAGATGCTCGGCCTCGATCCTGATCGCTACAACAGCGACGCCGATAGCGAACAATCCCGAGAGTAGCCGCTATAGGCTTCGCCGGTGCCTCTCACTCACGCGATCTTGCCGCCGCCCTTCTTGCGGATGGCGACGATGGAGGGGCGCGGCGGCATATCGGGCTTGAAATCCGGCCAGCGTGTTGCCGGGTCCTCGAAGGTCGGATTGCGGCCGAACGGCTTCCAGTCCTTGACACCGTCGATACCGGGATGCTGAACGGCAACAAACATGGTCTCGCCGTCCGGCGTCATGCAGGGACCGCACAGTTCGGCACCGATCGGGACGCGGAAGAACATTTTGGACGCGCCGCGTAGCGCACCTTCTGTTTCCACAGCGAAAAGGCCATCGGCGCGGCCGGTCTTGCGCACCGCGTTGGCGCCCTGGTCGGTCGAAACCCACAGGCGTCCTTCGGAATCGACGGTGCAATTGTCGGGAGCGGCAAACCAGCCGTCCTTGCTGGTCGCCGGGTTCCACAGCGCACCGACTTCGGCGACGGATGGATCACCACAGCGCAGCAGCATCTCCCACCTGAAGGTCGCCGCGCTGTGATCGCCCTCTGGCGGTGTCATTTCGACGATGTGGCCGAACTCGTTCGCGGCGCGTGGATTGGCGGCGTTCACGTCTCCCGGCTTGCGCCGCTCGTTGTTGGTGAGCATCACGTAGACTTTTCCGGTCTTCGGATTTGGCTGCACGTCTTCCGGGCGGTCCATCGGCGTGGCTCTCAAGATGTCGCCTGCGCGGCGGGCATCGATCAGCACATCGGCCTGCGCGTTGAAGCCGTTTGCGGCATTGAGCGGCCCTTCACCGTGAACCAATGGCAGCCACTGGACTGACCCGTCGTCATTATAACGAGCCACCGAAAGCGTGCCCTCGGACAACAACTTCATATTGTGAGCGCGATCGCCCGGGATGTAG
>JAPXTA010000130.1:0-14587 GCA_033812735.1 Hyphomicrobiaceae bacterium | reverse complement strand
GCCGGCCCGACTGGAGTGCGCGGTCGCGGTGAGGTCGGCATCGGCCTCGTTCACCGCAGCGGGATCACGGTCGACCTCTCCGGCAGCTATGACGGCATCGGCTTAGGTGGCTACAGCGCCACGACCGGCAAGGCGATGGTGGGAGCGCCCCTGAATTGAGGCATCGTGTAGTCCATCGAGACAGAGCACGGGGTTGCCAAAAGGCGGCCCCGATGCGTTTGGCAGACACCGGATGTACTGAAACAGGATCGCGCCTCCGCACGTGATGTCGGCGTCGATTGCACGAGTTCCCGCCCCGCCACAAGCGCTTAGCCCAGTAGCAGGTTAGGCAGAAAAGTCACAATACCGGGAAAGGCCACGAGCAATACGACGAAGAGCGCCATGATCAACATGTACGGCAGCGTGACCTTTGTCAGAAAGCCCGTGCTGTGACCCGTCATCGCTTGGATGACATTGAAATTGAATGCGACCGGCGGCGTGAGCTGAGCCATCTCGACGACGATGACGATGAAGATCCCGAACCAAACCTTGTCGAAGCCAGCCGCCGTGACGAGCGGCAGCACGACAGGCAGGGTTGTCGCGATCATTGAGAACCCTTCGAGTGCCGTGCCGAGCACCACGTACAGCACCAGAAGCGCCATGATCAACATGAATGGCGAAAGGTTCCAGCCGCTGACGACGGTGGCGACATAGTCGGGTATGCCGAGGACGGCGACGATATTGCCGAGAATGGTCGCGCCAAGAATGATCAACCCCATCATCGAGCACGTCTGAACCGCACCGAGTGCGATCTCGCGCATGACAGCCCATGACAGTTCCCTTTGCCACGCGGATACCACGATCGCGCCGAGCGTACCGACTGCAGCCGCTTCCGTCGGCGTCGCGAGCCCGCCATACATCGAGCCGAGCACGCAGACGATCAGAAACAGAGCTGGCGCCAGCTCCCTGAGTGCCGCGACGCGCGCGGCGAACGGCATGTGCCTAAGCGCGCGTTCCTGCTCGGGCACTAGCTCCGGGCGAATCGTGGTGTGGATCATGATCCAGCCCATGAAGCAGCCGGCGAGGAGCATGCCGGGAATGAAGCCAGCTGTGAACAAGCGCAGCACGGATTCCTGTGCGAGCACGCCGTAGATGATCATCACGGTACTCGGCGGGATGAGGAATCCCAGCGTACCCGCACCGGCGAGTGAGCCTACGGCCACCTCTGGTGAATAGCCACGGCGCAGCAACTCGTTCAGCGTCATACGGCCGACGACCTGTGTGGTTGCCGCGGATGATCCGGAAATGGCCGCAAAGATAGAACACCCGATGACGTTCACGTGCAGAAGACGCCCTGGCAGGAGTCCGGCCCAAGGCGCTAGTCCGTTGAACAGCGACTTCGACAGCTGCGTCCGAAACAGGAACTCACCCATCAGCACGAACAAGGGCAAGGCGACGAGATCAGACGAGGTGAGGATATTGAATGCGTATTGCGGGATAAGGCGCGCTACCGGGATATCGCTGAAGAAAAGCGCCAGCGCCAGCGCGGTCGCGATCAAGCCGAAGCCGATCCAAACCCCAACCGCCAGCACAGCGAAGAGAACGGCAAACAGCGAGCCTAGGATCAGCGACATGGTTCACTCGGTCGTCGACGTTGAGGCTCGGAATGCGACGTTTTCGGTCTCGCCGCCGCTGAGGCAAGCGACAAAGCGCGCCGCCATTTCGAGTGCGAGCACGATGGCACCGAGGGCGAGTGGCGCTTGCGGAATCCAAAGCGGCGTGAAGCTGTCCTGAGACAACTGGTTGGTCATGTACGAGTGGATCGCAAAGGCCGTGAACGTCCACGCCAGCAGCCCAGCCACAAGGACGCCGATGAGCGACGAGACCAATTCGTACTGACGCGCAAAACGAGCCTTCCCGCCCTTGAGCAGAAGCTCGACGCGAACGTGCGAACCCGCGCGCAGCGTCAGTCCCGATCCGAGCATGAAAGCAGCGCCCATCAGATAGGCGCTGTACTCCCAAGCAATGGCGATATCCTTCGGCAAACCCGAGAAGAGACGGTTCAAAATGCCGAGGGCGACCTCGGCGAGCACCAACAATGTCAGCGCGAATACGCACAAAGCTGCGAGATACGTCGCAGCCAGTGCCATCGCGTCGGCAAAGCGCTGGAATGCGTTTGCGGCCCGGCTGACGGGTGAATTTGCGGTGTCCGGGCCGCTCGCCATGATCAGCCCCGGCCAACCGATTTGAGGTAAGCCTCGACGATCCGCTTGGCCGCTGGTACGCGCTGCAGGAATGCCTCGTGGAGGGGTGCATTGAGCTTGCGGATGTCTGCCATCATTTGCGGCGGCATGTTGATCACTTCCATGCCCTGTGCTTGCAGCTTCGCTACCGCCGCTTTGTCGGCATCCGCCGACACCTGCCAGAACTCCGGCTCCATCTTCTTGCCGAGATCTGTCAATGCGGCCTGCTGCGCTGGCGTTAGCTTCTTCCAGCTGTCGAGCCCGATGTTGACGAGGTTGCACGACCACGTGTGATTGGTCGGATAGATGTATTTGAGGAACTCCCAGAACTTGCCGTCGATGCCTGAGGTCGCCGACGTGGCGACGCCGTCGACGCGACCCGATGCAAGCGCCGGAATGAGTTCGCCCCAGGGAATGATGACACCGGCCATGCCGGTCGCATTGCAGATGTCGACCGTGTTCTTGTCGGCACCACGGATCTTCACGCCTTTGAGGCCATCCGCTTTGTCCGTTTTCACCTTCAAGAACATGTACTGGAGAGGTGACGGCACCATGTACAAGATCTTCTGATTGAATTTCTCCGCGATCTTGTCGAACTCCGGCCTCAGCACGGCATGCAGCTTGCGCAGTTCGTCCGGCGAACCGACCAAGAACGGGATGCCTTCCGCGCCGAGCAGTGGCTCGTCGCCGACTTGCTGGCTTGCGAGAACGTCGGCCATCGGCACCAAGCCGTCGCGAACCGCGCGCAACTGTTCGGGCCCCTTAAAACCGAGCGAGCCACCTGGACGGACATTGATCTCGAGCGAGCCGTTCGTGGCGGTTTTCACAGCCGCCGCAAACTTCTTGGCGTTCTCGACCATGAAATTGCCGTCGGGCAAGATCGACGACAAATTGAGCGATGCCGGCGCTTGCGCGCGAGCTGCGAACGGCGCGGCGGCAAATGTCACGGCAGTCGCCGTGAGGAAAGTTCGACGATCGAGGGTCACAGCTGCTTCCTCCTCATTTTGGTTTTTGATGACTTAGGTCTTGGCCGTAGTGGCTGGGCGCGCGGTCTGCAGCCCGCCCATCACTTGAAGTGTCGGCGTGATCTCCAGATGGCCGATGTTGACGGCGACGGGAGCGGCGATGGCAAAGGCGATGGCGTCCGCGATGTCTTTTGCCTCGGGCAGCTCGAAGCCGCGCAGGAATCGCTCATGGGTTTCGGGACTGTCGCCGTGAACGTGGGCGAAAATATCGGTCGCAACGCGGCCCGGGCAGATTTCTGTGACACGGACTCGCTTGCCGAAACAATCGACCCGCAGCTGGTTCGTCAGCATGCTCACGCCGGCCTTGGTAGCATGATAAGTGGAATTGCCGCCGAAGTTATAATGGCCCGCGATGGAGCTGATATTGATCACATGGCCGCGGTCGCGTTCGGCCATACCGGGCACGACCAGCCGGCAAAGATGCAGGACCGCGCGCAGATTGACGTCGACGAGAAGATCGATGTCGCCTGGCTCGGCCTTCAAGAACGAGCGCGGCTTGTCGACACCGGCATTATTCACGAGGATGTCGAAGGGAAACTGCTTGGTGAGCGCCGTTACAGCATCGAGATCAGTGACATCGATCACATGAGCCGTGCAGCCCGTGCGGCTCGATAGCGCCGCCAGCGCGTCCTTGCTGCGAGCGACTGCGTGAACTTCAATGCCTTCCTTGCAGAAACGCTCGACGACAGCCGCACCGATGCCTGACGAAGCGCCAGTGACGAGTGCGGTTTTGTAGTCTGAGAACGGCATGCTCACTCCGTGAGGCTCGCTGTGACGCTATCCATGGCCATTTCGCGGCGCCAAGACGGATTGGCTTTGGAGCGATAAGGCCGGCTTATGTTGAACCGCCGGGCAACTGCGACAGCGGAACAACCCGGGCGCCTGATGCAAAAGCTTCGTCACGGATAGCGCGCGCGAGATCTGCCGCTCCCGCCGTATCACCGTGCAGCAGGATGCTTTGAGCGCGCGTCGCAAGCTGCTTGCCGCTGTGAGTGATTACGATGCCTTCGGTCAGTAATCGGCGCACGCGCCCGAGCACCTCCGCCCGATCGTGAATGACCGAGCCCGGGATCTTTCGCGGCACCAACAGCCCGGCATCGTCGTACGCACGGTCGGCCAGGAAGGTAACGATGGCGCGAAGCCCCGCTGCTTTGGCTGCGTTCTCCATCGCTTGGCTCGACGACGTGACGACCATCAGCTTCGGATCGAAGGCGGCAACGGCAGCCAGGAGCGACGACGCCAACACACTATCGGCTGCGACCATGTTGCCGAGTGCACCATGAAAACTCATGTGCGTCATGCGTTGCCCCACGGACCGCGCGATCCCATCTAGTGCACCCAGCTGATAGGTGACCATGGCAGCGAGTTCGGCCGTGTCGATCTGCATCACGCGGCGGCCAAAACCCTGGCGGTCCGGAAAGCCGACGTGGGCACCGATATCGACGCCCCGGCTGGCGGCGAGCTTCACAGTGCGGCTCATGATCAATGGATCGCCAGCATGGAACCCGCACGCAATGTTCGCCGACGACACGATACCGAGTAGAGTCTCGTCTTCACCCATGCTCCAAGGGCCAAAACCCTCGGCTAGATCGGCATTGAGATCGATCACTGTCGTCATCGTTCGCTCTCGCTTGCGGCAAGTTCGATGAGCGGCGCACCATAGCCGACCGCCGCCCCGTCCTCCGCCCAATAGCCTTCGATGACACCGTCGCGCGGCGCACGCACCGGCAACAATAGCGAACCGATGCGCAGCAGGCCGACCAGGTCCCCCGCCTTAACTTCGTTCCCGCAGCCGGCGAGCGGTTCCTGATGAAGCGGATGACCGTGCAAGAAGACACCGGGTGTCTTCGCTTTGATCGTCTCGCCAGACACCTCGGCGACCGCCTCATCCGACGATTGAGCCCGGTGTACGTCGATCCCCTTGTCACGGCGTGTCAGCCGAATTGTCCCTCCAGCCCCGCGCAACTCCAACATGGCGATGTCGGTTGCCGAGAGCCATGCCGTCAATTTTTCGATGTCGGCGATCGTCGCCATCAACTCGCCTCCGGTGACGGGCAATTGCTGCGCAGCGATCGGGCGACCTCACGCAGCCATTCGTCGACCACGCTCCGCGCGGCTACGGCCTCTTCCCAAGTCGTCTCGACGAAGCGGATATGGCTGCCGATCGGTGCCTGCCCAAGCCGCCAAAGGTCGGCATCGATCACGGTGGCAATCTTAGGATACCCTCCCGACGGCTGCGCGTCGCGCATCTGGACGATCGGCTGACCGCCATGCGGAACTTGAATGACGCCGGGCATTATTCCATGCGAGCGCAGGTCGGCCGATGTGGCACGGGTCAGGGTCGGCCCCGCGAAGCGATAGCCGTAACGGTCCGCCTGCGGTGTGATCCGCCAATTGCTTTGCCAGAAGGCGGCACGCGATGGCGCGGTGAATTCTTCGTATTCCGCCGCCGGAAGAGCACGAATGGCGATCGTGCCATCGACTTCCCTGGGCATCGATAGCGCGGGCGCGACGATCCCATAGTCGACCGGCCCATCGGCGCTGTTGCGCGGCTGCAGCGGCAAACGATCTCCTTGGCGCAACGCACGGCCTTCATAGCCGCCGAAAGCGCCGCGTAACTGCGTGCTGCGTGAGCCAAGAACGAGTGGAACATCAATGCCGCCGGCGACGCACAAGTACGCACGGCAAGCGCGCCAACGACCCTGCTGCGGCAGTCCGAGCTTGAGTACCTGACCGGTCTCCGCACGCGTCACCCACCATGGCAGCAGCGGCCGGCCATCGAGCCGGGCCGCGCAGTCCGCGCCTGTGATGGCGAATCGGCACGGCTGCTCGAACCTCACCTCGAACGGAAACACCTGCATCTCGATGGCAACCGCACCGACCGGATTGCCGACGAGCAAATTGCCCGCAGCGAGCGCAAGCGGATCCATCGCCCCGGAACTGCCAACGCCCCATTTGAAAGCGCCGAACCGGCCGAGGTCCTGCACCGTCGCGAGCGCACTCGATGACAATACTTCGATCATCGGACCACCTTCTGGATCCGAAAGCGAATGCTGTCGCCAGGGCTCAATAAAGCTGGCGGCGAAGCCGTCACGTCGAAGAAGGTCATGCTCGTCTGGCCGATGGTGTTCCACCCACTCGGCCCAGTGGATGCCGAAACGCCGGTTTGCGATCCACCGATGGAAACCGCGCCGCCGGGAATATTCAGGACGGGCGCCTTGCGGCGAGGCGTCGCTATGCGCTGATCCATGCCGCCGAGATAGCAATAGCCAGGGTGACTGCCGAGCGCGTAGACCGGATACGTCGGCGCGCTATGTATCTCGACGATCGCATCGATCGAGAGGCCTGTGTGAGCGATCACATCGGCCATATGGGGCCCATCGTCGCCACCATAGCGCACAGGGAGATCGACGACTCGTCCGGCCAGTGGCTTGGGCACGACATCCCGCCACGCCTCGGTCAGGCGGCCTTCGAGCGGCGCAAGGATCCTCGGTGGGACCCGAAACACCAGCAAGAGATTATTGAGCCCCGGGGCAGCTTCCTCGACTTCGGGCCACGTCTCTGCCTCGTCGGCAAGCGCCCAAATCAGTTGCTGTGTCGCAAGTGTCGTATCACCGGGCGCTTCGAAAAGCAGAGCGCTCGTCCCGAGTGTGGTTATGCGCGGCTCGTCGGTCATGCTGCCCGGCGGGATAGACGCACCAACGGCTGGCCGGCATCGATCTCGCGCCCCGAGGTCACCATAATGGCCTCGACGATGCCGTCTGTTTCGGCGCGCACCTCGTTGAAGACCTTCATGGCCTCGATGACGCAGATCGGCGTGCCCGCGCGCACCATTTGCCCGACCGCGACGAAGGGCGGCTTGTCCGGCGCCGGCTGCAGGTAGACGACGCCCGCGAGCGGTGCAGGCAATTCTACGGTCGCCGATGGCGGCACGACCGGCGCAACGGACTGTTTGGCCGCTGTGGCAACGAAGGGCTTACGCTGTAGCGGTGGCGACGCGAGGATAGACGACTGGCCTTGTGCCGAAGCAGGCGAACGCGACAACTTCAACGTCCAGCCATCCTCGGTGAATTCGAGATCTGTCAGGTCGGACGACGCCATCGCGTCGATCAGCTGCTTGATCTTCTCGAGATCCATACGGGGTTCGTCCCATCGTCACTTCGGCCGAACGCTACCGTCGCTGAAGCCGCCAAGCCAAGACTGAATCTCTCTGCCGTGATAAGGGCGACTTATGTTCGGCGCGCGCCCTTCGGGTTTGCCACCCTTGCGCCTGGCGAGGCGTCGGCGAGTTCGAGCAGCATATCCTTTACAGCTTGGGCCGGTTCGGAAAGCGGCAGGTGATCCGACTGGCACAGAGCAAGCGGCGCCTCGATGACCGGGTCGACGATAGCGGCACGCCAAGCATCGCAGGAGCCGACGATCTTCTTCGCCATCGAGCTCGGCAGCACGGTCGCCCCAAGTCCGTTGGCAATCACTGACGTCAACGTACTGGCCGACTCGATCTCGGCAATCACCCGCCCCGTCATCCCGATGCCGGCGAATGCCTCATCGACCAGCTTGCGCACGACATTGTAAGGCCGCGCGAGCACCAGATCCATCGCAGCCAGATCACGGAGCGGGATTTGTTTGCCGGGAGACTTGGCACGCTTCGACCCGACGGCATACAGGCGCTCGTTGACGAGTGGTAGAAACGTCAGGCCGTGCACCGCCGCGCGGCCGCGGTACAGGACCGCCATATCCATTCGGCCGTTCATAATCAGCTCGGACAGCGTACTGCCGTAGCTCTCATTCAGATACAGGACGATTCCTGGGTGGCGTGACCGCACCGCCTGAAGTAGTGGCAGTGCCAGCGTCTCCGCAGCGGTCCCGGGTGCAAGCCCGACAGATACCGGCCCGGTCAAACCAGTGCTTGCGGCCCTCATGTCGACGCGGGCCTGATCGCATTGCCGCAAAATCAGTTGTGCATGGCGATACAGAACACGGCCGGCTTCGGTCGGCGTAACGCCGCGCTTGGTCCGCACGAGCAATTGCTGGCGAACCTCGCCCTCCAGCGTCGCAAGCTGCTGGCTCAGGGCGGGTTGCGCGACGTTCAGGATGTCGGCGGCCTGCGTCAGGCTGCCGATGTCTACAATTTTGACGAAGTACTGTAGCCGCCGGAGGTTCATGGCACGCGCAAGGATCCATAAGAGATGCCTATAAAGGCAGACAGAACTCGTCTTGGCTACTGGGAACGCGGAAGGCTTACCGTCCACGCTGAAGCACCACGATTGAGATAGGGCCGCGCGTGTCATCTTCCCGCATTGCCGACCGTGTACGGCGCATCAAGCCATCGCCGAGTTCCGCCGCAGCGGACAGGGCGAACGACTTGCGCCGGCAGGGCAAGTCGATCGTCAATCTCGTTGTCGGCGAACCTGATTTCGATACCCCGCCGCACATCCGACGGGCCGCAGCCGAGGCGATCGAAAAGGGTGCGACCCGTTACACGGCCCTGATCGGGACCCTCGAATTGCGTCAAGCGATTGCCGCCAAGCTCGCGCGCGAGAACGGGCTCACCTACGACCCGGCCGACATCATCGTCACGAACGGCGCCAAGAGCGCCATTTATGCCGCGCTCGCAGCCACGCTGCAGCCGGGTGACGAAGTGATCATTCCGGCACCTTATTGGGTGTCCTATCCCGACATGGTTCTCGCCTGCGACGGCGTCCCCGTCCCGATTGCTTGCTCGGAACGGCAGGGCTTCAAGCTGACGGGCGAGCAACTCTCCGCGGCGATCACGCCGCGAACGCGCTGGCTGCTGCTCAACTCGCCGAGCAACCCGACTGGCGCCACCTATTCGCCTGACGAGTTTCGCGCGCTGGCATCCGTACTCGCAGACCATCCGCATGTGATGGTCATGACCGACGACATCTACGAGCATATTCGCTTCGAGGGCGGCACGGCGCCGCATCTTCTCTCCGCGGCTCCAGAACTACGTGACCGTACCCTCGCCATCAACGGAGTATCAAAGACCTACGCCATGACCGGTTGGCGCATCGGCTGGATCGCGGGGCCGAGCGACCTCATCCGCGCTATCGATACGCTACTCTCGCAGGCCGCCGGCAACGCCTGCTCCATCAGTCAGGCCGCCGCCGTCGCGGCACTCAATGGCGATCAGTCGTTCGTCAAGGAAAGCTGCGCCATCTATAAACAGCGGCGTGACGTGATGGCACAGCGGCTAAACGCCATTCCGGGCTTGAGCTGTCCAATGCCCGAAGGCGCGTTTTATCTCTACGTCAATTGCAGCGGCTTGATCGGCAAATCAACTCCGGCCGGCCGAACGCTCGACAGCGACAGCGATGTCGTCATGTATCTGCTGGAACACGCGGGCGTCGCCGTGGTCGCCGGTCAGGGATATGGCCTGTCGCCGTACTTCCGGCTCTCTATCGCAACGTCGTTGGACACCCTGCGCGAAGGTGCCGACCGCATCGGCAAAGCAGTTGCTGATCTCAAGTAACCAATCGAAACGGGCTCGTTACCTCATGTCCACCGGTATCCAGAGAAATCCTTCAGCTCCGCAAGCCGATCCAGCGGTGATCAAGTCGCTTCGCAATATCGCCGTTGCATTGCTCAGCGATCAGTTGCATCGCAGCTCAGGCAGCGTCGGTCTGACGCCCTACCACAAGCCGTCGCCAATGGCGGGCACGGCCGTGACGGTCCGAACGCGCGGCGGCGACAATCTCGCCATTCTTCGTGCCTTCGAATTTTGCCGTCCCGGTGACGTGTTGGTCATCGATGCGGGCGGCGACGTTACCAACGCCGTGGTCGGCGGCATTCTCTCGTTCTATGCCGCAACGATCGGCACTGCCGGCATGGTGATCGATGGCGCCATCCGCGATGTCGCAGAAATCCGTGAGAGGACGTATCCCCTGTACGCCCGCGGCGTGAACCATCGCGGTCCCTACAAGGATGGCCCAGGCGCGATCAATATACCGGTCACGGTCGGTGGCATGGTCGTAAATCCAGGAGACATCGTCGTCGGCGATCAAGATGGATTGGTTGCCTTCGCGCCGTCTCTCGCCGCCGGCGTGATCGAGAAGGCGCTGGTTCAGCACGCCAAGGAAGAAGCGACCATGAAGGCCATGAGCGAGGGCGCATGGGATCGATCGTTCATCGACGCCCTCGAAGCACGCTGCATGAATTGAGACGGTGGACGAAGATCCGGCGCCGAAGAAGGCTTGCGAAGTGCGAATGCGACAGCAGCGGAGCCGGTTCAGCATTTGCAAGGTCGATGGATTTGCGATCGCTCATCACGTTCCAAGCGCTTAGTACTCGCAAACTGATTGCTGCTTAGGTGGAGGTCAACTCTCTGCGCGCCGCAACGCATGTCGCCCATCCATGCCACTCAAGTCGAGGTGTCCCGCTACACGAAGGCCGCCGAACAGCGGAAGCTGGCGCAGTCGGCGATGAAGCGGCTTTCTGCCACGAAAATGGACCCTGATTCCCAAACCCATCCGAAAAGGTTGGGAATTCCGCCGAAAAATCTCAGTGATTCAAGGGGTGCGGAGGGTGGGTGGTGGAGCCGAGGGGAATCGAACCCCTGACCTCTGCAGTGCGATTGCAGCGCTCTCCCATCTGAGCTACGGCCCCTTTCGCGAGTTACGATTAGGCGGCGACAATAACGGTGTCAAGATTTCGGATCCGGCTTCGTCGCCATTGGGAAGAAGCCAGCGTCCGTCTATCGGGTGCCAAATCTCCTTGCGGGCGGCGCCTGGAATGCTCGGTTTACGCGATTGTCTCGATGTCCGTTGAAGGGGCATCGCCAGTCTTGCAACGATTTGACGTTAAGGGTTTTGCGCGAGGGCGCCGTAATCCGGCCCGCCGCAATCAGCGTACATCTGGACATCGCGGAAGCGGAGACCGGCTATTCGCCCAGATTGATCAGAGCTGTTGGGGTGCGAGAGACAGCGAGAACTGAGCTTGTCTCCTGATCGCTTCACGGCCAGTGCTTGAGTGCGGGTATGCTGGCCGAAAGTCTCCCGGTCAGAGTGTTCGACTAGGTTGGAACGGCATGGAGCAGGACGAACAGATCTCGGCTCATGACAAGTCGCAAAAATCCCATCCTAAGTAAGGGCCGATCAAAGGCGGACCTGCCTCAAAAGATTTGCTGTTGCTGCAAGCGCCCTTTTGCTTGGCGAAAGAAATGGACCCGGGATTGGGACGCGGTTCGCTACTGTTCCGAGCGGTGCCGGCGGGGCGGGCGAGTTGGGGGTAAACCTTCATGACGCGTCGACTTATTCTGGTCTTGGGTGACCAACTTACACCGGCTCTTTCGTCGTTACGCGCGGGCGAGAAAATCGCAGATGTTGTGCTCATGTGCGAGGTCTGGAACGAAGCGACGTACGTTCGACACCACAAAAAGAAGATTGCCTTTGTCTTCTCGGCGATGCGCCACTTTGCTGAAGAACTGAGCGAGAGTGGGTGGCGAGTAGACTACTGCACTCTCGAACAGACTGGGTCGGATGGTAGCTTTACAAGCGAACTTGCGCAGGCTGTTGCTCGCCATCGTCCGGATGAGATCGTTGTGACGTCGCCTGGAGAATGGCGCGTACTCGAGCAATTGCGAACTTGGCAGAAGCAAGTTTCTGTACCTGTCTCAATTCTCGCCGATGACCGCTTCATCTGTTCCGACGCAGAGTTTTCCGACTGGGCTCGTGGTCGCAAGCAACTTCGCATGGAGTACTTCTATCGTGAGATGCGCCGCAAGACCGGCCTTCTTATGGATGGCGATCGCCCAATCGGTGGTCAATGGAACTTTGATGCCGAGAACCGCAAGGCAGCCGCAGCGGATCTATTCATGCCGAGGCCATTGAAGTTTGCGCCTGATACGATCACCCGTGCGGTATTGTCTCTCGTTGCCGACCGCTTTGGCGATCATTTCGGTGATCTCGAGCCGTTCTGGTTTGGCGTCACTCGGGCGCAAGCCGAGAGCGCGCTTGCTCATTTTGTGGATACTACCTTGCCTCGGTTTGGTGATTTCCAGGATGCCATGCTTGATGGTGAGGCGTTCCTCTATCACTCCGTACTCTCGATTTATCTGAACGTAGGTTTGCTGGATCCGCTGGATGTCTGCCGCCGCGTCGATGCGGCGCACAGAGCCGGTAGCGTACCGCTGAATGCGGCTGAGGGCTACATTCGTCAGATTATTGGTTGGCGTGAGTATGTTCGTGGCATCTATTGGCTAAAGATGCCCGCCTATGCCCATGAGAACTTCTTTGAGCATGAGCGAGCTGTGCCGGACTTCTACTGGAATGGTGCGACCGACATGGCGTGCCTTCGCGCAGCGATTGGTCAAACCAAGCGCGAAGCTTATGCCCATCACATTCAACGGCTCATGCTGACTGGCAATTTTGCTTTGCTTGCGGGCGTAACCCCTCAGGCGTTGCACGAGTGGTACTTGATCGTCTATGCGGATGCGTTCGAATGGGTCGAGTTGCCTAATACCTTAGGCATGAGCCAGTTCGGCGATGGCGGGCTTCTGGCATCAAAGCCATATGTGGCGTCGGGTGCGTATATCAATCGCATGTCGAACCATTGCGAAGGCTGCCGGTACGACGTCGGTAAGCCGTACGGCGCTGACGCTTGTCCATTCAACGCGCTTTATTGGTCGTTCCTAGCCCGTCATCGTGCCAAGCTCTCGCACAACCCGCGCATGGCGCAAATGTATCGCACTTGGGACAAATTCTCCGACGAGAGGCGCGCGCGCACGTTGGAGAGCGCTGAAGCGTTTCTCGAAACGATTGGTTCGTGACGCGCTCCGATGATGCGGTTAGCGCGTCGAGGCGACTCTAAATGCCTTACTCAGGCTGGCAATCGTCACGTTGACGCGTAGCCGCCAGTTTGGTCAGCGGCAGACGCGTCGTTCGACCGCTCGGAGGGTGCGCCAAGTCCGCCACCGCCGGATGTTACGAGGCGGACGATATCACCTTTCGAAAGGCGCATATTGGAGACTTTGGAATGAAGCTCTGTCTCCTCACCGTTCCGCGTCAGCGTGAGGTGACCGCGTTTCCCCGCCTCGCCGCCGTGGAGTCCAAAAGGTCTGAACCGGAAGCGATCCATCTGTGCCGTGAATGTCGCCGTGTCGCTGTCTATGCGCCATGATCGCGTAAGGCCGAGGCCGCCGCGATGCCGCCCCCGGCCGCCGGAATCAGGAACGAGTGCATAGTTCATGTAGGTGACGGGTACGTCGCTCTCGATCATCTCGATCGGGATCGAGGCGTTGTTGTGCATTCCAAATGAGTGTGCATTTGCGCCATCCCCATTGGGATGGGCACCGCAACCACCAACCTCGATCTCGACCAGAACCTTTCGGGTTGCGTCAGCCGACAATGTTTGAAACGAGCAGACGTAGCTGACGGCGTAGTAGGCAGCCGGCATGCGGTCTGGGATTGCCTTGGAGAGTGCGCCGAACAGGACATTCAGAAGCACGTGGCACGGCGCGATGCGGTGTGCGACGGGGGCTGGATGCCGGGCTGAAACAATCAGGCCTTCCGGAGCGATGATTTGGACTGGGCGATAGCAGCCTGCGTTTGCAGCAATCGGACGGTCGGCTGCCGCGACGGCAGCGAAATACACTGCGGATGACGATGAGGCGAGCGTAGCGTTTATCGGCCCGCGTACTTCCGGTGACGAGCCTGATAGATCGACGGTCATGCCGTCGCCGTCGATGGTGACTTTGGCGTGGATGCGCACGGGCTGGTCTGGGTCAATTCCGTCATCGTCGAGGAAGTCCTCAAATTCGTAGACGCCGTCTGGCATTCGCTTGATGCAGTCGCGCATTGCGGTTTCGGACGCATCGAGGAAATGGTTGCAGGCTGCTGCGAGTGTGTCAGCGCCGTATTTGGCAGCCAGGCGTGCTATTGCCTGGGCTCCGATGTCGAGGGAGGCGATTTGCGATTGGAGGTCGCCCATTACGGTTGAGGCCTGACGGACATTTTGGCCTATGACCGACCACAATGCTTCATTGCGCTCGCCCTTCTCGAAGAGTTTGACCGGCGGTAGGCGGAGCCCTTCCTGATAAATTTCGGTTGCGCCCGCGGCATAGCTGCCGGAGACGTTGTTGGTGTTGGTGATTTCGACGGTGGGCAGCACCGCGGAGCGCGGTCCATAGTGTCCGGCAGCCCACTTGCCGGGCGGGATGTAGCCCCAGAAGCTCTTGGTGACGAAGGCCAGGATATAGTCGCCGGGCGGCACCGCCAGCTCCACCAACGGGTGGGAGACCTCGACGAGCAGATCGAAGTCCGAGCGCAGGCACTCCGTCGCCCCGAACGTGTACGGCACCGCCGGGTTGACCTCGGCGATCAC
>JAPXTA010000129.1:0-14638 GCA_033812735.1 Hyphomicrobiaceae bacterium | reverse complement strand
TGACGAACTGGACCGGCATCCGCGTCGACTCCGGCGATCCCGTCAAAATCGCTGAAATGGCGATCGACTGGTGGACGGCTCGGGGGCAAGACCCGCGGCAGAAGCTCGCGATCTTCTCGGATGGCCTGGACGTCGATGAAATCGAGCGGCTGTCGAAGCACTTCGAGGGGCGTATTCGCGTCGGCTTCGGCTGGGGCACGCTGCTCACCAACGACTTCCGCGGCTTCGACCCGCAGGGACGGCTGGATCCGTTCTCGATCGTCTGCAAAGTGATCTCGGCGAACGGCCGACCGGCGATCAAACTCTCCGACAATCCGTCCAAGGCGACCGGCCCGAAGGTCGAGATCGAGCGTTACCGGCGAGTCTTCCGGGTCGGGGCGCAGTCGCACACGCCGGTCGTGGTCTAGCTGCGGAGGCCTTTCAACGGTTGCCTATACGGCGCTGAAAGGTAAACACAAATCGTCTGTCTAGCCCAAAATGTGTCGCAGGCTTCGGCCTGTGCGCTGTTAACCATGCCCGTTAATCTTTCGTGCCGCGGTCCCAATGCCGCGTGTAGGGGAGCTTTCGCCTGCAGGGATCATCCCAGCCTCCGTTCCGGCCCAACCCGGCGCGGGGGTCACTCACCAGGAGAGAGAGTTCAGTATGACAATGGGGCCCATCTCGAGCGCACAGCAACGCTCGCTCAAACTGACGGCCGTCGCCGTCGCCTTCTTTTCGACCTTCTTCGCCACCGCCTTCCTTGCGCCGGCACCTGCCGCCGCGAGCGACAACTGGGCGATGGACATCATCAACGATGCCAAGGGGGGCGAAAATCGAGCCACCCGCCGTTCGTCGGGTACACGGGTTGCCTCGCTCGGCAACCAGACCTACAGCGAGAGCGACGACAGCTCGCGCCGCACGTCCCGCCGCGCCGCCGCCATCTCGGCCGAGGATCGGCCGCAGACCACCCGCCGCACGCGGACTGCGAGCCGGGCAAGCAACGACACGCCGAGCGAGCGTCCGTCACGTAGCCGTGGCAGCCTCTCGGGTGGCGGCAACGTCAGCTGGGTCGCCAGTGCCAGCTGCCTCGACAGCGGCCTCAGAAGCGTCGTGGCATCCATCGCGTCGAATTTCGGCCCGGTGACGGTCAACTCGACCTGCCGTAGCTCGTCGCGCAACCGGGCGGTCGGCGGCGCCGGCAAGTCGTATCATCTCAGCGGCGATGCGGTCGATTTCCGCGTCCATGGCAATGTATCAGCGGTTTACGCCGCGCTTCGCAGCAATGGCGGTGTCGGCGGCCTCAAGCACTACGGTGGCGGTCTCTTCCACATCGACACGGGCCCGCGCCGGAGCTGGTAAGGCCCCGATAAGGCTCATAAACCTGCAGCATGCAGAGACCTCCGCACCGGCAAGGTGCGGAGGTTTTTGACGTTCCAACGCTCGCCACAAGGCCTTCGCCGAAGAAACCTTCGATAGCGTGCGACTTTTCATCGCCGTCATACCGCGCTAGACCAAGGTTCAAAGATCGAACCTGGGAGTGGATGCAGATGAGGCGTGGTCGCGTACGTGGCTATTTAGGTGTCCTGGCTGCGGCCATCCTCGCGGCCGGCGTCAGTTCGGTCGATCCGGCCTCGGCACAGGACGTCAGGATCGGCCTCTCGGCCGAGCCGACGTCAATGGATCCGCATTATCACACGCTCTCCCCGAACATCGCGCTGCATCAGCATGTGTTCGAACAGCTGATCCAGACCGACGCCAAGCAGAAGCTGATACCGGGACTGGCGGAGAGCTGGAAGGTTCTTCCCGACGGGATCACTTGGGAGCTGAAGCTCCGCCAGAACGTGAAATGGCATGACGGCGCGCCGTTCACGGCCGACGACGTGCTCTTCACATTCGACCGCGTTCCGAACGTGCCGAACAGCCCGGCGCTGTTCAGCTACGCCACCAAAGGCAAGACGCTCAAGAAGGTCGACGACCACACGCTGCACATCACGACGGGATCGCCGTCACCGCTCCTGCCGAACGATCTCTCGGCGATCTTCATCATCTCGAAGAAGAACGGTGAGGGCGCGTCGACGGCGGACTACAACAGCGGCAAGGCCACGATCGGCACCGGCCCGTTCAAGTTCGTAGAGTTCGTGCCGGGCGACCGGTTCGTCTTCACGCGCAACAACGATTACTGGGGTAAGAAAGCCGCCTTCGATAAGGTCACGTTCAAGCCGATCAAGACCGGCCCCGCGCGCGTTGCGGCGTTGCTCGCCGGAGATGTCGACGTCATCGAAGAAGTCCCGACCGCCGATATCGAGAAGCTCCGCAAGGAGCCGAAGGTTGCCCTGGCGCAGACACCGTCAAACCGCTCGATTTTCTTCGTGCTCGACCAGTTCCGGCCCGAGACGCCGTTTGCGAAGGCGAAGGATGGCGCTGCGATCAAGAACCCATTCCTCGACAAGCGTGTGCGCCAAGCCATCACCAAGTCGATCAATCGCGAGGCGATCGTCGCACGGGTGATGGAAGGGGCCGCGACGCCGGCGGCACAGTGGCTTCCGGAGGGCTATTTCGGTATCGCGCCTGGTTTGAAGCCTGTCGCCTACGACCCGGAAGGCGCGAAAAAACTGCTGGCCGAGGCGGGCTTCCCGAACGGCTTCAAGCTGACGATCCACGGCCCGAACGGCCGCTATGTCAACGACGTCAAGATCATCGAGGCGATCGCGCAGATGCTGACGCGCGTCGGCATCGAGACGACGATCGAGACGCTGCCGCCGGGACCGTTCTTCACGCGTGCGAGCACCGGCGCCAATGGCTCGCCGGAGTTCAGCATGGCCCTGCTCGGCTGGAGCCCGAGTTCGGGTGAGAACTCCGGCTCGCTGAAGCCACAGCTGATGACGTTCGACCGCGACAAGGGCTGGGGCACGGCGAACCGCGGGCGCTACTCGAATACAGCGTTCGATGCCCTGGTCGACGAGGCGCTCAAGACCGTTGACGACGGGAAGCGCGCGGAACTGCTCGCCAAAGCGACCGTCATGGTCGTCGAGGACGTTGCATGGATCCCGCTGCATTACCAAATCAACACCTGGGCGACGAAAGCGTCGCTGAAAATGGAAGCGCGCTCGGACGAGGCGACGCACGTCATGAGCGTGACCGGTAAGCCGTGACGGGCAAACCATAAGACCAGACTGGAAGCACGAGGGTTGGAGTTGTCCGGACCGCGAGACGTGGCCAAGGTTGCCGCCGAGCTGAACAAGCTCGACGACCGTACCCGCACGATCTTTCGTTCGATCGTCGATACCTACCTCTCGACCGGGGAGCCGGTTGGTTCGCGAAACCTGTCGCGGTCGCTGAGCATCGCGTTGTCACCGGCGTCGGTGCGCAACGTGATGTCGGACCTGGAACATCTCGGCCTCATCTATTCGCCGCATACGTCAGCTGGGCGCTTGCCGACCGAACTCGGCCTGCGCCTCTTCGTCGACGGCCTCCTTGAGATCGGCAATCTGACGGAGGAGGAGCGGCGCAATCTCGAAGCCCAGCTCCGCGTCAAGAACGAGACGTCGGTCGAGCAGGTGCTGGCGGATGCGAGCGAGCTGGTTTCCGGCCTTTCGCGCTGTGCCGGCGTGGTCCTAGCCGACAAGCGCGAGCTCAGGCTCAAGCATGTCGAGTTCGTCGGGCTGGAGCCTGGCAAGGCGCTCGTCGTGCTGGTCGGCGACGACCAGAGCGTCGAGAACCGCATCATCAGCCTGCCGCCAGGGTTGCCGCCATCGGCCCTGACGGAGGCTGCCAACTATCTCAACGCGCGAATCCGCGGCGTGTCGCTCGGCGAGGCGCGCACGCGTATCGAGACCGAGTTCGCCAGCACTAAAGCCGAGCTCGATGCGCTGACGCAGAAAGTCGTGCAAGCGGGGCTTGCGACGTGGTCGGGGGCGCAGGATGGCAAGAAGAGCCTGATCGTGCGTGGGCAGTCGCACCTGCTGCAGAGCGTCGACGCGCTTGAAGACCTCTCGCGCATCCGCCAGCTGTTCGATGACCTCGAGCAGCAGCGCGATCTGATCGGGCTGTTGGGACTTGCGGAGAAAGGCGACGGCGTCTCGATCTTCATCGGATCGGAGAGCAAGCTGTTCTCGCTATCGGGCTCATCACTGGTCGTCGCGCCGTTCAAGGACGAACAGCGCAAGATCGTCGGCGTTCTCGGGGTCATCGGCCCGACGCGCCTCAATTATGCGCGTATCATCCCGATGGTGGATTTCACCGCCAAACTCGTCGGGCGCCTCCTGCCGTAGGTGATGACGCGGCGTTAGGTGGCAACTGCCCCTCCTGGCGCGGGCGAGTGTCGCATCGCCTTGATTTTTCTGTCGCATGGGCCGATATCGACGGCGGCAACCGGCGTTAGACCATGCTGCGACGCCGTTCGGGAAAAGCGAGCTAGAAGAACCATTTATGAGCAACGATCCGAAAGCGACGCCCGATCAACAGGCTGGAGGCGACCCCGGTGTTCAGCCGGCGGGTGCGGCGCCCGATGGGCCGTCACAAACGAATGGTGGCGAGGCGGGTGAAGCGCCGCCGAAACACCACGACGACATCATCGCCGAGTTGCGGCGCGAGGTGGCCGATCTCAAGGATCGCGTCCTGCGCGCGCATGCCGAGGTGGAGAACGTGCGCAAGCGGGCCGAGCGCGAGAAAGACGAAACGGCGAAGTACGCGGTGACGAAGTTTGCGCGCGATGTGTTGAACATCGGCGACAACTTCCAGCGCGCGCTGTCTGCCGTGCCGGCCGGTGCCGCCGAGACCGATGCGGCGCTCAAGGCCCTCGTCGAGGGTGTGACGATGACCGAGCGCGAATATCTCAACGTGTTGGAGCGCCACGGCGTCAAACGCATCGAGGCGCAGGATCAGCCATTCAATCCGCATTTGCATCAGGCCGTCATGGAGATGCCGCGGCCGGACATCGCGTCAGGAACCATCGTCCAGGTGTTCCAGGCCGGCTTCACGATCGGCGACCGGACGCTGCGCCCTGCCATGGTGGTCGTCTCGTCTGGCGGGACGAAGGCTCAGAAACCTGCTGAAAGCGGCGCTTCGAATGGCGCCACGGACGACAATGGCGAGGCACCCGGCACCGAGCCGCCGCAAAGCTGAGTTGGTTTCAGGACTTCTGCAGCGCGGCTGCGGCTGCCGCGCGTCCGTGCTCCGCGTAGGCCAACACGATCCGGGCGGCGGCGTCGCTCGGCGTTCCGTTTGGCAGGCGCAGCAGCGAGGGGATGCGGCTCAGAGCTTCGAGCTGTGCGGCGCGTTCCGGCGTTTCACCCAGCAACCGGGCGAGCGCCGGCGCCAAGAAGTCTTCGGTGCATTCCTCCTGAATGAACTCGGGGAAGGCGTTTTCGCCGAGCACGAGGTTGGCCAGAACGATCGACGGCGTCTTGACCAGGAAGCGCAGCAGCTTTGCCGCGCCATCGACGCGATAGGCGACCACCATCGGTACACCCGCCAAGCCGAGCTCGAGGGTGACGGTACCCGAGGCGGCGAGTGCTGCCGTCGCTAGTTTGAAGGCGCGGAATTTATCCGCTTCACCTGATACGAGCTTCACATCGCACGGCCAATTCGCGACCGCTGCTTCGACGATCGGCCTGACACTGTCGACGACAGGGATCAGCACCGCGGGATCGGCGCCCTGGTCGCAGATGCGCGCGACGGTCCTGCCGAAGGGGGCGAGCAAGCGCGTCACTTCCGACCGGCGGCTCCCGGGCAAGACGAGCAACAC
Source organism: Hyphomicrobiaceae bacterium (assembly GCA_033812735.1). Classification (GTDB taxonomy): domain Bacteria; phylum Pseudomonadota; class Alphaproteobacteria; order Rhizobiales; family Hyphomicrobiaceae; genus JABFRJ01. Next base: position 8,913 of record JAPXTA010000129.1, on the reverse strand, counting down.
GGGCTTTGCGGCTGGAAGGCCAAGGCTCTGGCGCAGTGGTGCCGGATCGGCACCGGCGATCTCGTCATATCGTTCGACGAGCGGATGGCCGACGTACGTACAGGGAGGCCCGCCGAGGCGGCGATGCACCTCGGGCTCGAACGGCAATAGCGCCATGACGTGATCGACGTACTTCGTCATGCGCGGCGCGCGTCCCGGGCGCCAGGCCCAGACACTTGGACTGACGTAGTCGATGATCGGGATATCCGGCCGGCGCTTGCGGATGCGCTTGGCGATGGGGTGGGTGAACTCGGGACTGTCGATGATGACGACTGCATCGGGCTCGGCGGCAATCGCGGCATCGACTGTTCGGTAGACCTTGCGGGTGAGCGACGGCAGGCGTGCCAGAATGGCCGCCGGTCCCATGACAGCAATTTCGGACAGAGGGAACTGCGAGAGCAAACCCTGCTCGTGCATGTGTTCGCCACCGACGCCGAGATAGCGGATGCGCCCGCGCGTTGCGGCGTTCAACGCGCGCATGAGGCGGCCACCGAGCGCGTCGCCCGAGTGCTCGCCGGCGACGATGAACAGGCGCAATTCGCGTCGCGACCCCGGGATGGACATGGTTGGATGATCAGACGTCGCCATAGCCGTGCCCGCCGCGCCAAGAGGAGTTCAAACTAGTACAGCTGCGAGACATTGCCGTCACGCAGGGGCAAGGCCGCCCGCGGCATCCGTGGCCTCGATGACGAACAGCCCTGCCTTTGTCACGGCTTCGATCGCCTGCGGCGATGGCGGATGGCCCTTCCCCTCGCCCCAGAAAACGACACCGGCAAAGCGCGTTCGCGCGAGTGTGGCGACGATTTCGTCCAGCTCGGCGGCTCTCTCCGGCTGGCCCAGTGCGCGCGCCACGACGAGGGTGCCGCGGCGGCGTCCCAATCGGGCCAGCCCCCATTGCTGGCTCACTCTCAGCCGCCCGACGAGGCCGGATGCGCCTTCCTCGGCCGCAACCGCGACGACGTGACCGCGCACGACTGCTGCCGCCGTTTCAGCGGTGAACCCGGCAACGCGCGACACGCAGGCGATGCCACGCCGGGCGTCGTCGAGATCCGCGGCCTTGGCGCGCAGCGGACCATGCGGCGTCAACGCGGCGTGCAGCGGTGCTGCATCGTGAGCGCCGGGCGTCTCGGGCTCTGCGACAACGAAAAGACCTGATGCGTCGGCCATCGCGCAGGTCTCGTCACGGTCGAGCACGAGGGTTTCGCCGGCGGCCACCGAGATGCCCGCGAGCTTGGCGGCGAGCGCCCCTTCGATCGTGCGCGGGCCGATGGTCGGCAAGTCGACGCGGCGCTCTTGTTTCGGTTTCGGCCGCTTGACGAAGACGCCGGCGTGCATCGTGCCGGCCTGCCGTAGGGCCGCGGCGCGCGCAAGCATGCGGTCGGTTCCCTCGACGCCTTCGATAGCGACGATACGGCCGTCTACCACGACGACGCCTTGACCGACGTCGAGATCGCCGAGCGCGGTGAGCAGTTTGACGCCGATCGCCGCATCGCGCGCGGATGCGGCGTCCATCCGGCAATTGCCGAGGTGACCTGCTGCAATGAGGAGTTCCGGCGCCACGTCGTGCACGCCGCTGACATGGAGACCCTGCGCCTCGTACATGCGGATGATGCGCGTCAGCAACGCGTCGTCGCCGCCCGCCGTGATGAATTTCAATACTTGCGGCAGCAGGCGGAAGAGGCCGAGGTCGGGCCGGATCTTCGCGAGGTCGGGCCGCGTGACGGCGCCGGCGATGACCATGGTGTTGTCGGGGCCGGTCGGGCGGTCGCCTTTCAGAGCGCGCATCATGCGGCTCGCCTGCCCGTAGTTGACCCAAGTGTGCGGGTAGGCGACGACGGCTGAAGGATCAGCTTCGCCTTCGATGGCAACGATGTGGGCGACGCCGCCGCGCCTGCTGACGCTGTCTGCGATCATCAAGGGCAGCTTGCCGCCGCCAGCGAGGATCGCGACGCGGCGCGGGCGATTTGCCGCCGCGGGCTCCACTCGCTCAGGCCTCTAGGTCGCGCGGCGTGCAGAGCGAGCGTTTGCCGCCGGCACGGATGAAGGCGAGGATTTCCTCGACCAGCGGTTGGCCGCGGAACTCGACCGCGACGTCGTCGACACGCTCCATCAAAGTGCCTTCCTGCGCGAACAGGAGGCGATAGGCGCGGCGCAGATTATGGATGTCGGAGCGGGGAAAGCCGCGCCGCTGGAGGCCGATGATGTTGAGGCCGTTGAGGTGAGCGCGGTTGCCGACGGCCATACCGTAGGGGATGAGGTCGTTTTCCAGACCGGACATGCCCCCGATGAAGGCGTGGGCGCCGACGCGGGCGAACTGGATGACAGCGGCACCGCCGCTGATGATGGCGAAGTCGGCGATCTGGCAATGCCCCGCCGCCATGGCGCCGTGCGAGAAGATGACATTGTTGCCGACGATGCAGTCGTGGCCAACGTGGCTGTTTGCCAGAAAGACGGAGCGGTCGCCGATGACGGTCTTCATGCCGCCGCCCTCGGTGCCCGGGTTCATCGTCACGCCTTCGCGGATCAGGCACTCGGCGCCGATCGCGAGCGTCGAGGCTTCGCCCTTGAACTTCAGGTCTTGAGGCTGGTGGCCGATCGAGGCGAACGGAAAGATCTTGGTTCGCGGCCCGATGCTGGTCCGGCCCGCAATGGCGACGTGGCTCATGAGTTCGACGCCGTCGGCGAGCGACACATGCGTGCCGACCGTGCAAAACGGCCCGATCTTCACTCCGGCGCCAAGTTTCGCGCCGGGCTCTACCACGGCGTGCGCATGGACCTCGGTGCGTGGCAGCGCGGCTGCGACTTTCGCAGCCGTCGAGCTTGCGGCACGCCCCTTAGGCTTTTTTGACATCTTTTGGGTCCACGATCATGGCGCTGATATCCGCCTCGGCCACGGTCTGGCCGTTGACTTTCGCGTCGCAGCGGAAGCGCCAGACGTTCGCGCGGCTACGCACCTTCTTCACATGCAAGTGGAGCGTATCACCTGGAAGAACGGGTTTGCGGAATTTCGCGTTGTCGATCCCCATGAAAAACACGATCTGCGGAATATCTGTGGCGCCGGCGTGGTGGACGCAGATGGCGCCTGCGGTCTGAGCGAGTGCTTCAATAATGAGCACACCGGGCATCACGGGAAACTTCGGGAAATGGCCCTGAAAGAAGTTCTCGTTGATGGTGACGTTCTTGATGCCGATGCCCGACTCGTCGCGGTCGATATCGATGATCTTGTCGACGAGCAGGAAGGGATAGCGATGCGGCAGCAGCTGCATGATCTGCTGGATGTCCGCAGTCGCGAGTGCCCGTGTCTCAGGTTTGTCATTCATCAGTTTCACGTCTCCGTCTGCCACGGACCACTCCTGAGCACAGGTTGATGGGCCGCGCGCCAGTCGCGGCCGTTCTAGACATCGTCACTGCCACCGGCAGCAGCATCACTTTCCTTGCCGGCGAGACGCCGCAACGCGTTGCTCACGCGGGCGAACTCGCGGATCGGGACCGCCGGTGTGCCGACCATGCGCGCGCGCGGGGGGACGTCGTCCTTCGCGTGGCTGGCACCTGCGATCTGCGCGCCCTGACCGACACGGATGTGACCCGCCACGCCCGCCTGGCCGCCGATCACGACGTAATCTTCGAGCACTGACGAGCCGGCGATGCCGACCTGCCCGACGATGACGCAGTGTCTACCGATGGCCACGTTGTGCCCGATTTGCACCAGATTATCAATTTTGGTTCCGGCCCCGATGATCGTATCCTTAAGAGCGCCTCTATCGACGCAGCTGTTGGCGCCGATCTCGACGTCGTCCTGGATAATCACGCGGCCGATCTGCGGCACCTTCAAGTGGCCGCCCAAGCCCATCGCGAAGCCGAAGCCGTCCTGGCCAATCCGGACGCCGGCATGGACGATGACCCGGTCGCCCAAGAGGGCGTGCATGACGCTCGCGCCTGGCCCGATGCTGCAATCACGGCCGACCGTGACGCGGTAACCAATCACAGCTCCCGCTGCGACGACGGTGCCGCGCCCGATCCAGGCCTCACGGCCGACCATGGCGCCCGGCTCGATACGGGCGCCCTCCTCGATACGCGCGGTCGGGTGGACGAGGGGCGCGCCCACTTCCGACTCCAACGCCTTCGAGCGCATCGCCGTCGGATAAAAGAGTTGCAGTGCCAGCGCGAAGGCGCGGTAGGGCGTGCGATGGGTGAGCGCAACCGTGCCTGCGGGGAGGCGCTCGGCAAAGGCCGGCTGGATGAGACATGCGCCAGCTTTCGTCTCGGCTGCCTGGGGCAGATAGCGGCGGTTGTCGAGGAAGCTCAGATCGCGCCCGGCCGCGTCCGCGAGCGTGCGCACGTCGTCGATCATGACCTCGGGATCGGCCGTTGCGGCAATCGTCGCGCCGACCTTCTCGGCGATGACGCGCAGAGGAAATGGGCCGGCACGCTCGAAGAAGCCCGGATGCTCCATCATCGATCGTCTCCTCAGGCGCAGTACAGGGAAGGCACGCGGGACCTACAATATGGCGGCCAGCGCATCAAGCAATGACGCGCACGGCGTGCGCTTCGGCCACAAGGACTGTCACGCCGTTGCGCTCAATAAAAAGGCCCGCGGTTGGCCGCGGGCCTTTCGAAGTCGGTACCTCAGCATCAGAACTTGGTCGATGCGCCGAAGCGGATGAGCTGAGTCTTGTCGTAGTCTTCCTTCGTGAGCGCCTGCGCTACGTCGAGGCGCAGCGGCCCGAGCGGCGAGTTCCAGAGCAAGCTCGCACCGATTGACGAGCGGATCGACGCGTCGTCCTTCAAGCAGATGTTGGTGGACGCAGCCGTGCAGGCCGCTGGATCGTTCAGATTAGTTGCGAAACTAGAGGCGCCAAACAGCGAGCCAGCGTCGGCGAACACGGCGCCGCTCATACCGAGTTCATCCGGAATGAATGGCAGCGGGAAACGAACCTCTGCAGTCGCCGTCCAGTAGGTCGTACCGCCAATCGCATCCTGGTTGCCACCGAAGCTCATGTCGCGCGGACCGAAGCCAGAGCGATCGAAGCCGCGAATGGTGTCACCGCCCTTGTAGAACAGGTCGAGCAGGCGAACGTCTTCTCCGCCCCAGCCAGCGATGTGGCCACCGGCAACGCGGCCGACGAGGGTGATCTTCTCGGTGATCGGATAGTAACCGCGAGCTTCTGCTTGGAGGCGCGTGTATTGCACGTCGCCACCGAGACCTGCGAAGTCGACGCCGGCGGTCAGGAAGAAACCGCGGGTCGGCGTCTTGGGATGATTGCGCGCGTCGTAGGTGAGCGAGAGACCGGCAGCCGAGGTCCAGTATGTACCGTCGGTGCAACCGGAGCCGTCGACATATCCGCAAGCCTGCTTGATGGCGCGCGACGCATTCGTCTCGACGTCCGAAATCTCGTCACGCGACAGCGTGTAGGACGTCTGCATCCACAGCTTCTCGGACAATGGGAAGCCGAGACGCAGCGTGCCGCCCGACTTCATAGTGGCGAAGGGCTGGTAGCTGGATTTGGTCGTGCCCTTGTGGAAGAGGTCGAAGCCAGCCGCGATGTTGCGATCGAGGAAGCGCGGCTCCGTGAAACTCAGGTCGACCTGCTGGCGATCGGCGGAGCCGGCCAAACGCAGGCGCAGGAACTGGCCACGGCCGAGCAAGTTCCGCTCAGTGAGCGAAATGTCGCCAATAACGCCTTCCGACGTGGAGTAACCGGCACCGAACGAAATGTCGCCGGTAGACTGCTCGGCCAGATCGACATCGAGGACGACGCGGTCGGGTGCGCTACCCTGACGCCGCTTGATCTCGACCGTTTTGAAGAAGCCGAGGTTCTGCAGGCGCTTCTTGGCGCGGTCGACCATCAACGGGTTGTAAGCATCGCCTTCCGCCAAGCGGAACTCGCGACGTATGACGTAGTCGAGCGTGCGCTGGTTGCCGCTGATGTTGATGCGCTCGATGTAGACGCGCGGACCCTCGTCGATGAGGTAGGTCACGCTGATCGACTGGGAGCCGGGATCACGATCCGCACGGGGGCGAACGCGGCCGAACGCGAAGCCCTGCTCGGCGATCATGATCGTCATGGCCTCGGCCGTCTTGTCGATCTGAGAGAGATCGTAGATCTTGCCGCTTTCCGTCAGGATCTCGCCTTTGAGGGCGGCCGTGTTCACCGAGGGGAGTTTCGAGTCGATGTTGATCGATCCGAAGCGGAACAGTTCGCCTTCTTCGACCACGAACGTCACGAAGAAGCCGGAGCCGTCGCGATCGAGTACGGCGTTTGCCGAGACGACGCGTGCATCGGCATAGCCGTTCTTCAGATAGTACTGGCGGAGCAATTCACGGTCGAGGGCGACGCGGTCGGGATCGTAGATGTTCGTTCCCTTGAGGAAATCGAACCAGCCCGATTGTGTGGTGGTGATGATATCGCGCAGCTGACTGTCGCTGAAGGCGCGGTTGCCGACGAACGAGATGCTCTTGATCTTGGTCGCCTTGCCTTCGTTGATTTCGAAGACGACGTTGACGCGGTTATTGTCGAGTTCGATCAGCTTCGGCTCGACCGAGGCCGCGTACCGGCCCTGACGGCGATAAACATCGAGGACGCGCTGCACGTCCGCTTGCACTTTGGCGCGGGTGTAAACGGCGCGCGGCTTCAGCTGCACTTCGGCTTCGAGCGCGGTCTTCTCGACCTCGCTGTTGCCTTCGAAGGCGACCTGATTGACGACGGGATTTTCGACGACGGCGACCGACACGCCATTCGAGGTGCGATCGATCTGGACGTCACGAAACAGGCCAGTGGCAAACAGCGACCGGATAGATGCGTCGACCTTGCCGGGATCGTAGGCGTCACCGACGTTGAACTTGAGATAGGACCGTACCGTTTCGGCCTCGACGCGGCGATTGCCGCTGACGGCGATATCACGAATGGCTTGCGCGTGCGCGACCGAAGCGACGGGCGTCGCTTGTTCAGCGACGAGTGCCGGCAACGATAGCAGCAGTGCGGAGAGGAAGAGAATTCCCCTACGTCTCACCTTACGGACCATACGCATCGTGCGTGATCGCCTTTCGGTTCGCCGGTCCCCCAATACCAAACTCGGGTGCCACCAGCGACGGGCACTCGAATCCAGGCAGCTCAAAACTTGTTCTTGTATTTCTTATCCTGCGGCACCGACGACGCGACGCCCCAGCGATAGACGCAGGCTGAGCCGACGCGAGATTTAACGATTCACGAACGTTTGTAAAAGGGAGTTTTGGCTTTTGGACGTCTTTTGAAGGGGCGGCGTGGCCTATTGGCCATTACACCGGCGACCCCTCAAAATTAATCAGTAATTTCAATTCACTAAACGGCTTCATCCACAAGCCAGAACCGTTGCCGCCAACCGTGGACCGACACAGTTCCGACATAATCTGACCAGCGATCAGCGAAGGACCGAGGAAAGTGCTCAGCTACCGCTCATTCCAAGCCACGACTTGAAGACGACGAGGTCGTTGAAATTGGCGAATAGGAAGAGGAACAGCACGACCATCAATCCGAAGCGGAAGGCGTATTCTTGAGTCTGCTGGGTGAGCGGATGTCCGCGCACAGCCTCGATTGCATAGAACAAAAGGTGGCCGCCATCGAGGAGCGGGATCGGTAGAAGGTTGGCAAGACCGATGCTGACGGAAATGAACGCGATGAAGTGGATCAACGGCACGATGCCGGCGCTCGCCATCTTGCCCGACGCATCGGCGATGCGCGCGGGTCCGCCGATTTGATCGCCGGACTCTTTGCCGCGCAGAACGCGGCCGATGTACTGCCACGTCTGCGCCGCGTAGTTCCATGACTCCGTCGTCGCCCGGCCGAGCGCTTCGATCGGTCCGTAGTCCTTCTGCTGCCATTCCGTCGGGACGGAGGGGCCACGAAGGCCCAGCTGGCCAATTTTCATCTTGCCGCCGAAGCCATCGGGAACTTCGGTAATACGCGGAATGGCCTTGAGGCTGACCGTGACGCCGCCGCGGTCGACCGTGAAGGTCATGCCGTCGCCGGCGCTGGTCGCCGTCATTCGTCGTAAATCATTGAAACTGTTAATTTTTTCGCCATTGACGGTGAGGATGAGATCGCCCGGTTTGAAGCCGGCTTCCTCTGCTGCGGTGCCGGCGACGACCTGCTCGACGCGCGGCAGGATCACGCGTTCACCGCTGGTCCAGAAGATCGCTGTCAGGATGGCGATGGCGAGCAGGAAATTGGCAATCGGCCCTGCTGCGACGACGGCTGCCCGCTGCCAAACCGGCTTCAGATGGAAGGATTCCGCGCGCTCCTGAGGCGTCATGCGGGCGAGCGCTTCCTGATCTGGGACGCTTGCCCCGTTTTCGTCACCAGCGAATTTGACATAGCCGCCGACGGGCGCGGCGGCGAGGCGCCAGCGGGTGCCTTTGCGGTCGACGAACGCAAATAGCTCCTTGCCCATGCCGATCGAGAAGGTGTTGACGCGGACGCCGCACCAGCGGGCGACCAGGAAATGGCCGAGTTCGTGAATGAAGACCACCACGGTCAGCACGAACAGGAATGCTGCGGCCGTCGTCAGCACGCTCCAGAGACTCGATAACGTCAGCATGCCTTGAGTTGCTCCTGGTGGCCGCTGCCGGGACGAAAAGCCGGGCGACACCTACCGTATTCGCTCATATCAGCGACCGATTGCGGTTTCGTGCATCGGTTGCCCATCTATCGTCCGTGTATACCAATTCGGCGAAAAACTGAACCGTTCCCAAGGGAACACCGCTCAGGCGGCAAAGACCTCTTGCGCCGCCTTGCGTGCCATATGGTCGAGAGCGATGACATCATCAAGGCTCGAGGGGGCAACGAGATTGCCCTCCCGCTCGAGACGGCCGAGGACGCGTTCAACCGTTGCCGCTAT
>JAPXTA010000128.1:0-14644 GCA_033812735.1 Hyphomicrobiaceae bacterium | reverse complement strand
GCGGAGGACCAATCATGACCACGGCATCCAACTGGCGCGATCGCGCCGGCACCACGTTTGCGGTGGAAAAGACGCCAGCCACAGCCCGCCGCGGCATGGTCGTCACCAATCATCCGCTCGCCTCGGCGGCAGGCGCCGAGATGCTGGCAGCCGGCGGCAATGCCATAGATGCGGCGATCGCCTCGCTGTTCACGCTCACGATCGTCGAGCCGATGATGGTCGGCATCATGGGCGGCGGCATGGCGCACATCCGTTTGAAGAGCGGCCGGCACATTGTCCTCGACGGCCTATCGACCGCGCCGGCGGCTGCACACGAAAACATGTACACGCCGCTCGAGAACGGGATACCGAACTCGCTCGAGGTGGAAGGCCGCGAAAACGCTGTCGGCGCAAAATCGGTCGCATCGGCAGGCGCCTTGCGCGGTTGGAGCGAAGCGCTCGAACGCTATGGCACCATGTCGCTCGCCGATGTCATGGAACCTGCGATCCGCCATGCCGCGCGCGGCTTCAGCGCCACGCGCTATCTGGCCGAATGCACGGCCGAAGCGGGTGCCGACTTGATCGGCGATCCGACGATTGCAGCGATCTTCATGCCCGATGGCAAACCACTGCGCGAGGGACAACGGATCGTCAACGCAGCAGCGGCGGAAACGCTGCGGACGATCGCGAAGGAAGGCCCGAACGCGTTTTACAACGGTCCGCTCGGCGACATCGCCATCGCAGCGCTTGCAAAGAAAGGTGGCGTTCTCTCCAAGGCCGACTTCACAAACTACAAAACGATCGAGCGCGAGGCCGTTCGCGGCAGCTATCGCGGACATGAGATCGTCGGACCACCACCACCATCGTCGGGCGGCGTGCACGTCATCCAGATGCTGAACATCCTCGGCGGATTCGATATCGCGAAGCTCGGCTTCGGCACGGCGGAGTCGATGCATCTGATCCTGGAGGCGTTCAAGATTGCCTTCGCAGATCGCGCCGCCGCAACCGCCGATCCGGCATTCGTGAAGGTGCCGGTCGAGAAGCTGATTTCGCCGGACTACGCCGCGGAGCGCCGGGCGCAAATCGACAAGCTGACAGCCAAGACCTGGAGCGCCGGCGTCGCCCCGCTCGGCTCGCCGCATACCACGCACGTGACTGTCGCGGACGGCGACGGCAACGTCGTCGCCTCGACGCAGACCATCAACAGCCTGTTCGGCGCCCGCATCATGATCCCCGAACTAGGCCTCATCCCGAACAACTACATGTACCTGTTCCAACCGCGCCCCGGCCGCTCGCAGTCGATCACGCCCGGCAAACGGGTGACGACGTCGATGGCGCCGCTGATGGTGCTGAAGGACGGCGCGATGCGGTACGCACTCGGACTTCCGGGCGGCCTCAGGATTTTCGGCTCGGCCATGCAGGCCGTCGTAAACTTGCTCGAACACGGCATGTCGCTGCAGGAGGCCGTTGAGGCACCGCGCGTATGGACCCAAGGCGACGCCGCCGAGGTCGAGGATGGCTTTGCGCCAGCCGCGCGCGAGACGCTCGCCAAGATGGGCCACAAGGTCCAAGTGATGCCCCACGTCGCGGGCGGCATGAACGCGATCAGCTTCGAGGCGGACGGCATGATGACCGGAGCGGCCTGCTGGCGAGCGGACGGCGCGGCGATCGGTGTCGGCGGCGGCCACGCCCGGACCGGCGTGCGCTTCTGGCCCGACCTGCCGCTGGTGAAGAAGACTTAACGCGTTAGCCGCGATACGACCCACCCAACAGACCGTCACCCCGGCGAAGGCCGGGGCCTACGACAAGCCGCTTTCGCGGAACCATACCCTGGGTCTCGTCCCCAGCCGGGATGGCGATGCGAGAAAATCCGCCAGGCTCACCTCGCAGACTCGCATTGCGCCATGAAACCCGCTACTGAGCGGCAATGCCGGCACGTGTAAAAATCTGCGGTCTGAAGACGGACGAGGCGATGCAAGCCGCGCTCGACGCCGGCGCGGATCTTGTCGGCCTCGTCTTTCACGCCAAGAGCCCGCGCAACGTCTCGATCGAGACGGCGAAGCCACTCGCGGAGCGGGCACGCGGCAAGGCCGAGATCGTCGCGCTCGTCGTCGATCCCACGGATGAGACCCTCCGCGCCATCGTCGATGCCATCCGCCCTGACATCATCCAGCTGCACGGCAGCGAAACGCCGGAGCGGGTGCACGAGATCCGCAAACTGTTCGCCACACGCGTGATGAAGGCAATCCAGATCGGCAGTCGCGCCGATGCGGAGCGAGCACACGCTTATGCAAACACAGCCGACATCCTCTTGTTCGACGCCAAGGCCCCGCCGCAATCGGACATTCCAGGAGGCAATGGCGAAGTGTTCGACTGGACGTTGATTGAGGCCGTCAAGGATGTGCGGCCCTGGGTGCTGGCTGCTGGCCTGACGCCGGACAACGTCGCCGAAGCCATCCGCCGGACGGGTGCCCCGACGGTCGACGTGTCGTCCGGCGTGGAACGTGCCCGCGGCGAGAAGGACCCCGAACTCATTCGCGCCTTCGTGAAGGCGGCGCAGAACGCCTGACAGGGGCGCCTAAAAGGTTGTTCCCCCGTCGGCCGACCTGCTAAATGCCTCCCGAAAGGAGATCGAGACCATGGCAACCCCGTCGAACAAGTCCACCGCCCCTACGGCCGGCAGCACTGGCGCCAACAGCTACCGCACCGGGCCGGATGAGAAGGGTTTCTTCGGCCTGTTCGGTGGCCGCTTCGTTGCCGAAACCCTGATGCCGCTGATCCTCGATCTCGAGCAGCACTACAACGCCGCCAAGGCCGACCCCGCGTTCGAACGCGAACTGACCTTCCTCAATACCCACTACACCGGCCGCCCGAGCCCGCTCTATTTCGCCGAGCGCATGACGGCCGAACTCGGCGGCGCGAAGGTCTACTTCAAGCGCGACGAGCTCAATCACACCGGCTCGCACAAGATCAACAATTGCCTCGGCCAGATTCTGCTGGCAAAGCGCATGGGCAAGACCCGCATCATCGCCGAGACCGGCGCGGGACAGCACGGCGTCGCCGTCGCGACCGTCTGCGCCAAGTTCAATCTGCCGTGCGAAGTCTACATGGGCGCGACCGACATCGAGCGCCAAGCGCCGAACGTCGCCCGCATGAAGTTGCTCGGCGCCAAGCTCAACCCCGTGACGTCGGGCGCGGGCACGCTGAAAGACGCCATGAACGAGGCGCTCCGTGACTGGGTCACCAACGTCAAGGACACCTACTACATCATCGGCACCGCGGCTGGCCCGCATCCCTATCCGCAGCTTGTCCGCGACTTCCAGTCGGTCATCGGCAAGGAAGTGCGCGAGCAGATGGTCGCGGCCGAAGGACGCCTGCCGGACGCGCTCGTCGCCTGCATCGGCGGCGGATCGAACGCCATCGGTTTGTTCCATCCATTCCTCGATGACCGCGACGTCAAGATCTACGGCGTCGAAGCCGGCGGACACGGCCTCGATGTCGAGAACGGGCACGCGGCATCGATGAACGGCGGCCGCCCCGGCGTGCTACACGGCAACCGCACCTATCTGCTACAGGACGGCGACGGCCAGATCCTCGAAGGACATTCGATCTCGGCCGGCCTCGACTATCCGGGCGTCGGCCCAGAGCATGCCTGGCTGCGCGATACGGGCCGCGTCACCTACGTCTCCGCGACCGACAAGGAAGCGCTCGACGCGCTACAGCTCTGCACCCGTCTCGAAGGCATCATTCCCGCGCTCGAACCGGCGCATGCGCTGTCGTACGTCACGAAGCTCGCGCCGAAGATGGCCAAGGATCAGACCATCGTCATGAACCTCTGCGGCCGTGGCGACAAAGACCTGTTCACGGTCGCCAAAGCGCTCGGCATGAAGATCTAACCTCGAACGCCAACCCAACTGGCGCGTTTCGCTGTCATGGAATGACCACGAGGAGCATTCGCATGCCAGGCACCATCCGAGTCGGCGTCGGCGGATGGACATTCGAGCCATGGCGCGGACCGTTCTATCCGGACGGCCTGCCGCAAAAACGCGAACTCGAATACGCCTCACGCGCACTCACCACGATCGAAATCAACGGCACGTACTATTCGAGCTTCAAGCCCGAGAGCTGGCAGAAGTGGCACGACGAGACGCCTGATGACTTCGTGTTCGCGGTGAAGGCATCGCGCTTCTGCACCAACCGGCGCGTTCTCGCCGAGGCGGGCCCCTCCATCGAGAAGTTCTTCGCCCAAGGTATCGACCGGCTCGGCAGGAAACTCGGCCCGATCAATTGGCAGCTGGCCAACACCAAGAAGTTCGATGCCGCCGATTGCAAGGACTTCCTGTCGCTGCTGCCAAAAAAACTCGGCAAGCTGAAACTCCGACACGCCATCGAAGTCCGCCACCCAAGTTTCGCGACGCCCGCATTCTATAAACTGGCAAAAAAGCACGGCGTCGCAATCGTCGCGGCCAAGAGCGAAGACTTTCCCGAGATCGACGAACCAACCGCCGATTTCACTTATGCGCGGCTGATGGTCACGGACGAGAAGCGGCCAAAGGGCGTAACACCAGCACAGCTGAAGACCATCGCCGATAGAGCCAAAGCATGGGCAAAACGCGGCGACGCGTTTGTCTATTTCATCTCGTCTGCGAAGGTGCGCAACCCAGCAGCGGCACAGGCGTTGATCGCGGCTATCGCCGAAAGCTGACGCCGCGCCCCACGCGTCCGGGACGCGATCCCGGGTCTCGGCTCACGCCTCGCCCGGGAAAGCATATGAGAACCAGTGCGGCGCCTTCAGCCCAACGCGATTCCGGCCGATTATCGATTTCAATCCATGCTTCCCCGGAAGCGGCGCTGCGCCTGCAGCGGCGCTATCCGGGGTCGCGTCGGTGATGGTTGGGACGGTCCAGGCGGATTTCGCAGACTCGATCGCCGGAAACACAACCGATGATGCGAGCGTCACGCCGGGCTGATCTCGATCCGCCGGCCCTGGTCGTCGAAGAAATGGCCGTCGTTGAGCACCATGCGGTTGCTCATCACTTCCTGCTCCAACTCCTTGAGCCTGAGCCGCGCGGTCGGATTGTCGATCGGCCCACCGTTGCGTCCCTGCGTCGGAAAGAACGACGCGCCTTTCCACGAATGCCCCGCCCCCGCGAACATGACCGTGATCTCGTTCCAGTCGATCTCGGAGCCGATGAAATGCACGTACGTCGAACAAAGCGGCGCGACGCGGTCTTCAGCGAGATCCACGAGGACGACAAGCGCGGTGAAATCGCCGACGCGGCCGTGCATCTCGGCAAGCCAAGCATCGAACTCGGTCTGATCAGAAGTCGACAACGGGCGTCTCCTGTACGTAGGTGTCGAACAGCGAATAGAACGAGACACCGCGATCGGCCTCGAACCACGCTTCGAAAGCGGCGAGCGCAGCGGCAATATCCTTGCCCTCCCCATCGCCGCTCACGGCGCGGCAAACCGGCTGAAGCCGCTCGATCACGGCCGTCTCGCCGGGCGCCTCACCGCTCCATCCGAACTCCCGGCATAGCCGCGCGCTCTGACGTTTGGCGGCATCGTCAGCGGTCTCTGCGCCGCGCGCCGCATCTCCCAGCAAGCGCACCAACCGCACCCGGCGAAATGCCGTCACGCGGTCGCGTTCCAGCCGCGCGATCTCAGCCGCGGCCGTCTTGCGATATTCCATTTCCGCGATCTTTGCAGCGTCGGCCGCCCGATCGAACCAGGAAGCCGCAGTGTCGCTCACGAGACTCATTGGTTCGCCTTTACGTTGGAAGGTGGCGGAGGAGGATGGGAGTCGAACCCACCAGAAGCCGTCTGACGGCCCCACCCGGATTTGAAGTCCGGTCGCCCCACCGGGAGCGGGACTCCTCCATCTGGTCTAGCACCATCGCCCGAGGACTCGGCACGGGGTGCAAACAGATCGGCCCGATGCACGTTGATACGGCGCATGTCCTTGCGCCGGATCGTGTAGCCGTGCCGATCGAAAAACTCGAGGATCTGAATAGCGACTTTCCGGCCGTTGTCGAGTTGATCGCGGAAATCGGCCGCAGAGAATTCGCCCTTAGGCGCCGCCGCTGCCAGTTGCCTTGCGATGTCGGCCATCCGCTCGACCACCGCCCGCGCGAAGAAATGATCCTGCGCGACCTCCTCCACGTCGCCGCGTCGCGCCGCCATTTTCGACAGCCGCCTCACTAGCGCCTCGTCGATGTCCATCGCCTTAGCGATGTCACGCACCCGCGGCGGCTTGTAGGGCTCCTGAATCAACCGCGGCCAAATGTGCCGCCAAAGCGCTTCCTCCTGCTCGGAAAACCGGACTTGGTGCGAAGGCAGCCGCACCCAACTCCGATCGATCGCGAGATGTCCTTCGTCCGCTAGCCGCTCGAGCACCCGATTGAAAACAGTCACCGGCAGACGAAGCGGCAAACCCGCGCGCAGCCGCTCACGCGCAATGCCGGGCAAGTCCGGCCGCTCCCGATGCGTGTCGGCGAGCGTCGCCGTGAGCGCGGATGTAAGACCGTCCCAGGACGAGCGGTTGAACACCAAACGCGCGCCGGCCGGGCCGAGCGTAACGAGATCGAGCTCCGTCGCCATCGCGGCGCCGAAAGACGAAGGCAGCGCCCGATCGCGCAAGAAGCCATCGAGATCGAGCCAAGCACCAGGCGCGTTGGCCATGGCGCGCGCAACCTCAGTCACGTCGTCGCCAGTCATCGCCTCGATCATGGCGAGCCGCTCGGGCGTCCGCCGCCGGCGTTCCGGTGCTCTGAGATCGAGAACGACACCGCCGCCAATGGTGCGCGACGAGGTCGTATCGCGGAGAATGAACCGGTCGCCCACGCTCACTGCAAGTGGCCGTTCAAGAACGAGTTGCACTTTCCCAGTCGAGCCAGGAGCTATCTTCTCAGGATCCAGCGGCACAAGCCTCCCTGGAACGTCGCTCGCGCCAATGTGCAGCTTGACCGGAAACCACGTACCGATGGCCTTGGGCTCGCTCGGCAGAATACGCACGCTTGCGTCGATGCGCGCCGTTGGTGCGTGAAGCTCTGGCGACCCCGCGATATCGCCGCGATGGATCTTGTCCTTCTCGACACCCGCACCGGCGAGAACGAGCGCACAGCGCTGACCGGCTTCTCCGGCAGTTGCCGGCGCGTTCTGCGCATGGATCGATCGCACGCGTGCCGCCAAACCGGATGGACTGATCGTCACCAAATCATCGACATGCACCACACCGGAGAGAACCGTCCCGGTCACGGCTGTACCCTGGCCCTTGAGCGTGAACACGCGATCGATGGCGAGCCGGAAGTGCCGGTCGCGCTTCTTCGATACGGCGTTGGACAAGGCGTCGCGCAGCGCCCCGCCGAGTGCCTCGATCCCCTCGCCACTGACGGCGGATACCGGAATAATCGGCGAACCCTCAAGGCCGGTGCCCGCGAGGACTCCGGCAATTTCAGCGGACACCTCGCCAATCCTTGCCGCACTGACCCGGTCGCACTTGTTGAGCGCGACAACACCGCGATTGAAACCCAGCAGATCCATGATCGCCAGGTGTTCGCGCGTCTGCGGCATCACGCCATCGTCCGCCGCAACGACCAGCAGCACGACATCGATCCCGGTCGCACCCGCAAGCATGTTGTGAACGAGCGCTTCGTGCCCCGGCACATCGACAAAGCCGATGATCGATCCGTCGGGCTGCGGCCAATAGGCGAATCCGAGATCGATTGAAATGCCGCGCGCCTTCTCCTCCTTGAGACGGTCCGTATCGACGCCAGTCAAACGCCGGACGAGCGACGTCTTGCCGTGATCGATATGTCCTGCGGTGCCAATGATCATGCGGCACCCTGAGAGCGGCGCACGAAGCCAGTGGCGACATCGGGCAGTTGCGCAACGAACGCCGGCTCGTCGTCGAGGCAGCGCAAATCGAGAATGAGTGCGCCCTCGTGGATCCGCCCGATTACCGGAACGGGCGCCGCCCGGAATGCCGCCGCCAGCTGCTCGACAACGCCGCCCGACGCTTTGCGGTCTTTTGGCACGAACGCAAGACCTGCGCTCGGCAGCGTTTCGAGCGGCAAGGCCCCGGAACCGATCTGACTGCCGCACTCGATTTTGGCGACGCGAAAAGTTGAACCCAACGCCGCGACGACATCCGGCATCAGTCTCTCGGCAACCGCGATGAGATCGGCGCGCGAAGTCACGAACATGCGCAAGGCAGGCAATCGCTGCGGCAAGGCCTCGGCGTTGCGATAGAGCTTCAGCGTGGCAGCGAGCGCGGCCATGCGGATCTTGTCGATGCGCAACGCCCGCTTGAGCGGATTCTTCGCGATCCTTTCGACCAGATCCTTGCGCCCCGCTACGATACCGATTTGCGGCCCGCCGAGCAGCTTGTCGCCGGAGAACGTGACGAGGTCGGCGCCGGCAATGAGCGCTTGCTGAACCGTCGGCTCGGATCGCAGACCATACTGCGCCAGATCGACGAGCGTCCCCGATCCAAGATCGTCGATGAAGGGCACACCGTTCTTGGCGGCGAGCGCTGCGAGATCACCAGCGGCAACCGAGGCCGTGAAGCCCTGGATCAGATAGTTCGACGTGTGCGCCTTCATCACGAGGCCGGTCTGAGCGCCGATAGCGTTCTCATAGTCGCGCAAGTGCGTGCGGTTGGTGGTGCCGACTTCGACCAGCCTCGCACCGGCCCGCGCCATGATGTCAGGCAAACGGAACGCGCCGCCGATTTCGATCAGCTCGCCACGCGACACGATCGCTTCGCGACCATCCCCGAACGTGTTGAGGACCAGCAGAACAGCCGCCGCGTTGTTGTTCACGACGACGCAGTCTTCCGCGCCGCTAATCTCGCGGATAAGCCCGCGAACGTGGTCGTCACGCTCGCCGCGTTTGCCGCTGTCGATATCGAGTTCGATGTTGACAGCATGCCGCATCGCGGCCACCGCCGCCTCAATGGCTTCCTCCGCCAGCACCGCGCGACCGAGATTGGTGTGCAGCACCGTGCCGGTGAGATTGAACACGCGACGCAGCGTCGGCGCGTCAGCGCCGATTAAACTGGCGAGTGCCCGGGTTGCGATCGCCTCGGGTTCGGCGGCAACGGCATGCGGTTCGGCGCTACGTAGCGCCTCACGCACGGCGGCGAGATCCGCCCGGACCGCCTCGACCGTGGCGGCATGGCCGAACCGGGCAACGGCGATCCGTCCTTGCGCACCGCGCAGGACTTCATCGACAGACGGAATGCGGGTCTGTTTCGGCCGTGCGTCATACATGACAGCGCGTGCCTCCAAGTTCGAGCGAAGGGGCGATCGCCAAGCCCCAACCATCTACGTCGATCGGCAGTGGCCGGATCGCCCCAATCAATACCCGAGAAGGAACGGGTTCGCACCCCCGCGCGACCAACCTTCCTTCTTCAGCACCAAATCGAGGTCGAGCGACGCAATGTCGTCGGCGAACGGCTCCATCGCGGGGTCCTTCACTTGGTAAACGATCTTCACATACGACTTGCAAGCGTCGCAGGTCTCGGCCCTGAGCGCATCGGGATGCCCATCGATGCGCGGATATGAGATGCCCTTCGTCGTCCCGCAGGTAACGCACTTGAGACGGACGACATGCCACTGCGAGGCACAGAGCGAGCAGGTGCAGAACCGCGTGTTGTTCGCCTGCGGCCAGCTCACGACCGCCGAGGCCGTTGGCGCACTGCCGCACACAGGGCAACCACCTTCCGCGACCGGCGCGATTTTATCAGCGTCGAGCTTGGCCGCGAGACGGGCAAAGTGAACCTGCAGCGCGGCAAGCGCCAGCACCTGAACGGCTTGCTCGAGGTCATCGGAGCCATCGAGCGCGGCCTTGAGCCAGTCGAGATGCTTTTCACAGGTTGCCTCGGCAATGGCGGTAACGGCCGTCTTGAACGCGGGCGGCGCACCGGCATCGGCAAGCGCCTTGGCGAGCATTGCAAATGTCGCCTCGGCCACGGTATCGAGCTTCACGGCATCGGCACGCAACGGCGGCAAGCCGTCGCCCGCGAGTTTCGCGCTCGACGGCACCTCCACCGCCGGCAAATCCTTCTGGATACTCGACTGCGCCCGGCACACCGCCGCGACAAGCCGCAAGAAGGGCTCGATGGCATGATCAGGCGCGAGCGCCTCGAGCCGCTTGGCGCGATTGAGGAACACCATCTCGGGATCGGGCAGCACGATGGACGGCGGCTTCGCCTCCTCGCCGATGTTCATCAAGCCTGGACGTGGTCCTGCGGAGTCGCTCATATCAGCTTCCGAAAAGAAATGGGGCGCGAGCAATTGGTCACTGCTCGCGCCCCGTTATTGTACCACGGCATCACTCGGCCGGCGTGACCGACGTCTTGCCCTCGGCCACTTCCTTCTTGAGCCAGCGGCGATGATGCCGCCAGCCCCAGCCACCGGTTACGGTACCGCGGGTCATCGCCGAGATCGTACCGCGCACCCAGATGGCCGCGTAGACGTGCACGACCCAAACGACGATCGCACTGACCGCGGCAAGCGCATGCACCAAGGCAGCCAACCGCTTCTGGTCCATCGTCGCCTTGAAGCCGAGCGTCTGTTCGAGCCAAGCAAGACCCGGCGCCCACAGCATGAGCCCCGTGAAGAGCATCACCGGCACCAGGAACGCCTGGATCCAGAACACAAGCTTCTGGCCGGCATTGTACTTGCCGACTTCAGGCAAATACTCGTCGTGTCCGGACAGAACGTGCCTCAATCCAGCGAGCCACTTGAAGTCGGTCCGCTCTGGCAAGTTCGCCGGCAAGAAGCGGAAAAACAACCCGAGGAACGACACCGCGAAGACGACGCCGACCCAAGGATGCAGCCAGCGAACGGTCGAGCCGCCACCGAACAAGCCCGAAAGGAAGAACAGGCTCGGATGGAACAACGACAATCCGCTGAGCAGCAGCAGCACGAACGACAGTGCCATCACCCAGTGATTGAGCCGTGCCGACCCGGAATAGCGGCGCACCCGAACGGGTGCGTCGCCGTGAGAGGTAGAGCTCATCGCTTGCCCTCCGCCAGACGTTTCGCGCTTTCCTCATCCTCATCGGAAACCCGGTTCGGGCCCTTGAGCATGTAGTGCAGCGCACCGACGACCACCGACGCGCCCATGACGGCGAGACCGGCGTACTTGCTGACGCCCTTCCAGGCCTCGACCAGCGGCGAGATCCGCGGATTTTGCGGCAGCCCGTTGTAGAGCTGCGGCTGGTCCGCATGATGCAGCACGTACATCACGTGCGTACCGCCGACACCCGGAGGATTGTAGAGGCCGGCCTTGTCGAAGCCGCGCGTCTTGAGGCGCGCAACGTTCTTCTCGGCAACGGCGATCATTTCCTTCTTGGTGCCAAACATGATCGCTTGCGTCGGACAGGCCTTCGCACAGGCCGGGCCCGAATTGACCGCGGAGCGGTCCGAGCACAGCGAGCACTTGTAGGCTTTGTTGTCGACCTGGCTGATGCGCGGGATGTTGAACGGGCATCCCTTCTCGCAATAGCCGCAGCCGATGCAGTGCTCCTTCTGGAAATCCACGATTCCATTGGCGTACTGCACGATCGCACCGGGGGACGGGCAAGCCTTGAGGCAGCCCGGATCCTCGCAGTGCATGCACCCGTCCTTGCGGATGAGCCATTCGAGATTGCCCGACTTCGGGTTCTCGTATTCAGCGAACCGCATCAGCGTCCAGGTCGCCGGCGTCAGGTCGTGCGGGTTGTCATAGACACCCGCGTTCGTGCCGACCGGCTCCTTGAGGTCGTTCCACTCGAGACATGCCGACTGGCAGGCTTTGCAGCCGATGCACTTCGACACGTCGATGAGCTTGGCGACTTCGACATCGCGGTTAGGCGTAGGCGTGGTGTTCACCGTCGCCGACGTCCGGATGATATCGAGAGGTTTCGTCATGGTGTGATGCTCCCCCTCACGATACCGCTGGACCGTTGGCGATCGGCTCGATGTCGACAAGGAACGCCTTGTATTCAGGCGTCTCGATGTTGGCATCGCCCACGAACGGCGTCAGCGTATTTGCGCCGAAGCCCTTCTTCGCCGCACCCGTGAAGCCCCAGTGGATGGGGATGCCCACGATGTGCACAGTCTTGCCGTCACACTGCATTGGCTTGATGCGCTTGGTGACCACGGCTTTCGCCTTCACCGATCCACGCATCGACCATACACGCACCCAGCCGCCCTTCTGGATCTTCTTCTCCTTGGCGAGCTCTTCCGAGATCTCCACGAAGAATTCGGGCTGCAGCGACGCATTGACCGCGTTGTGCTTGGTCCAATAGTGGAAGTGCTCCGTCAGACGGTACGTCACGGCGGCATACGGGTAGTCCTTCGACGTCCCGAACACTTCCATGTCGCCCTTGAACACGCGAGCCGCCGGGTTGCCCCGGATCTTCGGCGCGATCGGATTGTCGATCGGGCTTTCGAATGGCTCGTAGTGGACCGGGAACGGACCGTCCTTCATCAGGCCGCGCACCCAAAGACGTCCGACACCTTCCTCGGTCATGATGAAGGGCATGACGGTATCGGGCTTCGCGGTCGGCGCAATGTCGGGCACGTCGTACCCGGCCCAGCGCTCGCCGTTCCACTCGATGATCTTGCGCTTCGGATCCCAAGCCTTGCCCGCCTTATCGGCCGAGGCACGGTTGTAGAGGATGCGCCGGTTGGCCGGCCACGAGAACGACCAGTTGAGGTACGCACCCGTCGCATCCGGATCGCGGTTGTCCCGCCGCGCCATCATGTTGCCGGCCTCGGTGTAGCAGCCGGAATAGATCCAGCAGCCGCACGCAGTGGAGCCGTCGTCACGTAGCACGCCGAAGCCAGCAACTTGCTTGCCCTTCTCGAGCAGCTTCTTGTTGGCGTCGGCCGGATCGGGAACGTCCTCGACCACATAACCGTTGATCTCTTTCGCGATCTCGGCGGGATGCGGATCCTTGGCGTCCTTATAGGGCCAGTGCAGGTTCTTGACCGCGTCCGGGAACGCGCCGCCTTCCTTCTCGTACAGCGCTTTGAGACGCAGATAGAGCTGGGCCATGATCCAGATATCGGTCTTGGCTTCTCCCGGAGGCGAACCGCCGGGCCAGTGCCATTGCAGCCAGCGCGACGAGTTGGTGAGCGACCCTTCGTCCTCGGCGAACGTCGTCGTCGGCAGTTCGAAAACCGCCGTCTTGACGTCTTCCGGCTTCGACGGATTGAACTCGCCGTGATCTTCCCAGAACCGCGCCGTTTCCGTCTTGAGCGGATCCATCACGACCAGGAACTTCAACTTGCCGAGGGCAGCCTTGATCTTCGCCTTGTTCGGGAAGGACTGGATCGGATTGAAGCCTTGGCAGATGTAACCGTTCATCTGACCCTGGTGCATCATCTCGAACGCGCGCAGCACGTCGTATGACGGCACGTCGAGCTTCGGCAGCCAGTCGTAAGCGAAGTCGTTCTCCTTGGTAGCGGCAGCGCCGTACATGGCCTTCTGGAAACTGACGAAGAACTTGTTGTAGTTCTGCCAGTAGCTCATTTGGCCGGGCCGCATGGGCTTGAACGCCCGCTTGCCCTTGTACGTCGCGGCATCCACGTCGGCATCGACCGGCAGCGTGAGATACCCCGGGATCAGGTTCGACATCAGGCCGAGATCCGTCAGGCCTTGGATGTTCGAGTGACCGCGGAGCGCGTTCATGCCGCCGCCCCGAAGACCCATGTTGCCGAGGATCAGCTGAAGCATCGCCATGCAGCGAATGTTCTGCGAACCCTTGGAGTGCTGAGTCCAGCCGAGCGCGTACATCGACGTCATCGCCTTGTCGGGCGCCGACGTCTCCGCCACCATTTTCGCAACCGTCAGGAACTTGTCCTTCGGTGTGCCGGTGATGCGCGAGACCATGTCAGGCGTGTAGGTCTTGACATGCTCCTTCATCAGATTCCAGACGCACCGCGGATTGGCGAGTGTGTCATCGACCTTGACGAAGCCGTCGTCCCCCATCTCGTAGGACCAAGTACCGCGATTGTAATCGCGCTTGGCTTCCTCATAGCCGGAGAACAGACCGTCCTGATACTTGTAGCCTTCCTTCACGATGAAGGCGGCGTTCGTATAGTTCTTCAAGTACTCCCACTGCACCTTGTTGTTCTCGATGCAGTAGTTGATCACCCCGAGCAGGAACGCGATGTCCGTGCCCTGGCGGATTGGCGCATAGTAGTCGGCAACCGAAGCCGAACGCGTAAAGCGCGGATCGACGACGATGAGCTTCGCACCACGCTGTTCGCGCGCTTCGATGACACCCTTGAAGCCGCAAGGATGCGCTTCAGCGGCATTGCCACCCATGATGAGAACGAGATCCGTGTTCTTGATATCGGTCCACGAATTCGTCATCGCACCACGGCCAAACGTCGGAGCCAAACTGGCCACCGTCGGGCCGTGTCAGACACGGGCTTGATTGTCGAACACCACCATGCCGAGCGAGCGCACGGCCTTATAAGTCAGGAACGCCGTCTCGTTGGTCGTCGCGGAGGCCGCGAGCATACCGGTCGAGGTCCAACGGTTGACGGTTGCGCCGTCCTTGTTCTTGGCGATGAAGTTCGCGTCGCGGTCGGCCTTCATCAGCTTCGCGATGCGGTCGAGCGCGTCATCCCACGAAAGACGCTTCCACTCCTTCGAGCCTGGC
>JAPXTA010000127.1:0-14727 GCA_033812735.1 Hyphomicrobiaceae bacterium | reverse complement strand
TGCGCCGATGGACATCGAGGCAGATAGCCTCGACGTCAGCGACGCAGCCAAACAAGCCGTGTTCCGCGGCCGTGTCCTCGCCAAGCAAGGCGATTTCGCCGTGCAAGCGGCCGAGCTCGTTGCTCACTTCAGCGGCGAGACTGGTCTGATGAGTACCAATGACACAACACCGGCAAAGGGTGGCGCGCAGATCACTAAAGTCGAAGCCAAGAACAAGGTCGTCATCACCTCGAAGGACGGTCAGGAAGCGACCGGTGATTGGGCGACATTCGACACCAAGGCCAACACAGTCCTGCTCGGCGGGGGCGTGACCGTGAAGCGCGGCCGCGACGTCGTCACCGGTCCACGCCTGCGCATCGATACCGTCAGCGGTGTCGCCCAGTTCGAGAATGAGCCGGGCGCGTTCGCGACAGCGCCAGCCATGCCGGCTTTGACCGCGCCACGTTCGGCAATCGGACCCGGCGGACTTCCCGCGGTGGCGGCACCGACGCCGGCCCCCGCTGCGCCCGCGGCCGGAACCTGCCCCCCGGGACGGCAGTGCATTCAGATGTTCCCTGAGGATTACCGCAAGCAGGGTAAGGAGCAGGTCCAGAAGGCCCGCCCCAAATTAGAGGCGCCGCCGCCATCTTCGAGTCCAAGTCAGGTCTATCGGGCGCCTTGAAAGATGCTTAGAGAGAGTTTTGGGTCATCGCGCCGGACATCCCGCGCGACGACGCGAGCGCGGGACCGATGAAACTTTTCTCGTTCGGATCGAAGACGAAGAAAAAGGCCGGCAAGGCACGCCGCCCGGTTGAGCCGCCATACCCGCAAGACCAAGGGTATACGTCGGTGCCCGAGGATTTCCCGGCAGAGGACTACGCCTATCAGCCGGCGGGGTACGCTCAACCACCCCAGCCTTACAGCAAGCCGCACCCCGACGCTCAGCCCGGCTATCCCCAAGCCCCGCGTGGTCATGCCCCGGCACGTCAGTACCAGGACGCCCAGGTCTATCCACCCCAGGCCTATGCGCCCCAGCCCTACGCCTATCAGCGCGAGCCGACACCCGAAGAGTACGAGCGCGACCAGCCGCGCAACGATCCGAGATATCCGCCCCAACATCCGCAAGCCCCGGAAGCTTACGAGCCAAGCCATCAAGCCGACGACGACCCGCCGGTCGGCGAGGGGTATCTTTCGGCGCATGGCATAAAGAAGAGCTACAAGGCGCGCCAGGTGGTGAAGGGCGTCAGTCTCGGCGTCGGACGCGGCGAGTCGGTCGGATTGCTCGGCCCGAACGGTGCCGGCAAAACGACCACGTTCTACATGATCACCGGCCTGGTCGCGGCCGACGAAGGCACGATCACCATCGACGGCCGCAACGTCACGCGCTTGCCGATGTACCGCCGCGCCCGTCTTGGCATCGGCTATCTACCGCAGGAAGCCTCGATCTTTCGCGGTCTCTCGGTCGAGCAGAACATCATGGCGGTGCTGGAACTCACCAGCCTCAAGAAGAAGCAGCGCCAGGAAAAACTCGACGAGCTGCTCGAGGAATTTAAGATCACGCGGCTGAGAAAGTCGCCCTCGATGGCGCTGTCGGGCGGCGAGCGGCGGCGCTGCGAAATTGCCCGCGCATTGGCGAGTGACCCTTCGTTCATGCTGCTCGACGAGCCGTTCGCCGGCATCGATCCGCTCGCCGTTGGTGACATCCAGGATCTTGTCCGCCACCTGACCCGCCGCGGCATCGGCGTGCTCATCACCGACCACAACGTGCGCGAAACGCTGGCCCTGGTCGATCGCGCCTACGTCATCGCCGATGGCCATGTCCTGACACACGGTAACCCTCAGGAAATCATAAGCAACGAAGACGTCAGGCGGGTCTACCTCGGAGATATGTTCGGTTAAATTGCATCAAGTATAGGTAGCCGGACTAGGCATTGAGAGGACCCCCGGCCCGTCATGGCACTTACAACCCGGCTCGAGTTACGACAGGGCCAGCAGCTGGTGATGACGCCCCAGCTGCAGCAGGCGATTAAGCTTTTGCAGCTCTCCAACATGGAGCTGACCCAGTTCGTCGAAACCGAACTCGAACGCAATCCGCTGCTCGAACGCCAGGACGGCGGCGAGATCCTTCGCGAGGAACCCGTCGCCACCCAAGACCCGATCATCGCCCTCGATCTCAGCAAGCCTGCCGGAGAGAGCGCCGAATCCACCTACGACACGGATGCCGAAAACCTTTATCCCGACGATGGTCCCGCCGACCGTCCAGGCCAGCAGACGTCGCTGCATTGGGACGGCGTCAAGGGCCAGAGCGCGTCATCGAGCGCCATGTCGAGCGACGACAGCAACCTCGAAGCCTACGTTTCGACCGATAAGTCGCTGCACGATCACCTCACCGAACAGATGCAGGTCGCGATCGCCGCACCCATCGACCGTATCATCGCCGCCAACCTGATCGATCTCGTCGACGACGCCGGCTATCTGCAAGGCGACCTTGGCGAGCTCGCCGATAAGCTCGGTGTCCCTCTATTGGCGATCGAACGCGTGCTCAAAGTTCTCCAGACTTTCGAGCCGACGGGGGTGTTCGCGCGGTCGCTGGCGGAATGCCTGACGCTGCAACTCAAGGAGCTGGACCGGTTCGATCCGGTCATGCGGCTTTTCATCGACAACCTCGGTCTGCTGGCCGGCCACAACCTGACGGCGCTTCGCAAAGCAGTCGGCGTCGACGCCGAAGACCTGACCGACATGATCCAGGAACTCCGGGCGCTCAATCCGAAGCCCGGCCTCAAGTATGGCCGCGTCGAAGTCCAACCGGTTCTCCCCGATGTGAATGTCCGCGCAGCCCGTGACGGCAGTTGGATCGTCGAGCTGAATTCGGACACCCTGCCGCGTGTTCTCGTCAATCGCAGCTACTACGCGCTGGTCTCGAAACGCAGCAAGACGGAGCAGGACAAAGGCTATCTGCACGATTGCCTGCAAAGTGCCAACTGGCTGGTCAAAAGCCTCGACCAAAGGGCGCGCACGATCTTGCGCGTATCGGAAGAGATCGTCCGCCAGCAGGACGGGTTCTTCACCTACGGCGTCCAGCACATGCGCCCGCTCAACCTCAAGACGGTCGCTGAAAAGATCGGCATGCATGAGTCAACGGTCTCCCGCGTCACGTCCAACAAGTACATGGCGACGCCACGCGGGATCTACGAATTGAAGTTCTTTTTCACCTCGGCGATCAACGCATCAGAAGGCGACGGCGAGTCACATTCGTCGGAGGCCGTCCGCCACCGTATCAGGCAACTGATCGACGCCGAGAGTGCCAAAGACATTCTTTCCGA
This sequence comes from Hyphomicrobiaceae bacterium, assembly GCA_033812735.1. Lineage (GTDB taxonomy): Bacteria > Pseudomonadota > Alphaproteobacteria > Rhizobiales > Hyphomicrobiaceae > JABFRJ01. Next base: position 11,425 of record JAPXTA010000127.1, on the reverse strand, counting down.
TGACAAATTGGTCGAGCGGCTCAAGGTCGAGGGCATCGACATCGCTCGCCGCACCGTGGCCAAGTACCGGGAAGCCATGAGAATTTCGTCGTCGGTACAGCGCCGCCGGGAGAAGCAGATGGCAGCACAACTCGTCGGTGCGCGCGCCGCTCGATAATTTTTCTCGATCTGCGCCATAGACAGCCGCCCTTCGACACCCAACATTAATGCGGCCTTCCGTCACACCGCCGTCCGGCGGGGAACTTCAGCTTGGGTGCTCCGTGCCGACTGTCAGACAATTGGAATACCTCGTCGCGATCGCCGACGAGCGCCATTTTCGCCGTGCCGCCGAACGCGTGAACACCACCCAGCCGACACTCTCCGGCCAGTTGAAGACGCTGGAAGATCGATTGGGAGTGACACTGGTCGAGCGCTCTCGCTCCCGCGTCGTCCTGACGCCAGCCGGCGCCGAGATCGTGGAGATCGCCCGCCGCGTGCTCCAGGACGTGCGCGAGATCAAAGCCGTCGCCACCGCCCACGACACCAAGCTCTCGGGCGTCGTCCGGCTGGGCGTCCCCTCGTCGATCGGGCCCTACCTCGTGCCCAAGATCGTGCCGGACTTGCGCCGTGAGTATCCGGACTTGAAGTTCTACGTCCGCGAAGAGCCGTCGCAGAAGCTCCCCGCCGCTCTGTCGAGCGGCATGTTCGACGTCATCATCACGCCGCTGCCGATTGCGTCGCCCGGCCTCCAGACGATCGAGCTCTACACTGAACCGTTTGCGCTCGTTCTCCCCGTCCAACATCCGCTCGCCCGCAAATCAGCCGTGACAGGTGCTGATATCAAGGGCTTGTCGCTGCTGGTTCTGGGGACGTGGCATCCCCTGCACGATCTCGTGGCGGACTACGCCCGCCGCCACGGCGCCACGATCAATCGGGAATTCGAAGGCACCTCGCTCGATACGCTCCGCGAAATGGTCTCGACAGGCCTTGGCGCAGCGCTGCTGCCTGCCCTTTACGTGCGGGCTCAGCAACTCACCAAGGATCGAACGGTGAAGGTCATCCCGTTGCAGCAGAAGCCATTGTCGCGCGTTGTCGCGATGGCCTGGCGTCAGGGCTCGCCGCGCGCCGACCGGTATGCGGAACTCTCGACCTTCGTCCAAGGGACGATCACCAAGGTGATCGGCGCCCTCTAGGCGGCCGCGAACCTCACACCTTGCATTTCTGCAGGGTGTCCGGCGCCCGCGTCCACGTGAACGTCTCGCCGAGCAGTCGAATGCCGGCGAACCCATGCACCAGGATTTCGTCGCGCGACTTCGGCTTGACGTCGACGTCGTAACGGACGCCGTCCTCGGGATTGTAGATCCAGCCGCTTTCAAAGCCGCGCCCGTCGCGGGATGGTTTCGCATCCCCAATGATCTGAAGCCCGCACATCGGCAAGTTGCGCTTGGCGGCATCCGGGTTCAGCGCGTCCGTGATCGGTCGTCCGGTCTTGTCATCGACCGGCTTCAGCATCCACACGACATAGCCGCAGATCCGGTCGCCGCAGGGGCGGATCTCGACCGCTCCCTGCTTCGTGTGATCGACCCAAACGCCGACGACACCGGGTTGAACGGGAGGGATTGCGGCTCTCGCGCTGCCCTGCGCGTGCACAGTTCCGGAGAGGGCGGCCATTGCGAGCATAAGCGCAGTCGCGACGGGTGCCCTTGAGCCAAGGCGGCTCGTTTGATCGGTATTTTTTAACATGGTCCCTATTCAGCCAACAAAACTTGGACACAATGTGGCAATAGGGCGGCCGTATTCAAACAGGCGCGCGGCCAGGTTCGCTAGACGGAAGTTCCGTCCCGTTAACTTTGTTTTCCAGGCGGGTCGGGCCGGTTTGGCTCGCGAATGCCTCGCGCCACTTAACCGGCGTGTCTTACAAGGCTGGTAATCCGGTCAGCGACGCGCCATATGCGGCAGGCAGGAATTGGGCTCCAGAGGTCCGGCGGCGTTTGGCTGTGAGTGTTTGCCGTGGCGGCAGCACGAGCGGCGAATGGTAATGTTGCCCGCGCGCGTGGGTATTTTGTGGCAGAGGCGGGAACGACGACCTTATGGCAATGACGCTGACCCTCGCCTTCCGGAATTTGTTCCACGACCGCGTGCGGCTGATCGTGACGCTGGTCGGCATCCTGTTCTCGATTGTGCTCATCGCCGTCCAACTCGGCCTTTATCTTGGCGCCCGCACGATGATCATCCAGACGATCGATCGCGCGGACGGTGATGTCTGGATCATGGCCTATGGCACCAAGAACTTCGAAGAAGCACAACCGATAGACTCACGCCTTCGCTACACCGCTCTCTCGACCCCCGGCGTTGCCAAAGCGACGCCCCTCATTGCTTCCTTCACTGACTGGAAAAAGCCCACTGGCGGCTCGACGCTTTGCGTCATCATCGGTTCCGACATCGAAGACGGCGGCTTGCCGCCTTGGAACGTCTCCGAAGGCAACGTCAGTGCGCTCGGCGCCCGCGACGCGGTGTTCATCGACAAGACCTATCTCGAAGAACTCGGCGTGAAGGGCCTCGGCGACATCGCCAACGTCGGTGGCTCGCGCGTGCGCGTTGCGGGACTGACCGACGGCATCCGGTCCTTCACCGTCACACCATTCGTCTTCACGACCATGACACGTGCGCGCCAGCTCCTCCAGATGCCAGCGGACAAGATCACCTACGTTCTCGTCAAGGTCGAGCCAGGCATCAGTCCCGAGGCGGTCCGCGACGCGCTGAAGCCCAAAGTTCCCGATGGCGAGGTGCTCACCAAGGACGAGTTCCGCACGCGCTCGCTCAATCATTGGCTGTTCGCGACCGGCGCCGGTATCGCACTGATTGGCGGCGCCGTGCTCGGCTTGGTGGTCGGCACCGTCATCGTCGCCCAGACGCTTTACTCATCGACCAAGGATCACCTGAACGAGTTTGCGACGCTGCGTGCGCTCGGCTCGTCCTCGGGCTACATCCACAAGGTCATTCTCGCTCAGGCAGCACTCTCGGCCGCGCTCGGGTACGTGCTCGGCATGACGATCGCCATGCTGATCGTTTGGTACACCGAGAATACCGCGCTGCCGATCATGATGACACCCGGCCTCGCGGCCCTGCTGTTCGGCCTCACGGTCTTCATGTGTGCCGTCTCCGCGATCGCCGCGATCAACAAGGTAACGAAGATCGATCCCGCGATGGTGTTCAATCGATGAGCGACGCTACGACACAAACGGGCGTGCCCGAGACGAAAGCCGGCGGCGCCAAGAACCCGCCGGTCCTCGTTGCCCGCGACATCGTCAAGGACCTTGGCCGCGGCGCTGGGCTCGTACGCGCCTTGAAGGGCGTCAGCCTCGAACTGCATCCAGGCGAGCTGACATTGCTGATGGGGCCCTCGGGTTCTGGCAAGACCACCTTGCTCTCAATTCTCGGCTGCATCCTCACACAGACCTCGGGCGAACTTTCGATCGGCGACCGCTCGACCACAGGGCTCACCCCCGAGCAGCTCGCCGAGCTTCGGCGCGACCACGTCGGCTTCATCTTCCAGGGCTACAATCTGTTTCCGACGCTGACCGCCGAAGAGAACGTGCTGCTCGCGCTCGACGTCCGCGGCGATCGCGGCTCCGACGCCGTCATCCGGGCCCAGCGCGCACTCCAGCAAGTCGGTCTCTCGCATCGCATGCGGTCGAACCCGGGCAATCTCTCGGGTGGTGAAAAGCAGCGCGTCGCCGTCGCACGCGCGATCGCGAGCCAACCCTCCCTCATTCTGGCGGACGAGCCGACCGCCGCACTCGACAGCGAGAACGGCCAGCAGGTCATGGCGCTGCTCTCCGAGATCGCGCAATCGACCACGCACGCAGTGCTTGCGGTGACGCACGACCCGCGCACCATTCCATACGCAGATCGCATTCTGAAAATCGAGGACGGCCTCATCGTCGGTGAGGATCGCCGCACCCCAGATGGCGGCGAGACCAACAATACCGTCCGCCAACTGTCACGTGGAAAGAAACGGAAACAAAATGCTTAGGCGTGATTCGGCAATCAACACGTTCGTCCTCGCCGCGGCGATGGCTCTGGCGATCGGCTACTTCGTGCCCCGCTACCTCACTCAACCGATGGGAACCGGCGGCACAAACTCCAGCGCGGGCGCGACCGGACAAACGGCAACGACCACGCCGGAGGCCGGCACCAAAACGCCGACCGTGACATGGGCTGCGTCAGCGCCCGGCCGCCTCGAACCGACCGGCGGCGAAGTCAAGATTTCGCCGCAGACGGGCGGCCGCATCGCCGATGTTCTCGTCGCCGTCAACGACAAGGTCCAGGCCGGCGATCTGCTCATCCGTCTCGACGACGGTGAACTCGAAGCGCGCGTCGCCGCGGCCGAAGCCGAGGTCAACGTCCGCCGCCGCGAACGCGACAGCGAGCCTGCCACAGGCAAGGCGCAGGAGCGCCGCACCGCCGAAGACGCCTTTGCTGCCGCCGAGCGCACGTTGGCCGCAAACCGCGGTGAACTCGATCGCTTGCTGAAGGCGGCCAAAACCGGTGCCGCCAGCCCCGCCGATGTTCAGAACGCGCGTGAGGCGGTGACGCAGGCATCGCAAAAGCTCGACACCGCGCGAACCAACTTGCGCAAACTGAATACAGCCGCAGGCATGCCGCTGCAGACCCGCCTTGAGGCCGGCATCTCCGCAGCGCGCGCCGAATTGACGCTCGCTGAAGGCGCCCTCGAACGCACACGCATACGCGCCCCGCGCGACGGTACGATCCTTCAGGTCCTCGCCACACCAGGCGAGACCGCGGCGCCGAGCCCGGAAAATGTCCTGGTCGTCTTGGGCGACATGTCGAAGCTGCGCGTCCGGGCGGAGATCGAGGAACGCGACGTCGGCAAGGTCCGCGTCGGGCAAGCTGCGATCGTCCGTTCCGATGCTTACCCAGGCAAGGATTTCGAAGGCAAGGTCGCATCGATTGCTCAGGCGCTCGGCCCCGGCAAGCTCAGCATCAAGGGCCCCCGCAAGCCGACCGATATCGACGTGCTCGAGATCATGATCGACCTCAGCGGCACCCCGCCGCTGATTTCCGGCATGCGCGTCGACGTCTTCCTGAAGCCCGACACAACCGCCAACGCCGCAACGCCGGCGAAGCAGAACTGATCGTCACATACAGCTGCCGAACAAGAACACCCCGGCGAGCCAATCGCCGGGGTGTTCGATATTCTAGTAACGTCGATCCGCCAACCGGCCTGGATCAAGCGGGCTCGGCGTCGCGCTTCGCCATCATATCCTTGAACGCCTTGCGCGACTGGCAGGCTTCGATCCAGCGCTTGACGTTGGGATTGGCCTCCAACAGCTCCTTGGCGGGCTGCGCGTAACGGACGATCTCGGCGACATTGATATCGGCGACGGTGAAGCGGCCGCCGACGAGATAGCCGGTTTTCGCCAGCGCCTTGTCGAGGACGGCGAGGGGAGCACGGCAGCTCTCGATGGCCGCGGCAAGGATCTTCGGGTCGCGCTCCGCAGGCGGCTTGCCGATCGAATGATAGAGCACGTTGAGCGAGTGCGGTTCGAGGCCGGTCGCGGCCCACAACGCCCACATCGTCATTTCGCCGTCCTCGCGCGTGTCCTTCGGGGCAAGCGGTCCGCCGAACTTCTTGGCGAGATAGAGATTGATCGCCAGGCTCTCGTGAAGAACGAAATCGCCATCCTTCATCGACGGGATCTGGGCGTTCGGATTGACCTTGAGGAATTCAGGCGAGCGGGTGTCGAGCATGCCGGCGCTGGCCGTACCGCCGGCGCGATAAACCTGAATGACCGGCACATGCTCGAACGGCTGGCCGAGTTCGTTCAACAGCCAGATGTTGCGCGTCGCGCGCGACCGGTAGACGCCGTAGATGGTGACCATTCCAGATATTCCTTTGGTGATTGCCTTAGAAGTTCACGCGGTCGCCGCCCTTGAGCTGAAGAATATCGCGGGCCTCGTCCGATGAGGCGATGTCGAGGCCTAGGCCCTCGATGATCTTGCGAAGCGCTTGCACCTGCTGGGCATTGCTCTCGGCGAGCTTGCCAGGGCCGATCCACAAACTGTCTTCAAGACCGACGCGGGCATTGCCGCCCATCGCGACCGCTTGCGCAGCGATCGGCAGCTGGTTGCGGCCCGCTCCCAGCACCGACCAGACATAGTCCTTACCGAAGAGACGGTCTGCGGTCCGCTTCATGTGCATGACGTCTTCGGGGTGCGGTCCGATCCCGCCGAGAATGCCGAACACCGACTGAACGAAATACGGCGGCTTCACGAGCCCCCGGTCGGCGAAGTGGCGCAGCGTATAGAGGTGGCCGATGTCGTAGCACTCGATCTCGAAGCGCGTGTTGTTCTTCGCGCACGTGGTCAGGATGCCTTCGATGTCCTTGAACGTGTTCTTGAAGATGCGGTCGTCGCTGCCTTCGAGATAGGGCCGCTCCCAGTCGTGCTTAAAGTCCTTGAAGCGTTCGAGCATCGGATAAAGGCCGAAGTTCATCGACCCCATGTTGAGCGAGGCAACTTCCGGCGCGAACGCAGCGCACGGCTGCAGCCGCTCGTCGATGCCCATCGTCGGCGCGCCGCCCGTGGTGATGTTGATGACGGCGTTGCAGCGCTGCTTGATGACTTTGAGGAACGGCGCAAACGCGTCGGGTGACTGATCGGGTTTGCCGGTCTTCGGATCGCGGGCGTGGACGTGGACGAGCGCGGCGCCCGCCTCGTGCGCGCCAACCGCAGCCTCCGCGATTTCCTCCGGCGTGACGGGCAGATGCGGCGACATGCTCGGGGTATGGATGGCGCCCGTGACGGCGCAGGTGATCATCACTTTGCGCGGGCCACTCTTCTTGATCGCGGGCGCGGCGGGTTTGGCCATGGCGTGTCCTTCGCTCGTCGTCGGTGTCACAGATGATTATCGCGCACTCGCCACGCGGCTCGGCATGCCGTGCACGCGCTTCAAGCCGACTTCCGCGAGATGGCCATTCAGCTTCTCGCCGGGCAACCCTTCGACCAGCACCTGCCGGCACGCGAGCAGCTTTTCGAGATCGATACCGGTCTTGAGGCCCATCTCTTCGAGCATCCAAACGAGGTCCTCGGTACAGATGTTGCCGGAAGCGCCGGGCGCAAACGGACACCCGCCAAGCCCCGCAAGACAGGAATCGAACGACGTGACCCCCGCGTCCAGCGCGGCGAGCGCATTGGCGAGCCCCTGGCCGCGCGTGTCGTGGAAATGAGCGCCGGCCACCCGGTCCTTGCCGATCGCCTTGTGGGCCGCGTTGAACAACCGCCGCACCTGCGCCGGATTGCCGATGCCGATCGTGTCGGCCAGTGCGACCGCATCGCCGCCGGCAGCAATGGCGCGCTCGGCAAGCCTGATGACGTTTGCTTCGGGAACCGCGCCCTCGATCGAGCAGCCGAACGACGTCGACAGCGCCACCTCGAAGCGGGGCCGCTTGTCCTTCGGCAAGGCGTCGATCAACCCGCGGATCGCCTTGACGTCGTCGAGCGACTGATCGTGCGACTTGCGAACGTTTGCCATGTTGTGGCTGACGCTGACCGAGATCGGCATCGACATCTTCTGAGCGCCAGCCTCGATCGCGCTGACGGCGCCGCGCGTATTGGGGACGAGCACCGTCGTGATGATACTCGGAATGGTCCGGGCGAACTGCGTCACCTCCGCCGCATCCGCCATGCCGGGCACGACCTTGGCGGGAACGAACGAGCAGACCTCGATTTCCTGCAACCCTGCCGCGGCTGCTTCCTTGATCCACCGCTTCTTGTACGCCGTCGGCATGACTTGTTTGGCGATTTGCAACCCGTCGCGCGGGCCCACCTCGACGATGGCGATATCGACTTTAGACATCCCGGAAATCCTCGGCTGTTTGCGCGGCAGGGTTAAGCCCGTGCCCCGCGCTGTCAAGCGCCGAGCCGCCCGCCACGGCAATAGCTGACCCGCTGAGGTCCAGGGCTTTCCCGTCTGCCGCCCCACGGTCTATGGTGCCGCGTCGAATTCGAGCCTCCAGGACACAATGACCGACCAGACGACAATTCCCGAGAGCGAGCTGCCGCTGGCCGGCATTCGCGTCATCGAATTCTGCCACATGATCGCCGGGCCGACGGTCGGGCTCGTCCTCGCCGATCTTGGCGCCGACGTCATCAAGATCGAACCGGCGCCCGATGGCGACAAGACGCGCAATATCACCGGCGGCGGCTCCGGCTTCTTCACGATCATGAACCGCAACAAACGCTCGGTGATGCTCGACCTGAAGTCGGCCGAGGGCAAACAGGCGGCCCTCGACCTCGTCAAATCGGCCGACGTGCTGGTCGAGAATTTCCGCCCCGGTTCTGTCGACAAGATGGGCTTCGGCGCGGACGCTATGATGGCGCTCAATCCGCGCCTCATCTACACGTCGGTCAAAGGGTTTCTGACGGGCCCTTACGACGATCGCGCGGCGCTCGACGAGGTCGTCCAGATGATGACCGGCCTCGCCTACATGACCGGCCCTCCCGGCCGTCCGTTGCGTGCCGGATCATCGGTGGTCGATATCATGTGCGGCACATTCGCAGCGGTCGCCATCATGGGGGCTTTGCGTACGCGCGAGAAGACCGGCAAGGGCGCACGCGTCAACTCTGGCCTCTTCGAAACGTCCGCTCTCCTTGTCGCCCAGCACATGATGCAGAAGGCGATCACCGGCAAGACGCCGAGCCCGATGCCGGCGCGTGAACCCGCGTGGGGCATCTACGACGTTTTCCAGACCAAGGACGAGCCGCTGTTCGTCGGCGTCGTCACCGATACGCAGTGGGATCAGTTTTGTGCGGGCTTCGCGCTGACGCACCTTGCATCCGACGAACGGGTAAATACGAATATCAAGCGCTGTGCCGAACGGTCGTGGCTGGTGCCGGCTCTGCAAGAGGTGTTCTCGACGTACACGCGCGCCGAACTGATCGACAAGGTCGCCGGCATCGGCTTGCCCTACGCCCCGATCAACAAGCCCGAGGACCTTTTTACCGACGAGCATATGACGAAGTCGGGCGGGCTGCTCGACATCCGCTTGTCGGATGGCCGCATGAGCAAGGTTCCGGCGTTGCCGCTCGAAATCAACGGCAAGCGCTTCCGCATCCGCCGCCAGCTTCCGAAGAAGGGCGAACATACCGCGGAAGTCTTGGCTGAGTTGAAGCGAAACTGACCCCCACCCCCGCCCCACAAGGGGCAGGGGAGACAGAGCCTTCGCCTGCGCGGGTCGGGACGTCTCTGCAATTCCCCTCCCCTCGATGGGGAGGGGTATGGGTGGAGTGATCGTGAAGAACGCGAGAGGATCAATATGACCGCAGCGCCTGAAGTCAAAGCCCTCCTCTTCGACGTGTTCGGCACCGTCGTCGATTGGCGCACGAGTACGATCGCTGAGCTGACCGCCTTCGGCGAGGCGAAGGGGTTGAAGGCCGACTGGGTGAAGATGGCCGACGAATGGCGCGGCCTTTATCAGCCGGGGATGGAGGAAGTTCGCACCGGACGCCGCGCCTGGACCATCCTCGACGTCCTGCACGGCGAGAGCCTCGACAAGCTCATCGCAGCGCATGGCCTAAAAGGCATCACCGCCGAAGACCGTGATCACCTGATCCGCATCTGGCACCGTCTGAAGCCCTGGCCAGACGTCGTCGCGGGGCTCACGCGCCTCAAGACGAAATACATCATCGGCACGCTTTCGAACGGCAATGTCGGCCTTCTGACGCGGCTGGCGAAGAACGTTGGCCTGCCGTGGGATGTCGTCCTCGGTGCGGAGACGGCACGCGCTTATAAGCCGATGCCGGAGGCCTACACACGTTCAGCCGATCTTCTCAACCTGAAGCCCGCCGAAGTCATGCTTGTCGCCGCGCACAACGGCGATCTCGCGGCCGCGCAAAAGCAAGGCTTGTCGACTGCGTTCATTCCGCGTCCCACCGAATACGGCCCGCATCAAAAGCACGACTTCAAGTCCGAGGGCGACTGGACGATCGTCGCCGCCGACTTCGGCGATCTCGCGACGAAGCTGGGCTGCGCTTGATTTCTCAGCCGGAGTAAGACTGTGAGCAAAGTACTTCTCGTGACAGGCGCCTCACGCGGCATCGGCGCTGCCACCGCAAGGTTGGCGGCACAGCGTGGCTATGATGTTGCCGTCAATTATATCTCGAGCCGGGACAAGGCCGAGGCTGTCGCAGACGACATTCGCAAAGCCGGGCGCAAGGCCGTCACGATCCAAGCCGACTGCGCCAAACCGGACGAGATCAAGCGGCTTTTTGCCGAAGTCGACAAGTCGTTCGGCCGTATCGATGCGTTCTTCAACAATGCCGGCATCGTCGCGCCAGTCATGCCGTTCGTGGACATCCCGGCCGAACGCGTCGTCAAGCTCGTCATGACGAACACGATCGGCGCCTTCGTCGCGGCACAGGAAGCAGCCAAGCGCATGTCGACCAAGCGCGGCGGCAAGGGCGGCGTCATCGTCAACATGTCGTCGATCGTCGCCGTTCTCGGCGGCGCGGGCGGCACGACGGACTACGGTCTGTCCAAAGGCGGGATCGACACCATGACCCGCGGTATCGCCAAGGAGCTTGCTCCCGAAGGCATCCGCGTCAACGCCGTTCGCCCAGGCATGATCGATACCGAGATCCACGCCGACATGGGGTTGCCCGACCGCGTCGCGCAACTCGCACCGACCATTCCGATGCAACGCGGCGGCACGCCCGAGGAGGTTGCGGAAGCCGTGCTTTGGCTCATGTCCGACCAGGCGAGCTATGTCACCGGCATCTGCATGGACATCGCCGGCGGCCGTGGGATCTGACCCCGGTCCTGTCCCCGGTCGACTGCCCTTGATGCACCGCCAAAAACCGGTATAAGCGCGCCACTTTCCCTTTTCCGACCCTTACGGAGAGCCTCAATGGCCATCGAGCGCACGTTTTCGATCATCAAGCCGGACGCCACCAAGCGCAACCTGACCGGCGCCATCAACGCCGTCATCGAAAAGGCCGGCCTGCGCATCGTCGCTCAGAAGCGCGTCCGCTGGACCAAGGCACAGGCGCAGGCGTTCTACGAGGAGCATGCCGCACGTCCGTTCTACGGCGAACTCTGCGATTTCATGACCTCGGGCCCGATCGTTCTCCAGGTCCTCGAAGGCGAAGGCGCCATCGCGAAGTATCGTGAGGTAATGGGCGCGACCGACCCGAAGGAAGCCAAGGACGGCACGATCCGCAAGCTGTTCGCACTCTCGAAGGGCGAGAACTCGTCGCACGGCTCCGACAGCCCGGAGAGCGCCAAGCGCGAAATCGCAATGAACTTCCGCCTCGACGAAATCGTCGGTTAACCCCCACCCCCGACCCCTCCCCACAAGGGGGAGGGGAGGCACACACTCACGCGCCTTCGGTCCCCCTCCCCTCGATGGGGAGGGGACAGGGG
>JAPXTA010000126.1:0-14997 GCA_033812735.1 Hyphomicrobiaceae bacterium | reverse complement strand
CCTCGCACTCGAGAGCCGCTATAATGCGATGATCCACGCACAGAGCGAGACCCTCGACAGCCTCAAGGAAGCCGTCGCCGTGTTCGCGCCCGACGGCCGCCTCCAGCTCTTCAACAGCGCCTTCGCGAAGATCTGGCGCCTCTCGCGCACCATGCTCGAGGAAGGCCCCCACATCGACGAGATCATCAAGCAATGCCAGGTCCAGTATGACGATGGCCGCGTCTGGATGCGCATCAGCCGGTCCGTGACGAGCATCTCCGACCGCCGCGGCACGCTTGACGGCCAGATGATGCGGCCCGACGCCACCGTGATCGACTACAATGTGTCGCCGCTTCCCGACGGCGCGACGCTCATCACCTTCGCCGACGTCACCGATAGCAAGCGCTATGAACGCGCGCTCATCGAACGCAACGACGCGCTCGTCGCGGCGGATCGCCTCAAGAGCCAGTTCCTCAGCCACGTGTCCTACGAGCTTCGCACACCGCTGACGAACATCATCGGCTTCTCCGAGTTCATGGCCTCACCTCACGTCGGCCCGCTCAATGACCGCCAGCGCGAATACCTCGGCGACATCACCAACTCATCGAAAGCACTCCTCGCCATCATCAACGACATCCTCGATCTCGCTATCATCGATGCCGGCGGGTTGGAGCTGAAGGTCTCGCCGGTAAAGGTCCGCCCGATCGTCGAAGCCGCCGTTCTCGGCATCAAGGACCGCGCCGCCCGCCGCCACGTGACGATCGACGTACGCGTCGCGCCCGCCGTCGAAACCTTCATCGCTGACGAAGCCCGCGTGCGTCAGATCCTCTTCAACCTGATGTCCAACGCGGTCGGCTTCTCGAAGCCGCAAGACACCGTCAACGTCGAAGTCTGGCGCGAGGCCGGGATGCTGGCCTTCGCTGTCGAGGACCACGGCGCCGGTATCCCGCGCGAGGAACAGGCGCGCATCTTCCAGCCCTTCGAGACGCGGGCAGGAACGTCCGGACACCGTGGCGCCGGTCTTGGTCTCTCGATCGTCAAGAGCCTCGTCGAACTGCACGGCGGCAACTTGACGCTGGACAGCGAGCCCGGTCGTGGCACACGTGTGACGGTGCGGTTCCCGCTAGTGGGCGTCGCAGTGCCAAGGCAAGTTTCCGAGGTTGCATGACGAGTGCCGAAATTAGTGTGGGCGTGGCGGACGAATGGACGGTCGAGGTTGACGAGACCGGCATGGCGTTGCTGGCCGGATGCGTATGGGATGCGCTCAGGCTCGGCGATTGCTTGGCACTCCGTGGCGACTTGGGGCTCGGCAAAACGACGTTCGCGCGCGCCTTGATACGCGCCGAGCATCACCATGACTTCGAAGTGCCTAGTCCCACGTTTCCGATCGTGCAGGAGTATCACCTCGTCCGCGGCGCGATCCGCCACTACGATCTCTATCGCATCAATGATCCGGCCGAACTCGAGGAACTGGGCTTCGAAGACAACCTCGCTTCGTCGATCACTCTCATCGAGTGGCCTGAACGCGCTGGCGACTTGCTTCCCGCCGACCACATCAGCGTCGTGTTTGCGAACGCCTCGGCCGCCGATCGCCGCATCGTGACCATCGCGGCGCCACCAGCCCACCAGGCCAAGCTGCGCCGTGCGCTCGATATGTTCCGCTTCCTCGACGCCATTCCGGAGTGGCGCGAAGCCATTCCGATCGGCTACGGCGGCGACGCCTCGTCGCGATCCTACCTCCGCCTGCTGAAGCGCGGCGCCACCGAGACGTTCTATCCGCATTATGTACCCTTAGCCGGCGCAGAGCCGAAGTCCGCGGTCCTGATGGACGCGCCGAAGCAGCCGGATGGCCCCGTCATCAAGAACGGCAAGCCTTACAGCCAGATCGCCCACCTCGCCGAAGACGTTGGCCCGTTCGTCGCGATCGATCAGTTCCTGCTGATGCGCGGCATTTCCGCGCCGCGCATTATGGGCGCCGACTTCGAGCGCGGTTTCCTGCTGCTCGAAGACTTCGGCAATCGCGACTTCAGCTGGATGCTGACCGAGGGGCACGATCAGCGCGCGATGTATCGTGCTGCGACCGACGTACTGATCGCGCTCCGCCGCAAGCCGGTGCCTCGCGAACTGCCTATCCTGCGTACGGGCAAGACTCATTATCTGCCGCGCTTCGATCGCGATGCGCTCGAAATCGAGCTGAGCCTGATCCTCGATTGGTATTGGTCCGAGGTTTTCGGTTCCCCTGCTCCGGCGAGCGTTCGTGAAGAGTACGACCGCCTCTGGGCGCCGCTCCTCGACCGCATGTTGGCGGAGCCGCCTGGGCTGTTCCTGCGCGATTTTCACTCCCCGAATTTGTTCTGGCGTTCCTACGAAACCGGCCTCGCCCGTATCGGCGTGATCGATTTCCAGGATGCGCTTGCCGAGCACTGGGCCTACGACCTTGTGTCGCTACTGCAGGATGCGCGCATCACGGTGCCAGCCGATCTCGAACGAGACCTGTTCGAGTACTACTGCGCCGAGGTCGCCCGCGCCGAGCCGTCCTTCGATCGCGAAGCCTTCGCCGCGACCTACGCCGTCTTCGGCGCCCAACGCAACACAAGGTTGATCGGCCTCTGGGTGCGACTGCTGCGTCGCGACAACAAGCCGACCTATCTTCAGCACATGGAACGGACCTGGGACTACCTCGCCCGTAATCTCCGCCATCCCGCCCTCGCGAGCATCGCCGGGTGGTATGAGGCACATTTTCCCCAGGATATTCGCAATCGTCCAATCCGCCCGTGACCGCCGCGGCGCGACACGCTATCAGGACGCATGAGTTGGAAACCTCGATCCGCTTTCGTGCTCGCGGCCGGGCTCGGTACGCGCATGCGGCCGTTGACCGACACGCTGCCGAAACCGCTCGTCCAGTTGCGCCGTAAGGCGTTGCTCGATCACGTGCTTGACCGTATCGCCGAGGCGGGTGTCCCCGCAGCGGTCGTCAACGTCCATTACAAGGCCGATCTCGTCGAGGCGCACGTCCAATCGCGCAAGACACCGAACATCACCATTTCGGATGAGCGGGGCATGCTGCTCGACACCGGTGGCGGCGCCAAGAAGGCCCTGCCTTTGCTGGGGCCCGACGCCTTCCTCGCTCACAATTCCGATTCGGTCTGGCTCGAAGGCGTCGGCTCCAATCTCGCGCGCCTCTTCGCGGGCTGGGACCCCGGCAAGATGGACTGTCTTCTGATGCTGGCACTCGGTTCGGCCAGCATCGGTTACTCGGGCAAAGGCGATTTTTCCTCCGACAGTGAAGGTCGCATCCGCCGCCGGCGCGAAGGCGAGGTCGTGCCATTCGTCTACACCGGTGTACAGATCGTGCATCCGCGCCTCTTCGCCGACGCGCCCGACGGGGCGTTCTCCATGAACGCTCTGTGGAACCGCGCGATGCTGACGGGCCGCGCCTATGCCGTGCGGATGGAGGGGCTCTGGATGCACGTCGGCTCGCCCGCCGAGTTGGCAGAAGCCGAACGCGTCATGAGCGGCGACCATGCCATCATCCGCTGAGCGCGACACCAAGGCGAACGTCTACAACATCAGCGGTGGCCAGCCGTTTCTGCGAACGCTCGCGGCGGCGCTGTTGGCGGGCGACCTCCCGCGGCGCGGCGGCGAAAAGCCCTCGCCACTATCGCTCTCGTCCTACACGCTGCTGTTGCCGACCCGGCGCGCCACGCGTGCCCTCCAAGAGGCGTTCCTCGCCGAAGCCGGCGGCCGCGCTATGCTGCTGCCAAAGATCCGCCCGATCGCCGAAGGTCAGGAAGACCTCAGCATCCTGGCCGGCATTGCCACATCGGATGGCGGCGACGCACTCGACATTCCACCAGCGATCAGCGAACTCTCCCGCCGCCTGACGCTGACCGAACTCGTGCTCGCCTGGTCGCGGCAGATGCGCGATGCCCAGACGGCAGCGACCGATACCGCCATGTCTGCCCTGGCTTCCGCGGCCGGCGCAAGCACGCCGGCGCAAGCAGCCAACTTGGCAAAAGAGCTGGCTGGTCTGATGGACCTCGTCGAGACCGAAGGCGTTTCGCTCGATGGCTTGAAGTCGCTCGTGCCCGAAGATTTCTCCGAGCATTGGGCCAAGACACTCGAATTCCTGAAGATCATCATCGAGATCTGGCCGGCATTCCTCGCCGAACAAGGCCGCCTCTCCGCCGTTGAGCGCCGCAACCGCGTCTTGCATGCCGAAGCGAAACGGCTCGAAGCCCTGCCGCCGAACGGACCAATCATCATCGCTGGCGTCACCGGCAGCATCCCCGCGACCGCGCGCTTGATGTCCGTCGTCGCGCGCTTGCCGAACGGCGCGATCGTCCTGCCTGATTTCAACGGACGCCTCCCCGACGCCGAAAGCGAACGGATCGCCGCTGATCATCCCGAGCATCCGCAGCATGGCCTCGCCAAGCTCGTGCGCTCGCTCGGCATCGCTCCAAGTGAGGTCCAAGAATTGCGGCCCGCCGCGCCAAACCCGTCGCAAGGTGCCCGCCGTCAATTCTTGAGTGAGATGATGCGCCCCGCGACGACGACGAGCGCTTGGCACGGCTACGTCGCAGGCGCCGACAAGCGGGTGCTCGCCGAGGGGCTTGCCGGCATGCACCGTCTCGATGCCGCCAATGCCCAGGAAGAAGCAGAAGCCATTGCGCTGATCATGCGCGAGGCCATCGAAACACCCGGTATCACCGCCGCACTCATCTCGCCCGATCGCCTGCTCGCGCGCCGCGTCGGTGTGCGCCTTGCGACCTGGGGCATCAACGTCGACGATTCCGCCGGCCGTCCGTTTGCCAAGACCGTTCCGGGCGCCTTCCTCGATCTGATCCTCGAAGCCATCGCGCAAGACTTCGCGCCAGCGCCGACCATGGCCCTGCTCAAGCACCCGCTCGCACGCTTCGGCCTTCCCGCGTCTCAAATCCGCCGCGCCGGCCGCTTCCTCGAACTCGCCGCCTTCCGCACGACCTACCTCGGCCGTGGCCTTGATGGCATCGATGCCGCCGTCGAACGTGCGGCACGCGACGTCAATGGCGATAAGGCGGCCGATGAAATTGGCACGCGCCGTCCCGCCGCCGTACGCCGTCTCTGGGATGCCGATTGGGCCGCCGCACGCGATCTGGTCAAGCGTCTGCGGGAAGCGTTCGCGCCATGGTACGCAGCGATCCCCGCCAGCGAGCCGCAATCGCTGCAGACATTTGCAGCAGCACATCTCGCAGTCGCCGAAGCCATCGCGAAATTGCCGGACGACGACACAGCCAAAACTGCCGATACGGCTGATGCCACCGCCAATCCGCTTTGGCGGGGCGAAGCGGGCGAAGCCGCTCAAACCTTCTTTGCAGCCGTGCTCGATCCGGCCCTCCGCGCGCCACTGCTGACACCTGACGACTACCCGGAGTTCTATCGCGGCCTCATCGCCAACGAGGCCGTTCGGCCGCGCGTGCCGGTCCATCCACGCTTGTCCATCTGGGGCCCGTTCGAAGCCCGCTTGCAGCAGCCCGACGTCGTCATCCTCGGCTCGCTCAACGAAGGCACCTGGCCCGAGGCAGCCGACCCCGGCCCCTGGCTCAACCGGCCGATGCGCAAGGCGCTGGGTCTACCGTCGCCCGAAGAACGCATCGGCCACGCCGCTCACGACTTCGCGTCGCTGCTCGGCGCCCGCCGCGTCTATCTCACCCGCGCACTGAAAGTCGACGGCGTGCCCACAGTCCCCTCGCGTTGGCTCATGCGCATGGATGCGCTGTTGTCGGGCCTCGCTATCGATCTGCCGCGCGAGCCAGCCAAGCCTTGGCTGTCCTGGGCCCGTGCGCGCGACAACGCCGGCACGCCTGCACCAGTGAAGGCGCCATCGCCCTGCCCGCCGGTCGATCTTCGCCCGCGCAAGCTTTCCGTGACCCAGATCGAACGCTGGATTGCCAATCCGTACGCCATCTTCGCAGCCCACATCCTGAAGCTAGAGCCCCTGCCGGGTCTCGGCGACGAGCCTGGCCCTGCGTTGCGCGGCGCCATCATCCACGGTGCGCTCGGCCGTTTTGCCGCGCGCAATCCCGCTTCGCTTCCAACCGATATCTACGCCGAGCTGCTCGCCGATATCCGCGCCGTCTTGCAGGACTACACCGGCCACACCCGCGTCGCCGCGTTTTGGCTTCCGCGGTTCGAGCGCTTCGCCCGCTGGTTCGCCGATACCGAAGCCGAGCGCCGCGCGGGTGTCATCCGCGTCGTATCGGAAGTGTCCGGCAAGCTCGTGCTGCCAGGTGCCGCCGGCCCCTTCACTCTGACCGCACGCGCCGACCGTATCGACCTCAGCCGCGACGGCGCGACCATCATCGACTACAAGACCGGGACGCCGCCCAAGGCCCCGCAAGTCGAATCCGGCCTCTCGCCGCAGTTGCCACTCGAAGCCGCGATTCTGAATGCAACCGGCTTCGAGAAGGTCGAGCCCGTCAAGGCGATGCGGCTCGCCTACGTTCACGTCAGGGGCGGCCATCCGCCCGGCGAATATCTCGCCTTGAAGATCGATGACGTGACCGGTGTCGCCAACGACGCGCGGATTGGTCTTGAAGCAATCATCGAGCGCTTCGACGACGCGGCGACCCCATACCGGGCTCTCCGCCGGGCGCAATTCGCCAAGACCTACGAGTTCGACGACTACGCACATCTCGCCCGTGTCGGTGAATGGTCGGCTGGCGGTGACGATGAAGGGGAGGGCTGAGCCATGACCGCCCCGAACCACAGCGAATCGGCCCGCCGCGCACAGCGCGCCGCAGCAGATCCCGCCGCCTCCGTCTGGGTCAGCGCCAACGCCGGTACCGGCAAGACACAAGTGCTGACCGATCGCGTGCTGCGCCTGTTGCTCGGCGGAACGCCGCCGGAAAAAATCCTGGCACTTACCTACACCAAGGCCGCCGCCGCCGAGATGTCGAAGCGCGTCTTCGACCGTCTCGCACAGTGGGTGACAATCCCCGAAGCCGAACTCGAAAAGCGGCTGATCGATCTGATCGACGCCACGCCGACGGCCGAACAGCTCGCCCGCGCCCGCAACCTGTTTGCGGCCTCGATCGAAACGCCCGGCGGCCTCAAGGTGCAGACCATCCACGCCTTCTGCGAGCGGCTGCTGCAACGCTTTCCGCTCGAAGCGGGCGTGCCCCCGGAGTTCTCGATCCTCGACGACGACACCGCGCGCGAATTGCGCCGCGAGGCGACCGATGCCGTGCTGATGCAGGCGACGAGCGAAGCGTCGGGCCCACTCGGCCGCGCACTCGCCATCGCCGTCGCCTATGCGGCCGACGATGGCTTCGACGCCGTACTGAAAGACGCGTTGTCGCGGGCAGACTGGCTGCTCGGTATGTCGCGGCTCGCGACGGTGGAGCGCAATAAGAACAGCGACCCTGTCGCGGATCTCTATCGCACTGCGCTCGAAGTTCCTTCGGACATGACGACCGCGAAGGCGCGCGCCGCGCTCGCCGCCGCCCTGCCGAAGCCAGAAGCGGAAAGCTTGCGCGACATTCTGCTCGGCGGCAAGAAATCCGATGTTGAGACAGCTGGACGTCTCGACGCCATCGCCAAGGCGGCCACCGACGATGCTCGCATCGAAGCATTGAAGACTACTTTTCAAACGAAAGACGGCAGCGACCGCGCCCGGCTGATTACGAAAGACGTCGCCGCCGCCCATCCCGACGCCGAACCCCGCCTCAAACGCCTGCAGGGTCGGTTCCGCGAAGGCGACGAATTGGTCCGCAAGCTCGAACTGCTCGATGCGACGCGCGCGTTGATCACCCTCGCCGACGCCGTCATGCAGCGCTACAGCATGGCAAAGGCACAGCGCGCCGCGCTCGACTTCGACGACCTCATTCGCCGCACCGCCTCGCTGCTCTCCCCCGCGAAGGACGGCGACGAGAACGATAGCGCCGCCGCCTGGGTTCTCTTCAAGCTCGACGGCGGCCTCGATCACATCCTCGTCGACGAGGCGCAGGACACGAGCCCGACGCAATGGGATCTGATCGGCGCTCTGGCGACGGAGTTCTTCACCGGCGGCGGCTCGCGCGAGGACATGCTGCGCACGTTGTTCGCGGTCGGCGACGAGAAGCAATCGATCTACGGCTTCCAGGGTGCCGCGCCGGAAATGTTCGCCGCCAAGGGCCGCGACTTCGCCGGCGAAGCAAAGGAGGCCGGCCGCGATTGGCGTCGCGTGCCGCTCAATGTCTCGTTTCGCACGACCGAACCGATCTTGAACCTCGTCGACCAAGTGTTCGCGGATGCCGATCGCACGCCCGGCGTCACCGCTGATGGCGGCAAGGTCGAACACGTAGCCCACCGCATCGGTCAGGCGGGCCTGATCGAAGTCTGGCCCATTGAAGCCCCCGACGATCCCGTCGAGCCGAACGCCTGGGCGCCGCTCGACGAAAAGCCTGTCACATCGCCGATTGCCCGCCTTGCGGACCGCATCGCCGCAACCATCGAAGACTGGCTCAAATCCGGTGAACGCCTCGCCTCGGAGGACCGGCCGATCAGGGCTGGCGACGTCATCGTGCTCGTTCGCAAGCGCCGTCCGTTCGCACCGGCCATGGTCGCGGCTCTGAAAGCCCGCAACATCCCGGTCGCCGGCGCCGACCGTCTCGATCTCATGGACCAGATCGGCGTCGAGGATGTACTGACCCTCGCCGACTTCCTCGTCTTGCCCGAAGACGATCTGTCGCTCGCCGCCGTGCTGAAGTCGCCGCTATTCGGTCTCGACGACACCGCGTTGACCGACCTCGCTGTCGGACGCAAAGGCATGCTGTGGTCGCGCCTCATCGAAGCGGCGAAGACCGATGCGCGTTTCGCCGAAGCCGCCGATTATCTTCGCAAGTGGCGCTCCGAAGCCGATTTCCTGCCGCCCTACGAATTCATCGCGAGCCTGCTCAGCCGTGAGTCGAACAAGTTCCGGCTGCGCCTGCTGAAGCGCCTCGGGCCCGAAGCCGCCGACCCGCTCGATGAATTGGTTTCGCTCGCCTTGCAGTACGACGAACGCGAGCCGCCCTCGCTGCAAGGCTTCCTGACGTGGCTGCGCTCCGGCACGCGCGAGATCAAGCGCGACATGGAGCAAGGCCGCGACGAAGTCCGTGTCATGACGGCGCACGGCGCCAAGGGCCTGGAAGCGCCCATCGTCTTCCTGCCCGATACCTGCACCACCAGGTCCGCCGCCGGCGCTGGCAGTTTGTTGCCGCTCACGGGGAAGAGACCGGCCGGTGTCGATCAGCTTTGCGTCTGGCCGGTCAAAGGCATGAGCTCGCTGACAGCCGTGGCTCAGGCAAAATCAGCACTCGACACCAAAGAGGCCGAAGAACGCAACCGGCTACTCTACGTTGGCCTGACGCGAGCCCGCGACCGCCTCTATGTCGCCGGCTTCCGCTCCAAGAAGGACCCGCCCGCCGATTGCTGGTATCGCCTGATCGAGAGCGCGGTCCGTCCCTCGGCCACAGCCGTTGCTGTCGACGGCCGCGAGATCCTGCGCATCTCGTCGCCACAATCCGCCCCTCGCGAAAAGCCGAAACACAGCCTCGCCGAGGAAGCCCTTCCCTTGGCATTGCCTGAGTGGGCGCTGCGGCGTGCAACGGCGGAACCGCAACTCGCTGTACCTCTCGCGCCGTCGCGCCTCGCGCCGCTCGACTCAGACGAAACCGGTGAAGCTGTCGAACTTCCGGCGCCGGTGATGGCGAGCGACAGCCCCGCGCCGCCCCGCCGTCCGAAGGAGAGCGACAACCGCTTCCTGCGTGGCATGCTGACGCATGCTTTGTTGGAGCATCTGCCATCGATGCCACCGGAGGACTGGACCGACGCAGCGGCCCGCTTCCTCGCCGTCCGCGCCGCAGAGCTTCCAAATGCCACCCGCAAGAGCATCGCCAAGGAAGCGATCGCGGTCTTGTCCTCGCCCCGCTTTGCGCCACTCTTTGGTGCAGCCAGCCAGGCCGAAGTGCCGATCGTCGCTCAGATTGCGCGCCCCACCGGCAAAGGCCCCCCACTCCGCTTGACTGGCCAAATCGACCGCCTTGCTGATCTCGGTCACGAGGTCTTGATCCTCGACTACAAGACGAATCGCCGCCCGCCGGCCGGAGTAGCGGCCGTGTCGGATGCCTATCTGCTTCAGCTTGCCGCTTACCGCTTGGCGATACGCGACATTTTCCGTGGCAAGGCCGTCTCCGCCGCCATTCTTTGGACAGATGGTTGCACGATCATGGAAATACCGGTGGCGATGCTGGACGCGGCCGAGCAGCGTCTGTGGTCGCTAACACCCGGGGATGTCTACCCCGCCGACGCTTGACGGGGGGCGGGACGCTTCCTAAGTCTCCGGTGATCGAAATTATCAGAGTCCCAAAACGCCGTCCGGCGTCCCTCGGCACAACCCGCTTCCAACCGCCTCAGGCGAGGAGTTTCTCATGGCATCTCCCGATACCCGCATCGTCTCCGATGCCGACTTCAAGAAGGAGGTCCTCGAGTCCTCCGAGCCCGTCGTCGTCGACTTCTTCGCCGAGTGGTGCGGCCCCTGCAAGGCGATGGCACCAGCACTCGACGCCGTCGCAACCGAGATGAAGGGCAAGGTCAAGGTCGCCAAGATCGACGTCGACCGCAACCCGGCCGTCACGCAGCAGTTCCGCATCCAGGCGATGCCGACTCTCATGATCTTCAAGGACGGCAAGGTCGCAGCCCAGCACGTCGGCGCGCTCGTCCAAAAGAAGAAGCTCGAAGACTGGATCAAGTCGGCGGTGTGATAGCCGCCACAAGAAAATAAACTGATAGAAGCGTTTCAACGGCCCGCTCCAACGAGCGGGTCGTTTTCATTTGCCAGTTGTCATGCCTTGGCGCGCCGCCGCCACGCGATGAGGCCGAGCAGTCCGCTCGCGACGATCCCGCACGCAATCGACCACAGCAATGCTGCGCGCCGTGCCGCCGCGACGCGGCCGATCTCAGTGTCGAGATCAAGCAGGCGGCGGCCTTCGACGATCAACTCGAACGCCCACCGGTTGCGTGGTTGCTTCCCTGCGAAGCGAACCTCACCGTCGCGGCCTTGTAGGCTTTCCAACGTGACGCGGTCGATCGATCCATGCCGGACCGGCACCGGTTGCCGCCGAGCCGCCTCCGTTGCAAAGACGAGGTCGCTGTAAGGCTCGTGCTTGTTGCGCGGCACTGGCGTATCGACACTGACGATCCGGCCTTTGACAGTGACGAGATCGGATAAGGCCGGCGGCCGGATAATATAGGCCATCGTCGCCTGATAGCCCGTGAACCAGGCGGCGACGCCGAACGCGATCCACAACACGGCAATCAATGTGCTGCCGCTTTTCGCAGCGCCACCCTGGGCCGCCTCGTGAAGTGTCATACTCGATCCGCCAGCGCCATCGTTGCGCCGACGCTAGATGCGCAAGACGCAGCCTGCAAGTGCATGCGCTCGCACGACTACTGCGCCGCCTCAGCCGCCTCGGCGTCGTCGAGCAGTCGCGGCCCGAAGTACGAGAAGAGTGCGAGCACCACCGCGAGCAGCGTCGCCGTCGTTGCGAGAATGCCTGGAATGAGCCGCCGCGTCGCATGCCAGTCGCGGCCGTCCTGATACTCGAGCAATGTCCGCCCGCGCGTTTCGCCGGCGTACACGTTGCCGTATTCGCTGACTTTCAGCGTCACGCGCGCGCCCTGGCTGACCTCGACCTTGTGCCGGCCGTCGCGGTTGGAAATGTGGTACGGCAATTTGTACTTCGTTTCCTCGCCGTCCGCCGTGCGAACCGTCAGCGTCTGCGAGGTGATGCTGCTCTTATGGCGGTTGAGCGCCCGGTACACGACGGTGCCGCTGACCGTCTCTAGTTCGCTCTCGTCGGCCGGACCGATGGCGCTGTAGAAGATCCAAAGCGCACCCGCGAGGCCAAGGGCCGCAAACCCTCCGAACCGGACCAAGATCCAGATGTCCCTGCCGATCGTCATGACGGGCGTCTCCCAATTGGACCGCCATCATGCACAAAACTCGTTTCCGTCCCCTTTTCGCATCCGGCGCCACCACTTAAAGTCGCGCTACCGGCTGCCCTATCTTGGTACACCGCAACGATCTGTGGGCAGTTCGCCGGGGCGCATAGGCGGCATGGCCCCCTTGCTGCTAGCGTCTCATCACATCCGAGTCGGCCGATGTCCGGCCCGGCCGGCACACAGGCAAGCATTGGGGCAGCACATGAAAGCACTTTCTCATGCGCGCGCGACCGAGGAGATCCGAGACATGGGACTGACCGCCCCCGGCATCATCACCTTCATGACGTCGGTGATTCTCACCGTGATCGCGATGCTCACCAAGTTCTTCGGTGCACAGATCCCCTTCATCCAGGGCAACGAGTTCGCCGTGCTCGTCGTCGCGCAGGTCGTCCTGATCGCCGGCTGCCTCGTCCGCAGCCTGTAACCCGGACGAACGGGGCCGCACCAGCGCATCAATCTTTCGGCTGAGGCGGCACCTCTCGCGCGTCACGCGGAGGCGTGGTAGGGGCTGCGCACATTGCCCCTTGAAGCGTCCGGAAGATCCGCCATGACCAAGACCACCCGCACCGAGACCGACACCTTCGGCCCCCTCGAAGTCGAGAACGACCGCTACTGGGGCGCCCAGGCGCAGCGCTCGCTCGGCAACTTTAAGATCGGTTGGGAGAAGCAGCCGAAGCCGATCATCCGCGCCCTCGGCATCGTCAAGCGCGCCGCCGCCGAAACCAACATGGCGCTCGGCAAGCTCGATCCGAAGCTTGGCGAAACCATCGTCAAGGCTGCACAGGAAGTCATCGACGGCAAGCTCGACGATCACTTCCCGCTCGTCGTCTGGCAGACCGGTTCTGGTACGCAGTCGAACATGAACGCCAACGAGGTAATCTCGAACCGCGGCATCGAGATGCTCGGCGGCGTGATGGGCTCGAAGAAGCCGATCCACCCGAACGACCACGTCAACATGAGCCAATCGTCGAACGACACCTATCCGACGGCGATGCACATTGCCTCAGCCGAGACGGTCGTTCGCGATCTCATTCCCGCTTTGCGCAAACTGCACGAAGCGCTTGTCGTGAAGAGCCACGCCTGGAAGGACATCATCAAGATCGGCCGCACCCATACCCAGGACGCGACGCCTGTTACGCTCGGCCAGGAGTTCTCCGGTTACGCCACCCAGATCGGCAACGGCATCCTCCGCATCGAGAGCACGCTGCCGATGCTGATGGAGCTGGCGCAAGGCGGCACCGCCGTCGGCACCGGCCTCGCCTCGCCCGCGGGCTTTGCCGACAAGGTCGCCGCTCGTATCGCCGCCATCACCGGCCTG
This sequence comes from Hyphomicrobiaceae bacterium, assembly GCA_033812735.1. GTDB lineage: Bacteria > Pseudomonadota > Alphaproteobacteria > Rhizobiales > Hyphomicrobiaceae > JABFRJ01. The sequence continues at coordinate 1,697 of JAPXTA010000126.1, read as the reverse complement.
CCGTTCACGTCCGCACCGAACAAGTTCGAGGCACTTGCCGCCCACGACGCAATGGTGATGACGCACGGCGCCATTACCACGGTCGCGATGAGCTGCTTCAAGATCGCCAACGACATCCGCTTCCTCGGCTCCGGCCCGCGCGCCGGTCTCGGCGAACTCGCCCTTCCTGAAAACGAGCCGGGCTCCTCGATCATGCCAGGCAAGGTCAATCCGACCCAGTCCGAGGCACTGACCCAAGTCGCCGTCCAGATCCACGGCAACAACGCCGCGATGAGCTTCGCTGGCAGCCAGGGCCACTTCGAGCTCAACGTCTACAACCCCGTGATGGCCTACAACTTCTTGCAGTCGGTCAAATTGCTGGCCGACGCCGCCGTCTCCTTCACCGACAACTGCGTCGTCGGTATCGAGCCGCGCATGGACAACATCGCCCAGGGCCTCGCCAACTCGCTGATGCTCGTCACGCCGCTCAAGGAAAAGTACGGCTACGACCGCGCCGCGAAGATCGCCAAAACGGCCCACAAGAACGGCACCACACTGCGCGAGGAAGCCATCAAGGACGGCATCCCCGCCGACGACTTCGACGCGATCGTCGTGCCATCAAAGATGATCGGCCCCGATCCGGCTTGATCACAGCTTCCCGATCGCAATCATCGTGGTCGATTGATTGAGGACAGGCGGCAGCGGCAACGCTGCCGCCGTTTTCCGTCATGGCCGCGCTCCCTTTGATTTTGTCATCCCGGCGAAGGCCGGGACCCACGGCAAGCGGCATCTGGAGATGAACGTGTGGTGTTGCGCAATTGCGGCTCCGCTCCCCATCCCTCAACGAGCGAGTTCGTCGGACGTAGTCGTAGGTCCCGGCCTGCGCCGGGATGACGAAGGCGTGCAGACCGTCTACTCTCCAAAGCGAAGCCCCCCTCGCTTGGCGCGGAGAACCCAAACCCATGACCATCCGCATCGACCGCAATAAGGAATTCGCCGGCAAGGTCGTCCTCGTGACAGGCGCGGGCTCCGGCATCGGCGAGGCAACGGCAAAACTGCTCGGCCAACTCGGCGCAACCGTCATCGTAGCCGACATCAACATCTCCAACGCCGAGAAAGTCGCGAACGCCATCGCCATGCATGGCCACGCCACCGCGCACCAACTCGATGTCGCCGATCCCGTGGCAATCGAAAAACTGATCGGCCAGATCGAGCACGACTGCGGCGGTCTCGACGGCGCGGTCAACAACGCCGGTATTCCCGGCCACCGCAAGGAAGTCGCCGAGTACGGCATCGACGAATGGCGCCGCGTGGTCGAAGTCGATCTCAACGCCGTCTTCTACGCCATTCGCTACGAAATCCCCGCCATGCGCCGGCGCGGCGGCGGCGCGATCGTCAACATCGGCTCGATCGCGTCCAGCATTGGCATCCCGCTCACCGGCCCCTACGACGCCGCCAAGCACGCCGTCCTCGGCCTCACCAAAACCGCCGCCCTCGAAAACGCCACCCACAACATCCGCATCAATTGCGTCGGCCCCGGCTACATCGAGACGCCCTTCATCATGAGCCGCGGCCCCGAAGTCCTCGCCGGTTATCGCGCCAAGCATCCGATGAACAAACTCGGCTCCGCCGAAAACATCGCCGAGGTCGCAGCCTTCCTGCTCTCCGACCGCGCCTCGTTTACCACCGGCTCGTACTACGTCGCCGACGGCGGCTAC
>JAPXTA010000125.1:0-15011 GCA_033812735.1 Hyphomicrobiaceae bacterium | reverse complement strand
GCCTGGAGGCCAACTGAGGCCTCGCTCGCAAATCCGGATCGGCCGCCTCCCCCTACACTGGGGTCGAGTGATGTCGAGTGCGAGTGATCCTCACGGGCAGGCTGCAATGCGCGCGGCGCTCGATAACGCCACCAATCTCACAGACTGGTCGGAGCAGCACAAAGAGGGCCGTGACTGGAAGAAGCTCTTCCTGATCACGGGCCTTGCGATCCTGTCGTGGGTTGCGACCTACGTCGGCATGCTCGAACTGATCGAAGCGAACATGGGCGAATTGCCCATTGTCCACAAAGTCATCATCGGCTTCTCGGTCGCCATGCTGATGACGATGGTCGTCTGGCTCCTCGACCAGCTGTTCGCGCCCGTGGGCTTCGTCACCAAGGTCTGCTATTTCGCCGGCTACGTGTTCCTGACGATCATCTCGGTCGGTTTCGGCTTCGGCTTTTACTGGAAGGTTCTCGAATCGAAAGGTGAAGGCACGCGCGGCGCGGAGACGGCAATCGCGCAAGTGCAGGCGCCGCTGCTCACCGCTGCGAACCGGTTGGAAAGCCTTTCGAAGACCCTCGATAGCCTGCAGACGACATCAGCCCAGAAGGCCGAAATCGAGCGCACGCAGGGCACCTCCTGCCCGAACTCCAAACCCGGCGACGGTCCGCGCCGCAAGTTGCGCGACGACGACGCCGCACGCTTCGCCTTCGCCCGCGATGTGTTCAAGACACGAATCGAAGCCGTGAAAGGCGATATCGCGCTCATCGACGGCGACTTGCAGAAGCTCGTCAAGAACGACAGTTCGATCGTCGACAAGGCGGGCACGCGCAACGAGTTCATGAAGTCTGTCAGCCGCAAGCTCGACACCACGGTGACGAACTTCAACGCCTTCAAGGGTGACCCGCAGCTGCGCCAGATCCGCAATGAACTGGACGAGCGCGCGGGCAAGTCACAGTTCATCGACACGGCCGGCAAACCGTACTCGTGCCCCGACCAAGGCCTCGCCACGATGATCCGCTCGGTCGTTGCCTCGATCGATGGACTGCCGGCGCTCGAGAAGCCGAAGATCACGACCGTGGAAGGCTCTGATGCGACGATCGAAGCGTTCCGCCGCCTGACCGCGACATTCTATGGCGCGCTGTCGTTCAAGCTGCCGCCGTCGGTCGACGAACTGCGCGAGATGCAGAAGAAGGCCGTGGCAACCGCGGAAGGCAGCAAGCCCGCCGCCGTCCTCTCGACGGAGCAAGCCGGCCTGTCGAAGCGCGACTACATTCCGCTGGCGATCGCCATCTTCGTCGACATCTGCCTGTTGCTCGTATCGATGGGCCGGCCGATGAACCGGCTCGGCAATCTCGTGCCGAAGATGCAGGCGGCAGAGCGCGGCCCCGTCATTCAGATCCTGTCGCGCTTCAACGAGATCCACCGCGACCGGCAGATCCGGGAAAACTTCGAGCTCTTCCGCCATGTCGTGTTCGATATGAACGGCGACTACTACGTCGCGGTGCCGCTCGATGCGCCGCCGAAGATGAACCCGAAGGACCGGGAAGACCTGCGCCTCGAAGCGCAGCTGCTCGCCAACCTGTTCACGAGTTTCGAGAAGGAGAAGATCTTCTCGCGCGTGCTGATGCCGTACATCTCGACGCGGCAGATCCAGAAGAAGCTTTGGAAGCAGGGATCGAAGTTCGCGCACGCCGAGAGCTTCCGTCTTTACAAGTTCAAAGATGGCGCCTGGAGCGAGATCATCCTCGGGGCGATCATGGGCGCTGCCAAGCGCGTCGAAGCCGAGAAGCGGCGCCGCCGTGTCGAGGACGACGTGTTCACGCGTCACGAGCCGCGGTTCACCGGTCCGGTATCGGACTCGGCCCGTGCCGCGGCCATTGGTCAGCCGGAGGCGCCGACGGTTGGTCTGCCGCAATTCGCATATCCCGCCGCTCCCGCCGTGAACCACGCTTATGGCACGACCGGACCGGCGCCCGTCCCGCCGCCGCCGCATGTTCCCGTGCGCCCGACGGGCTACGCAAGCCAGCCGTCCACGGCGCCGCGTGGCGCCGCGCCGGCCGCCTACTCGCCGCAAGCCTTCGGGCCTTACGCCTCGGCTGCCGAAGCGGCGTATAGGACCACGTCCCCTGCTCCCGACGCCTTTGACGATGCGAACGTCGCTGCGATGCCGGGCATCCACGCCGGCACGCCGCGCCGCGCCGAACGTTCTGGGCCGTCGGGGGAAGTGGCCGATCTCAACGACTATCGCCAGAAAGTCGAAGCGCAGACCGACGTGACGGTGCGGGTTGCGAACAGCAACACCGCGCCCGCCGACCGGGCTGAGACGGCGTCCGCCGATGACGACGCGCTCGAGGACGTGGCTGATGACAACATCATCCCGCTGCCGATGGCGGCCGACGTAACGGACGTCGCGGGAGCGGAGGATGGTCCGACGGTGCGGATCGAAGCCGTCGAGCGCAAGATTACGTTTCACATGCCGGCTCGCGATACGACAATGCCGGCATCGCTCGAGGCGATCATGCGCCCGTCAACACCGCCCGCCATCGAGGCCGCGAGCGCTGCGGAGACGAACGATGAGCCCGCCCAGACCGCCCTCGCCCTGTGGAGCGATGCGAACGACGAGGCCACCCGCACGTTCGCCCGGAAATTCGCTCCCGCCGCCAAGCCATCGAAGGATTGAGGCCGATGCTGATGTTGCCGCAGGTGATCTTCTCCAAAGGGAACACAAATCAACCAGTCCTTAACCGCCTTGGCGATTAACTGAACCCGCAAGCTCTTGGGCTTCTCACGCCAGGGCAACCCTGACGTTCCCGCAGTCGTAGCGACGGAAATAATTCCAGATGACCAACCCCGGCCCGGCTCCCTACAAGGTGATGAAACATGCGGACAAGCTCGACTCCTTGAAGTCCTTCATCGCCACGGCGGCCGCCCGTCTCGAAATCTCCAGCGACCTGCCGCGTATCGCGCCGACCCTCATCGCCCGTTCGCCCGAAAGCCCTGCCGCGCAAGCACTCCTGTCGGCGCCTGCGGCCATCTTCAAGTTCGGGGCTCCCCGCATCATCTTCACACGCCTGGCCAATACCGCTTGCGTTCCGGACCTGCCGGACGCGATGTCGCTGTCCATCAACCGCCAGTTCCGCCTGCTTGACGATCCGCGCATTCTCGATGCGCACGAGCAGCTCGTCCTTGGGACGGACTGCGCCTGGATTGGCGACTGCATGCGCCGCGATCCGATGAAGCGCGATGCTTTCGAGAAGTTCGCCGATGGCTGCGGCATCACGACCGCCTTTGCTATGAAGTCGTTCGAGCGCCTTTGGTCCGTTGCCCGCCCGATCGGTTCGGAGCTGCTGTCGCGTTCAATGCCGCAGTGGTCGAAGGCGACCGATGGTGCGGATTCGCTCGCTTCCACGGTCGTTTCCGGGGGCGATGCGGAGCGCACCGCAGTCACCGCCAGCACGCGCCACTGACGCACTGACCTCGTCGCCGAAGTTGTAGGGCCGCGATCCCTTGGGATCGTGGCCTTATATTTCGCCGATCACCTCGGCGTGTGTTCGGTCGCTCAGTACCCGTCTTCATAAGTCGTAAACCAATTTACCGTTATGACTTGATTGATGCGTAGTCCGTCTTGAGGCGGTGCGCAGTGTAAGTTGCGTCGAGGTCCTCTTGTTCGCGCGTCAGCAGAATCGCAAGCGGCTGCCCAAGTGGCAGTGGAGCCCGGGTGGCATGGCCGCTCGTGCGGGTGCGCTTTTTGTCGGTCGCCGTTCCGCGCCTTCCCTGACATCGCTGAAATCGTTGGCGCTTGCGGTCGGTTTGTCGCTCGCCGTTGGGGCGTGCGCGAAGGACCACTTTCCAGAGAACAAGTCGCAGCGCCTGTTCGGTCCTGAGAAGGCTGCGGCATCCGTCGACCCGTTTCATGGGCGCGGGCGTAAGCATCGCTCGATCGAGGACAACTATTGCCCACCGCCCGGCACGGGGCAGTTCATCGAGGGCCAGGGGCGGACGAAGCCGTCGACGGTCAGCCATATGACGATGCGCTATTCGCCTGGCGACCGGTTCAATGTGCAGCTGCCGGGCTCGCCTGAGTTCAACGGCGACTACGTGGTCAATGCCGATGGCCGGGTCATCCTGCCGTTTGCCGGCGAGCTTCCCGCTGTTGGTCTCACCAACGCGGAATTGACGACGGCGATCGAGCGCGCGCTCGTCAAAGCGCAGCTGTTCTTGCCGGGGCAATTCCGGGTTTCGGTGCGCCCTGTGTTGTATGCTCCGGTCAACGTATCGATCAGTGGGGCGGTCTATCTGCCTGGGCGGTACAATATCGGCAGCGTCAAGGATTCCGACAAAGGCGAGAAGGCGCTCGCCAAGTTCGGCGACAACCCGACCGACCGCTTCCTCGCGTCGGCTTTGAAGGCCGGCGGTGGCGTTCGCCCCGACGCCGATCTCGGGGCGATCAAGCTCGTACGTAACGGCAAGGCGACACGGCTCAACTGGAACGGTGCGATCACGGGATCTCCGGTCGACGATCTGGCGTTGATCGAGGGCGACCATATCGAGGTCGGGGAGTCACGCTGTTTCCAATCGGCACTCATGCGCCCGTCGCAGATCACGCCGCAGAGCATCCGGGTCTTCATCTCGAACCTGACGGCGCCGGCGTACTCGAATGCGTCGAGCGATACGGCAAAGAACAATGCGAGTTTGCCCTACGGCACAAGGCTGCTGGCGGGTGCGGTGGCGGCGAACTGCGTCGGCGGCTCGCTCGCGAGCAATGCGCACCGCTACATCGTGCTGATCAGCCGCAATCCGAAGACCCATCAGACGGAAGTCATTCAGCGCTCCGTCGAGGAACTCGTCACGAGCCCGGATCGCGATTCGATTAATCCGTATCTGCTGCCGGACGATTCACTCGCCTGCTACGACAGCGCTGTCACCGACATGCGTGAGGTTGGGACGACCGTTGGCATCATGCTGAGCCCGGCGGGTACGCTCAGGAACGCGATCGGCAAGTGACGCCGGGACGTTGCCGCTACGTGGGGCCGAGGCCACTGGTCAAGTCATAAGCGCGGGCGGCGCGTCTAGGCCGTGCGGTAGGTGCCGTTCGCAACGCCGGTGGCGCCTGCTGCCGTCTTGAGTACGCCGAGGCGGGCAAGGAAAACGGCATTGCCGATAATGTAGCGCTTCCAGAGACGGCTCGGCTCGAGTGCCAGACGCCAAGCCCATTCCATGCCTGCGGCGCGAACGGGCAAAGGTGCCCGCGACACTTCTCCTGCAAAGAAGTCGAAGAGACCGCCGACGCCTGCGAGCACGGGGGCCGCGATCCGGGACGCATTGGCGGCGATCCAGGTGTCCTGCATCGGCACGCCCATGGCGACCAGCACGATATCAGCGCCGCTCGCGTTGACCGCGTCGATGGCCAACTGTTCCTCAGCGCTTCCCGCCTTGAAGAACCCATGGTGAGTGCCGGCGATGGCGTCGCCGTAGCCGGCGTTGCGTATGGTCTCGGCAGCACGCTTAGCCACGCCGTCGCGTCCGCCGAGGAGGAAGATCTTGCGCCCGCTACGGACGGCCTCGCGGCACAACACCGGAAACAGATCGGTACCGTTGGTGTTGGCGACGAAGGGTGTGCCAGCCGCGCGGGCAGCGATCGCCATGCCGCTACCATCAGCAAGGCAAAGATCGGCGCGTTGCAGCACCGCTTGGTAGGCAGGGTCGGTCGCGGCAGTATTGATCACATGCGCGTTGACGAAGACGACCTGCGTCTTGCGGCCGGCACGGGCGGCAAACAGCATTTCGTCGACGGCGCCATCGAGCGTGGTGTTGCGGAACGCGATGCCAAAGAGGCGGAAGATTGGAGAGGCGAAGGGGTTGGCGCTGCCCCACAGCAGGGCCGTGGTCTCAGCGGCCTCGAACAGGCCATTGCGGCGATCGCCGGCGATCGAACGGCCACGCATACTCTGCCCCACGCGATACTCGACTTGGACCTCGCAGCCCATACCCGGTGGGACTGCGCGTTGAGGCACAGTAGTCGAACGGCCTGGATATCCCCTTAATGGACTTCGGAAACTTGACGTGGCCGCGTGAACCACTCGTCAACCAATGTGAAACACCTGCATTTACGCGTTGTTGTCCGCTTCGTGAGATCGTGGTCGCGTAACAGCTTCCACCGCAACCGGTTCTTGCATAGCGGTCATGGACATCCGTCGATCAGCCCCCGCCGTCTCGGTCATCATACCGGCGTATAACTGCGCGGGCACGATCGCGGCGACGCTTCGATCGGTGGCCGCGCAAACCGTTCCTGAGATCGAGATCATTGTCGTCGACGACGGCTCGCGCGACCAGACCCGCGATGTCGTCGGCGCTCTTGCCCGCGAAGATCGGCGGATCGTCGTCGTCTCGCAGTCCAATTCAGGCGTCTCCGCCACCCGCAACCGCGGGATACGCATGGCGAAGGCGGCCATCGTCGCGTTCATCGACGGCGATGACCTTTGGGCGCCAGATCACCTCGAACGTCACCTCGCACGGTTCGCGGCCATGCCGCATCTCGGCGTCTCGTTCTGCGCGGCCCGCTACGTCGATGCGTTGGGCCATGTGGTCGGCCGGTCGCGCGTTTCGCCGGGTCGTGTGAAGGCGGAGCACATTCTCTATTCGAACCCGACGACGACTTGCTCCACTCTCGTCGTGCGGCGGCGTGTTTTCGACGTGTGCGGTATCTTCGACGAAGAGCTGGACCGGAGCGAGGATCAAGAATGGCTGTTCCGCGTCGCAACCAGCGCGTGGAAGGTCGAAGGCATTCAGGCGGAGCTCGTGGACTATCGGATGAGTCCAGGCGGTCTTGCCTCCGATCTCGAGCGCATGCGGCTCGGCCATGACGCGATGATCGAGCGTGCCCGGCGGATCGCGCCTGCCCTCGTCGATCGACACGAGCATGCCGCGCGGGCGAGCGAGGCCCTCTATCTCGCGCGGCGCGCACTGCAACTGACGCAAGGCCAGCGCGTCGCTCTCCAGTATCTCAAATCTGCATTCGCCAGCTCGCCGCGCATCGCCTGGCAGCAACCGCGCGCCGTGGCCGGCGTTCTCGCGCATATGCTCCTGCCGGCCCGCAATGCCGTTCCGGCAACTGTTCCTCCCGCTGTTCCGCACGAGGCCTGAGATGCCCGCCATATCAGTCGTCGTTCCGCTCTATCAGTCCGAGCGCACCATCGGCGAGACGATGCGTTCGATCCTCGCGCAGACCTTCACCGACTTCGAGGTAATCGTGGTCAACGACGGATCGAGCGATCAGGGGCCTGCCATCGCCGCGGCGTCCGGCGACGCGCGGGTACGTGTCGTCACGCAGGAAAACCGCGGCCTTGCAGGCGCGCGAAATACGGGTATCCGCGACGCCGCCGCGCCTTATGTCGCGTTCTGCGACGCCGACGATCTCTGGCATCCGGAGAAGCTCGAATGGCACAAGCGCCATCTCGATGCGAACCCGACGGTCGGCGTCAGCTTCAGCCACTCGCGCCTCATCGACGAGCAATCGCAACCGATCGGTCTCACCCAGTCGCCGCAGACGGAAGCCTTCACGTCAAGCGATGTGTTCTGCCGCAATCCGGTCGGCAACGGATCGTCGCCGGTCATTCGGCGGGTGACACTCGACTCCATTGCGTTCCACGATGCCGATCTCGGGCGTACCTGTTGGTTCGACGAGAGCTTCCGCCAGTCCGAGGACATCGAGTGCTGGACGCGGATCGCTGCCACCACGCCGTGGCAGTTCCGTTGCATCGACCGGGCCCTCACGGATTATCGCATCACCGGCGCCGGCCTTTCGGCGAACATCGAAAAGCAGCTCGCCACATGGCGCCGCTTCCGTGCCAAGGTCGCGCAGTATGCGCCGAGCCTCGAACGCCACAGCGGCAATCGTGCCGAAGCCTATCAACTGCGCTATCTGGCGCGGCGCGCGGTGCGCTCGTCGGATCGCACAGTCGCGCTGTCGCTGATGCTCCAAGCGGTGCGCCTGCATCCCGCGCTCATCGCCGAGGAGCCGACACGGACGCTGACGACAATCGCGGCTGCCATGGTGCAGCGCCTTCTGCCGGCTTCGTCGTTCGACCGACTCGTTTCGCGTGCTCAGGGCCTCGCGGCCGGCATGCCGCGGCTCCGCTTCTAAGGACACAACGGTGAGTCTCGCCGGTAACATTCGCGCGCGCCTCAACGGCGACCGGCTCGTCCGCAATATCGGATGGTATGGTCTTGCCGAAGTGATCGTGCGCCTGTCCCGGCTCGTCACGACGATCCTGCTGGCGCGGCTGTTGCTGCCTGCCGATTTCGGGATTGCCGCGATCGCGCTGACGGCGAGCGAACTCATCCGCGTGCTCGCGTCGAACGGCATCGGGCAGACGATCATTCGCGCACGCGAGGACGAGTTGGACGTGGTCTGCGCCACGGCCCAGCGCGCCATTCGCATCGTCACCGCCGGCATCGTCGCGTTGCATATCGTGGCGGGCGCCCTGCTCGCCTACGCCTATTCGCGTCCCGAACTCATGGCGATGACGGCCCTGCTCGGCCTCGCTTTCCTGGTCATGCCGTTCGGCGACGTGCGCTATTTTCTCGTCATGCGCGCGCAGCGGATGCGGGCCATAGCGGGCGTCACGGCCGTGCAGGTCATCGCCGACAACGCGCTGACGGCGATCCTGGCGCTGTCGGGGTTCGGTGCCTGGGCCGTCGTGCTGCCGAAGCTTTTGTCGGCACCGATCTGGCTTGCGGGCGTGCGGCGCGCGCATCCTGACGCCCCGCGCCTAGCCGTGGATGCTCGGCCAATCTCGTCGATGTTCGGTTATGCTGGTCCCTTACTCGTCAGCGAAGTCCTCGCCACCATGCGCGGGCATGGCGACAAGCTGATCGTCGGTGCGATGCTCGGCATCGAGGCGCTCGGCGTCTACTATTTCGCCTTCAACGCCGGTCTTGGATTGTCGCTGTCGCTGACGAACGCGCTCAATACGTCGCTCTATCCGCATCTCGCGGAGGTCGCGCACCGGCCGGCGGAGCTCGCTGCTCGCTTCGACAAGGCGCTGCGCTCGACGGTGCTCGTGATCGCTGGCTTGATCGCCCTACAGGCGGCCGCCACTTTCCTTTATGTTCCGCTCGTGTTCGGCGAGCGGTGGGCTTTTGCGACGCCGCTCGTCGCCCTGCTTTGCCTGTCGGCGGTATCAAAGCCGCTCGGCGATGCCTCGGTGCAATTGTTGCGGGCATCCGGACGGACGGGCGACGAGGCGAAAGCGGCGTTGGTGTTCACGGTGCTGCAGTTGTCGATTCTGGCGGCAGCGCTGACGACTTCGCTAACGGCTGGCATCATCGCACTCGCGATCGTGGCGCTGTCGTTCCAGACCGGCTTTGCGATCTGGGCGCGGGCACGCGTCTGCGGCGGTGCACCTGCGGACGCCACCGAGGGCGCGACGGCATGAGCGGGCCCCTTCGCATCATCCATCTGCTCGATGACCCAGCTCTCGGCGGCGTGACGCGGACGATCGAGACGATCCGCGCCAATCTCGGCGCCGGTTACGAGCACAGGCTCGAGATCGTCGATGCGCGGCATCCGATCGCGCCGCGGTTCGAGGGCGATGTGCTCGTCGCGCATTTCACGTCGAATTGGGCGAAGCTGCCGTTCCTGGCATCGCTGCGGCTGCGCAATCGCATGCCATCGGTCCTGGTCGAGCACAGCTATACCGGCAGCTACGAGCGCCGCTTCGCCACCTCCCCTGCCCGCTTCCGGACCATGCTCCGCATCGCCTATGGCCTCGCGAGCCGCGTCGTCGCGGTTTCGCATGGGCAGGCGCGTTGGATTGCCGAGGCCCGGCTAACCGCGGCTGAGAAGTTGCATGTGGTGCCGTCGACGACGGATATCTCAGCGTTGCTCGATATTGCGCCACCGGACCGGTTGCAGCGGCCGCTGCGGCTTGGGGCCTATGGCCGGTACTGCGAGCAAAAGGGCTTCGAAACGCTGGTCGAGGCGATGCACCGCATCGCGCCGGATGTGGCGTCACTTCACATATGCGGGCTTGGCGAGGGGCGTCATGCGCTCGCTGCCGCTGCCCAGCGCCTGCCGCATGTCAGTGTTGATGGACCCGTCGGCGATCTTCGTGCGTTTCTCGCCTCGGTCGACGTGGTCGTCGTGCCGTCTTTGTGGGAAGCCTTCGGTCAGGTTGCCCTCGAGGCGCGGGCTGCGTCCCGGCCGGTGATTGCAAGCGCTATCGACGGCCTTTGCGAGCAGGTGGCCCCGACGACGGGCCGGCTCGTTCCGCCCGGCGATGCGCAGGCGCTTTCCGAGGCGATCGCGGATTTGGCGCGGTCGGATCTTGCCATGATGGGGGCGGCTGCGCGGAAATCTGCCATACCGCACCCGGACGCCACGTTCGCGGCGTGGCGCCGCACTTTCTCGTTCAACTCGTGCGCTGCCGAAATCCCGGCGCAATCTTCGGTAACCCAACTCTCACGTTCGCAAATCGAGTCCCCCTGAGGAGCCCCTGATGACCACCGCCCGGCGCAAAATCCGCAAGGCCGTCTTCCCCGTCGCCGGCCTCGGCACGCGCTTTCTTCCCGCAACCAAAGCGATGCCGAAGGAAATGCTGACCGTCGTCGACCGTCCGGTCATCCAGCATGTCGTGGATGAGGCCCGCGCGGCCGGTATCGAGCATTTCATTTTCGTGACGGGCCGCAACAAGGGCGTCATCGAGGACCACTTCGACAGCCAGTTCGAACTCGAGCGCACGCTCGACGAACGCGGCAAGAAGAAAGAGCTCGCGGAGCTGCTCGGTGATCTGCCCGATGCCGGCCAGACGAGCTTCACACGCCAACAGCGGCCCCTTGGGCTCGGCCACGCCGTCTGGTGCGCGCGCGAGATGGTCGGCGACGAGCCGTTCGCGCTGCTGCTGCCGGATATGCTGCATCACGCCGGCAAAGCATGCCTTGCCGAAATGATCGAGGCGTATAACGAGCACGGCGGCAATCATATCGCGGTCGCGCCGGTTCCCGACGACCAGACGCATCAGTACGGCATCGTCGGCGTCGACGACGCCAAGTCGAAAGTGAGCCGGATATCGAAGATGGTCGAGAAACCCGCAAAGGGGACTGCGCCGTCGAACCTGCACATTACGGGGCGCTATATCCTGCAACCCGAAATCTTCGGCTTGCTTGAAAAGCAGGAGCGGGGCGCGGGAGGCGAAATCCAGCTCACCGACAGCATGATCAAGCTGATGAGCGATCTGAAGCAGGCGTTTCATGCGGTGCGCTTCGACGGCACGATCTACGACTGCGGCTCGAAGATCGGTTTTCTGACGGCGAACGTCGCTTACGCGATGGCGCGGCCGGACCTTGCGGCGGCGCTGCGGACGGAACTCAAGAAGCTGGTCTGAGACGGCGCTGACGGACCTGCATTTTAAGGAGGCCCCGGACATTCCGGGGCCTTTGCCGTTCTTGCAGACGCATCGAGTTTCGCTGCTGCCATGCCGCCTGGCATCTGGCCATCGTGCGCACGCCCGTTTAACTTGTCGCATCAAACGAGTGACTCGCGGGGACAGCCATGACTTGGTCCATCGTTGCCTTCGACCCGAAAAGCGGTGCGTTTGCGACCGCTGTGACGACATGCGCGTTCGCGGTCGGAGCGCGCTGTCCATTCGTCCGCTCGGGCGTTGGGGCAGTGGCCACCCAGTCGATGACCAACCCTTACCTCGCGCCTGCCGTGCTCGATGCGCTGGAGCGCGGCCTCGCCCCGCGGCAGGCGATTGAAAGTGCGCTTACGGGCGACGATGGCAATGGGGTCAGACAGATCCATGTGATCGACAAGCACGGCCGGACGGCGGCGTGGACCGGAAAGAACTGCGTGGACTGGGCGGGGCATAAGACCGGGGATGGCTTCTCGGTGGCCGGGAATATGCTGCGTGGGGCGGGGGTGGTCGAGGAGACGTTCAAGACATTTGCCGCGCGGACCGACCTGCCGTTGCCCGAACGGCTGATTACGGCACTCGACGCGGGCGAGGCCGCCGGGGGCGACAAGCGCGGGCGTCAGTCGGCGGCACTTCTGGTGACGACAACCGAGGATATTCCGGACATCAACATCCGCGTCGACGATCATGTAGCGCCGCTGCCGGAACTGCGCCGGTTGATGCAGCTGTGGCGGACTTCGGTCGAGCCGCGACGCCCATGGTTTCCGAGCAAAGCGCGCCCCTCAGGTGAAACCGATCTGGATCTGATGGAAAAGACGTGGCGCGCCGCGGGGCTCGACCTGAAGTTCAGGCGATGACCCCAGCGCCTGCCAACCCGAAAGGGTCGTCGCCTCGCTTTGTGACCGGTTCCATCCAGCGCCACATCCTTGTGATGACCGGGACGGCTGCGATCGGGCTGATGGCGGTTTTTGTCGCCGAGTTGCTGAGCTTGCTGTTCCTCGGGTTGCTCCGCGATGTCGAGATCCTCGCGGCGATCGGCTATGCGATGACGATCCAGTTCTTCTCGACGTCCGTCGGGATCGGCCTGTCGATTGCGACCATTGCCGTCGTGGCGCCGGCGGCGGGCCGCGGCGATCACGCGGCACTGAAGCGGATCGCGGTCAATGCACACCTCACAGCCATCGTCGCTGGCGTCGTGATCGCTGTGGCCATCTGGCCTTTCATCGGCAGCATTCTCAGCGTCATGGGCGCAACTGGGCGGACGCATGCGCTCGCGGTCTCCTACTTGAAGATTGCGATGACGGTTCTGCCGCTCACCTGCCTTGGCATGTGCTCGATGGCGGTCTTGCGCTCGCTCGGCGACGCGCGGCGGTCGATGTCGGTTTCGCTGGTTGGGGCGGCGGTGAACGTTGCCGTCGAACCGGTGCTGATCTTCATTTTCAAGCTCGGCATCGTCGGCTCCGCCTTGGCACATGCCACATCGCGGCTCGCCTTCGTGCTCGTCGGCGCATTTGGTGTGTTCGTCATCCATCGGGTCCGCGAGCGGCCCGAGTTTGCGTCTTGGCTCGGCGACGCGCAGCGAATGGCGGCGGTCGCGGTCCCGGCCGTGCTGACGAACATCGCGACGCCGATCGCCAACACCTTCACGACGGCCATGGTTGCGAACCACGGTGACACCGCCATGGCAGCATGGGCCATCGTCGGGCGAATCACGCCGGTTGCCTTCGGTGCGGTGTTTTGTCTCTCAGGCGCGGTCGGTCCGATCATCGGCCAGAATTACGGGGCGGGGCTCAATGACCGCGTGCGCGCGACACTAACAGCCGCCTACCGGACGAATGTGTTGTTCTGCGCCCTGGCTTGGTTGTTCCTCGTGCTTTGTGGTCCAACCATTGCCAGCTGGTTCGCCTTGTCGGGGCGGGCGGCCGAACTGGTGTGGTTCTACTGCCTCTATGTCGCACCGTTGTTTCTATTTCTCGGCATGCTGTTCGTCGCCAACGCGGCATTCAGCACACTAGGGTATGCGCGTTATGGCACCGCGCTGAATTGGGGCCGGGCGACGCTCGGCACCGTCCCACTGACCTATGCCGCGAGCCGCTTTGCGGGCGCCGAAGGCGTGTACTTCGCGAGTGTCGCGGGCGCGGTGGTGTTCGGGGGTATAGCCGCTTGGCTTTCCTACCGGATTTTGCCCGACAGTGCACAATAATCCAGCGTCATGATGGCGGGCGAGGCAAATCGTCCGCCCACTCCCATGGTAGCAGGCTACGCTGTTGAAAATTTGTAGATTGAGCTATCTGTGATGGATACTGATCGTTACGACGTTACTCAGACGGTCCTTGACCGGATCGAATTTCAACTGGGTCCCTTCGACCTGTGTGGTGTTTTAAGTGTCTGAAGCTGAGGCCACAGTGCAGGGATATTGCCGCTCCGCCGTGCTTTGGGCGACCAGCCTTGGGCGCTATTGGAAGCGCGGCGTTCTCGTTGTCACCGATCTCATCATCCTCGGTCTGGCGCTGTGGTGCGGGTTCAGCCTGAGGTATGGGGAATTCTACGTTCCGCCGTCGTTCGAATTCGCGCTGCTGATGGCATCGGCGCCGCTGATCACAGTACTCACGTTCTTTCAGTTCGATATCTACCGTATCGTCACGCGCTTCATGGGCGGACGGACGATCAACAAAATCGCGCTTGCCGTCACGCTCTCGATTTTGATCTGGAGCCTTTTCGTCTTCATGACGGGCGTCAACGGCGTCCCGCGTGGCGCACTGTTCATTTACGGGCCGCTCGGCATCGCCGGGGTTTGGGGCGTGCGGCAGGTTGCGGGCTGGCTTCTGAAATCGGCTGGCGTGCCGGTCCCAGACCGGCCTGTCGCGAGCCGCGTTCCCGTCATGCTGTACGGCGCCGGCCCGGCTGCTTTGCAACTCGCCAATGCACTCGAACGCTCGGACCGCTACGAGCCGGTCGGCTTCGTCGACCGTAAGCGCACACTTTGGGGACAGTTCATCGGCGGCTACAAAGTGTATCGGCCGGACAAGCTTCCAGGGCTCATAGACCGGTTCGGCGTCAAGGAGGTCATGGTCGCGCTGTCGGAGGAGACGCGGCGCGAGCGGCTCGATGTTCTGCACGAACTCGAAACGTTGCAAATCGCCGTCCGAACGCTACCGGCCTTCGAGGACATCGCGGACGGCCGCATTACCGTCAACGACCTTCGCTCCGTCGATGCCGGCGACCTGCTCGGACGCGATCCCGTCCCGCCCAACCAGGAGCTGCTGTCACGCAACACGACCGGCAAGGTCGTCATGGTGACGGGGGCCGGCGGATCGATCGGCTCGGAACTCGCGCGTCAGATCATCCGCCAGCAGCCCCGGCGGCTGGTGCTGTTCGATATGGGCGAGAACGCGCTCTACGAGATCGAGAGCGAGATGCAGCGAATCATCGCCGGCATGGCGTCGGCGGTCGGCGAACAGTTCACGGCTCCGGAGGTCGTCGCGATCCTCGGTTCGGTGCTCGACCGCCAGCTCATCGATGAGTCGCTCGAACTCCACGGTGTTCAGACGATCTATCACGCCGCGGCATACAAGCATGTGCCGATCGTCGAGCGGAATATGTTCACAGGGC
>JAPXTA010000124.1:0-15088 GCA_033812735.1 Hyphomicrobiaceae bacterium | reverse complement strand
CTCGCCGCATTGACCGGCGGGTTGTTGATCGACAGGACGGCGACGTCCCCATGCTTCTCGACTGTTACGACAGACATGCGCAGGCGCTCCTCGGCAGCTTTATGGAGAGTTGCCGGGGACGCTAGGTAGCCGTGAGCTTCGAGTCAACGCTCGGCGGTGCGGATCTGCTTGCCTGCCGCAAATGGCATTTGCCAGAACGCGAGGCGTCTTGCATGCGATGCGTCTTGCATGCAATGCGCCAGGGCGCCGCCCGCGCTCGATCCGCGCAGTGGACTTTCGACCCTCGGCGGTACAGGTTTCCGGGGCAAAATTCAGGGGAAGGACCTTAAGCCATGTCGATGAGCACATCCGGATCGAACGCCGCCCGTCCGCGCGGCCGCCAGTTCTTCTTCAATCCGGGTCCGACCAACATCCCCGACCGCATCCTCGGCGCCATGAATCGGGCGACGATGGATTTCTTCGACCCGGCTTTCCTGGAGATCCAGGCGCGGGCGACCGAGGGCGTGAAGCGGGTTCTGAAGACCAAGCAGACCGTGTTGTTCTACGGCTCCAACGGGCACGGCGCGTGGGAGGCCTCGCTCGTCAACTGCTTTACGCCTGGCGAGACCATCCTGATGCTCGAAAGCGGGCACTTCTCGGCGAACTGGTCCGATATGGCTCGCTCGCTCGGCTACAAGGTCGAGACGCTGGCGGCCGACTGGCGGACCGGCGTGTCGATGGCCGAGGTCGAAAAGCGTCTTGCCGCCGACACGGCGCATGAGATCAAGGGCGTTCTCGTCGTCCACAACGAGACGGCGACCGGCGTTGCGACCCCCATCGCCGACGTTCGCAAGGCGATGAACCGAGCCAAGCATCCGGCACTGTTGCTCTCCGACACGATTTCTTCGCTCGGCTCGTTCGACTTCCGGATGGACGAGTGGGGTGTCGATGTCGTCGTCGGCGGCAGCCAGAAGGGGCTGATGATGATCACCGGCATGTCCTTTACCGGTATCTCCGGCAAGGCCATGGCGCGTGCCGAGACCGTCGCGACGCCGAAGAGCTACTGGGGCTGGAAGGCCATGCAGGCGATGACGCCGCAACGCTTCCCGGGCACCACGCCGGTGCATCTGTTCTTCGGTTTGGACGAAGCCATCCGTGTCATCGACGACGAGGGTCTCGAGAACGTGTTCGCCCGCCACCATCGCCTTGCCTCGGCGGTACGAGCCGCGGTGTCGCATTGGGGCGGTGGCGTCAAGAACAGCGTGAAGATTTCAGCCAAGGGTATCGACGGCAAAATCGCCGGCCTCGAATTGCTCTGCGCCGATCCGTCGCGTGCCTCCGACAGCGTTTCCGCCATCCTGGTGCCGGATGGTCATGATGCCAACGTGTTCCGCAAGCACGCGCTCAACCGCTACAATCTTTCCCTGGGCGGCGGCCTCGGGCCGCTGATGGGCCGCGTATTCCGCATCGGCCACCTCGGCGATTTGAACGAGCCGATGGTGCTCGGCGCCATCGCCACCGTCGAAATGGCGATGGCCGACGCGGGCATTCCGCATACCTCCGGCGGCGTCAACGCAGCGATCAGCAGCCTGCGGGCCGGGTGAGCACGCTGTCTCTCGCGATACAGCGTAAGCTCGAAAAGCCGTGATAGTCCCGCAAGTGAGAGCACGGCAGTGTGCTCTCACCGGGAGACGTCTCATGCAGCGTATCGTTCGGCTTTGTTTTATTGCGGGTGTGGCGGCATCGGCCGCATCAACATTTGTCCCTGTGTTGGCAGTTCCGGCTCAGGCGGCGGACATCCGTTGCCGCGATCTCTGCATCGTCGAAGTCAATGGCCGCTGCGTCAGAAGCGAGCCCGTGTGCTACTTCGACGACGGTTTCTCCGCGGGCGTCTATCCCATGCGGCCCGTTATCATCCAGCCGTCCTCGCCTCAGTCGGCCCGCGCGGCACCGATCGCCGCGCCCTACCGTCCGGCCTTCAGATCGATACCCCGCCGCTGAGGCGCTCTGCTACCTCGCGTTCCTCAGTCGTTCACGGTTGCCGCGTTCCGCCCTAACCGCGATTGGCGAACCTTTGTGACTTTCAGGCGTCTTAGCCTCAAGATACGGTGGTTCATGCGAAACCGCCCCCGAGGTATTGCGTCATGGCCAAGAGACATCGTGCCTATTGGAAGGGTTACCTGCGGCTCAGCCTGGTGACGATCGCGGTCGAAGTCTACAACGCCGTCGAGAGCAAGAGCGAGATCAGCTTCAGGCAGATCCACAAGCCCAGCGGCAAGCGCGTGCACTACGAAAAGGTCGTGCAGGGCATCGGCAAGATCGACAGCGCCGACATTGCCAAGGGCTATGAGGTCGATGCCGACACCTATGTGATCCTCGAGCCTGACGAGATCGACGCGCTGAAGCTCGAGAGCAAGAAGACGATCGACCTCGTGCAGTTCGTCGATGCGCGCGAGGTCGACTACCGCTTCTTCGAGCGGCCGTACTTCGTCGCGCCCGCAGACGCGCTCGCGGGCGAAGGCTACGTGGTGATCCGCGACGCGCTCTCCAAAACAGGACGTGTCGGTCTAGCGCAAGTGACCATCGGCGGGCGCGAGTGGCTGGTTGCGATTGCGCCGCTCGGCGATGGCCTCGTCATGGAGATGCTGCGCTATGCGGACGAGCTGCGCGATCCCGCCGACTTCTTCACCGAGGTGCCGAAAGCCAAGCCGCAGAAGGAAATGATTGACCTTGCCGTGCAGCTGATCGAGCAGAAGACGTCGCGCTTCGATCCCTCGGCCTATCGCGATCATTACCAGGACGCGCTCAAGGACCTGGTGCAAGAGAAGATGCGTGGCCGCAAGATCGTGGCACACGAAGACTCGCCGCGCCCGACCGGCGCCAACGTGGTCGACCTGATGGAAGCCTTGAAGCGCAGTGTCGGTCAGCCGGGCCGGTCGCAAAAAGCCGCTCCGGCCAAGGGTGAGACCGCGCCGCGCAAGGCTGCTGCCAAGGCGCCGCCGAAGAAGCGCAAGACATCCTGACGGAGACCTGAGGCAGGTTTTACATGGCCCGACCCGCGACACGGCCACTTTCCGATTATCAGGCGAAGCGCGACTTCGCTAAATCCTCGGAGCCGAGCGGGGTCGGCGGGAACAAGGTCAAGCCGAGCGAGCATCTGCGCTTCGTCATTCAAAAACACGATGCAACGCGGCTTCACTACGACCTCCGCCTCGAAGTCGGCGGTGTCTTCAAGTCGTGGGCGGTGACACGCGGTCCCTCGCTCGATCCGGCAAAGAAGCGCCTCGCCGTCGAAGTCGAGGACCACCCGCTCGACTACGGCGATTTCGAAGGCACGATCCCGGAAGGCGAATACGGCGGCGGCACCGTGATGATCTGGGACCGCGGATTCTGGGCGCCGGAGAGCGACAAAGCGCCCGCGCAAACCCTGCGTGACGGCGAGCTCAAATTCGTACTCGCCGGCGAGAAGCTCAAAGGCAGCTTCGTGCTGGTGCGATTGAAGCGGCGGAGCGGGGAGCCGCGCGACAACTGGCTGCTGATCAAACACAGGGACGACTATGCCACACCTGGCAAGGACACGGTGCAGGCCAAGGACCGCTCGGTTGCCACCGGACGCACGATGAACCAGATCGCCAAGGGCAAGGGCGATGGCGCGACGCCGTTCATGACATCCGGCAAGACGATTGCGCGGTCTGCCGTGTGGGATGAGACCGCCAGCACGCGCTCGCGGCAGGCGACCGCCGCGCGGCGCAGCACCGACTCGCCATCGACGACGGCGACGATGCCGAAGCTCACGCATCCCGACCGCGTTCTTTGGCCGGGTCGCGACCCGATCACAAAACAGGACCTCGCCGCATACCTTCTCGCGGTGTCGCCGTGGATGATCCGCCATCTTCATGGCCGCCCCTGCTCGTTCGTTCGGGCCCCGGATGGCATCGAGGGCGAGCAATTCTTCCAACGTCATCCGATGGCCGGGCAGCCTGCCTCGCTGTCCGCGATTGCCGTGGATCGCGCGCACGAGCCTTACGTGCAGATCGACGACGCTCAGACGCTCGTCGCGATGGCGCAGTTTTCCGTTCTCGAATTCCATCCATGGAACTGTGCACCGCATCGGCCGCGTGTGCCAGGACGCCTCATCTTCGATCTCGATCCTGCCCCGGATGTGCCGTTCGGCGCCGTAGTCGATGCCGCAAAGGAAATGAAGACCCTGCTTGAAACCATCGGCCTCGCCGCCTTCTGCAAGACGACCGCTGGCAAGGGCTTGCATGTCGTCACGCCGCTCGCACCCGATGAGACGATCAGCTGGGACCAGGCAAAGCTGTTCGCCGAGACAGTAGCCGCGCGCCTCGCCGCCGAGGCGCCTGATCGCTATGTTACGACGATGTCGAAGAAGAAGCGGACAGGGAAGATCTTCATTGACTACTTGCGCAATGACGAGACGGCGACGGCCGTTGCGCCTCTGTCACCACGTGCGCGACCTGGGGCGACCGTGTCGATGCCACTGACGTGGGCGCAAGTTAAAAGAGGCCTCGATCCCCAGCGGTTCACGGTCCGGACCGTGCCTGCCCTCATTGCCAAGTCGACTGCCTGGTCCGACTACGATAAGAGCGCTCGGCCTCTCCGCATGGCGATCGGCAAGCTGATCGGCGGCTCGCCATGATCGTTCGCAAAGGGCCGTCAGCGGCCGCACTCGCGTTCACGCCGCCCTGCCTCGCGCTCGCGATGGCAGAACCGCCGCAAGGCGACACCTGGGTGCACGAGATCAAGTTCGACGGCTACCGCGTTCAGGCGCTCATCGAGGCCGGCAAGGTGCGGCTGCTCACGCGAAATGCGCTCGACTGGGCGGATCGGTTTGGCATCGTCGTGCAGGATTTTGCGGCGCTTGCTGTCAAGTCGGCCGCCATCGATTGCGAGGCCGTCGTGCTCGACGCGAACGGCGTTTCCAATTTCTCATCCTTGCAAGCTGAACTGAAGATTGGCTCGGCCGCACACATTCACATGATGGCGTTCGACCTCCTCCATCTCGATGGCTGCGATCTCAGGGGCGAGCCCTTGCTCGCGCGGAAAGTGGCGCTGGAGCGGATCATCAAGCGCGCCCAACCGCCGCTCGTTTTCTTACGCTACAGCGCGCATATGAGCGGCGATGGCCGCGACGTTCTTCAAAATGCCTGCCGCATGGGTCTCGAAGGCATCATTTCGAAGCGCACCGATCTCCCCTACCGCTCGGGCCGCAACGGCGACTGGACGAAATCCAAGTGTGTTATGGCCGATCCATTCGTCGTCATCGGCTATGTGCCTTCGAAGGCAGGCGCCGGGATGGTCGGATCGCTCGTCCTCGGCTTCTATGACAAGGGCGCGATCGTCTATGCCGGCCGCGTCGGCACCGGCTTTTCGCTCGCCGAAGCGCGCGCCATGGCGGAGGGCCTTCAATCCATCGAGCGCAAGACACCGCCGCTCAAGCCGACACTCAGCCGCAAGCAGCAGGCAGGCGTGGTCTGGGTGGCACCGAAACTCGTCGCGCAAGTCTCCTATCGCGACCTCACTACCGACCGGAATTTGCGTCACGCTTCGTTCAAGCATTTCCGCGAGGACAAGCGCGCTGAAGATATCGTCCGCCCGCCGTCGTTCAAGCTCAAGGCTTAGCGGCCTCGCGCAACCTGAAGCGCTGCACCTTGCCGGTCTCGGTCTTCGGCAGTGCGGTCACGAACTTCACGCTGCGTGGATACTTGTAGGGCGCGATCGTCGCCTTGACGTGATCTTGTAGAACCTTCACTTGCAGATCACCCGCCTCGACGCCCGGTTTCAGCACCACATGCGCTTCGACGATCTGGCCGCGCTCTTCATCGGGCCGGCCGATCACGGCGCACTCGGCGACATCGGGATGGCGCAGCAGCGCGGCTTCGACTTCCGGCCCGGCGATGTTGTAGCCGGCCGAGATGATCATGTCGTCGGTGCGTGCCGCGAACGAAAAATAGCCATCGGGGTGGCGCACGAAGCTGTCGCCGGTCAGGTTCCAGCCATCGCGCACATAGCCCCTCTGGCGGTCGTCGTTGAGATAGCGGCAACCCGTTGGGCCACGCACAGCAAGTTTGCCCGGCATGCCATCGGGCACATCCTGCATGTTGTCATCGACGACGCGGACCTCGTAACCGGTGACTGGTTTGCCGGTCACGCCGGGGCGCGCATCGTCCAGCCGGTTACAGATGAAGACGTGCAACATCTCGGTCGAGCCCATGCTGTCGAGCATCGGCTTGCCTGTTTTCTTCACCCAGTCCTCGTAGACAGGCGCCGGCAGCGTCTCGCCCGCCGACACCGCCGCACGCAGCGACGAGAGATCGGCGCCACCCTCCATCGCTGCCAGCATCACGCGGTATGCGGTGGGCGCGGTGAAGCACACCGTCGCTTTGTACTTCTGAATGATTTCGACCATGTTCTGCGGCGAGGCATTCTCAAGCAATGCCGAGGCCGCGCCGAAGCGCAGCGGGAATATCGCAAGGCCGCCAAGTCCGAACGTGAACGCCAGGGGCGGGGAACCGACGAACACGTCGTTCGGTCCCGGATTGAGGACTTCGCGGGCGTAACCGTCGGCGATGATCAGCAAGTCGCGGTGGAAATGCATCGTGGCCTTCGGCACGCCGGTCGTGCCCGACGTGAAGCCAAGCAAGGCGACATCGTCGCGCCCGGTCTTCACCGCATCGAACTTGACCGGCTTCGACAACGCGATCCTGTCGAGTTCGGCGTCGTGGTTTGACGTGCCGTCGAAGGAGATGACCTTTTTTAGGAACTTGCTCTCTTTCGCCGCGGCGACGAGTTCGTCGGCGATGCGGCTATCGCAGAGCGCGAGGCTCACCTCCGCCTTGTCGATAATCTTGGAGAGTTCGCCCGCACGCAGCATCGGCATCGTGTTGACGACGACCGCGCCGGCCTTCGTTGCCGCGAGCCATGCCGCCACGAGCGCCGGGTTATTCCCCGAGCGGATCAGCACGCGATTGCCGGGCTTCACGCCGTAGTCTTCGACCAGCGCGTGAGCGAGCCGGTTGGTCCAGTCGCTCAACTCCTTGTAGGTGCGCTGGCGTCCGTTGCCGATCAGCGCGATGTGGTCGCCGAAGCCCTTCTCGACGATCCGGTCGGTGAATTCGACAGCGGCGTTGATGTAGTCGGGATACTGGAACTCCGGCCGGTCAAGCAGCATGTTCGGCCATTGGCCGGCGGGGGGCAGATTATCGCGTGCGAACGTGTCGACATGCGCTGAGGGGCCGAGGTCGGCGCGGCCAGACACCTTGCGCGCGGCGGCGTCGCTATTCTTGCCAGACAACCACTTGCCGAACATGCGTGCCTCCGTTGGGCGGCTTGCCGCTCCCACCCGACATTTTTAGTTTGAAACTCAATTTTATTTTGGAACTATTGGCAACGGCAATCGCGCCCCACCCGTCAACCATCAGCCGTCATTTGCCGCACGCCGGTTTACCGACCGCTTGACCAGCTCGAGTTCGCGGATGAGCGCGCTCATGGTGTCGTCCTTTACGTCCGACAGCATGTCCGAAAGCCACCCCTCGTGCGCTTTCGCCATGTGAGAAAACAACGTGGCGCCAGCCTTGGTCATGCGCACGACCTGCACACGGCGGTCGCCCGGCACGCCCTCGCGCACGACGAATCCGGCCTCGACCAGCTTGTCGACCAGCCCAGTCAGGTTGCCGTTCGTGACCATCAGCCGGCGCGAGAGTTCGCCCAAACGCAGGCCGTCCGGCTCGCGCTGCAACTGTGCCAGCACGTCGAATTGCGGCAGGGTCACGCCGAATTCAGCCCGTAGCTTCCGGCGAATTTCTGCCGATATGAAATTGACGCACGACAGCATGCGCAGCCAGAGCCGCAACTCCAGCTTGTTGCCAGCCGGCACCTTGGCCAGTAACGCTTCAAGATCAGCGGTTGCCGATTGCACCATGCGCTGCCTCCGGATGCTATGGTCCCGATCTATTCGAACTTCAAGAAATTGCAAGCATTTGGAGTCGGAAAGGCCGCGACCGAGCGGGTTTGCCCATCCGCCGACGCTGCCAGTCGCGACCTACAGCCTCAGCGCGAGCCAATTGACAAGACAGTTTAAACTTGAACAATAACGCGTCACAAGGTCATCGCCTTCGGGATGCATCCCCCCGGGCGACGGCTCGCGGGCGGCACGTGTGCGCCGGCCCGGCTTCGCGGAGGACGTTCATGCGCATCGTCTGCATTGGCGGCGGTCCCGCCGGTCTCTACTTCGGTCTTTTGATGAAGCGGCTCCACCCGGCCCATTCGGTCACGGTTGTCGAGCGCAACAAGCCCTACGACACCTTCGGCTGGGGGGTTGTGTTTTCAGACGCGACCATGGAGGCCATGCAGGTGTGGGACCCGGAAACGGCCCGTGAGATCCGCGACGCCTTCAACCATTGGGACGACATCGAAGTCTGGCACAAAGGCAAGCGGATGCGCACGACGGGCCATGGCTTCGTCGGCATCGGGCGCAAGCGCTTGCTGAACATTTTGCAGACGCGTTGCGAGGCCCTTGGAGTCGAGCTGCAATTCGAGCGCGATGTCGACAGCGACCTCGATTTTCCAGACGCCGATCTCATCATCGCCTCGGACGGCATCAACTCCAAGATCCGCAACCGCTACGAGGCGGCCTTCGAGCCGGACATGATCGTTCGTCCGAACCGCTACATCTGGCTCGGCACCGACAAACTCTATGACGCGTTCACCTTCGACTTCCAGAAGACCGAGCACGGCTGGTTTCAGGCGCATATCTACAAGTTCGACGACAAGACCTCGACTTTCATCGTCGAGACCACGGAAGAGACGTTCCAGAAGCACGGCCTCGACAAGGCCGATCAGGACCAGTCGATCGCGTTCTGCGAGTCAACCTTCAAAGACGTGCTCGATGGCGCCAAGCTGATGACCAACGCGCGGCACTTGCGCGGGTCTGCTTGGCTCAATTTCAACCGCCTCATCTGCGGCAAGTGGAGCCACTTCAACGGCAAGTCGCACGTCGTCTTGATGGGTGACGCGGCCCACACGGCACACTTCGCCATTGGTTCCGGCACCAAACTCGCTTTCGACGACGCGATCGAACTAGCCCGTCAGTTCGAGACGTTCGGCCACGAGGCGAGCAAGATCCCGGGGGTTCTCGCGGCCTACGAGGAAGTGCGCCGCGTCGACGTGGCGCGAATCCAGAATGCCGCGCGGAACGCGATGGAATGGTTCGAGGTCGTCGGCGAGCGGTATGCCGACCGGCTCGAGCCCGAGCAGTTCATGTACTCTCTGTTGACCCGTTCGCAGCGCATATCGCACGAGAACTTGCGCAAACGCGATCCGAAGTGGCTTGAAGGATATGAGCGCTGGTATGCCGCTCGCAATGGCGTTCCTGCGGCGTCCGACAAGGATCGTCCGCTGCCGCCGATGCTCACGCCCTTCAAGGTACGCGGCACGACGCTCGCGAACCGCATCGTCATGTCGCCGATGGCGATGTACTCGGCGGTGGATGGCATCGCGGGCGATTTCCATCTCGTGCACCTCGGCTCGCGTGCCATGGGCGGCGCCGGGCTCGTCTTCACCGAAATGGTCTGCGTCGCCCCTGATGCCCGCATCACTCCAGGCTGCCTTGGTCTGTGGAGCGAGGCGCATGCCGCAGGTCTCAAGCGTGTCGTCGATTTCGTGCACGCGAATTCCGACGCCAAAATCGCCATCCAGCTCGGCCACGCGGGGCGCAAGGGATCGACGAAGACGGCCTGGGACGGTATCGATAGGCCACTGGAAAGCGGCAACTGGCCGCTGATTTCGGCGTCCGCCCTCCCCTACCACAGCTTCAACCAGGTTCCCCGCGCGATGACTGCGGACGACATGGTGCGCGTGAAGGAGGAGTTTGTTCGTGCGGCGAAACTGGCGGCGCAGGCGGGCTTCGACCTATTCGAGCTGCACGCCGCGCACGGCTACCTGCTGTCGAGCTTCCTGTCGCCGCTTTCAAACACGCGGAGCGACGGCTATGGCGGCTCGCACGAGGCACGGGCACGCTATCCACTGGAGATCTTCCGCGCCATCCGCGCCGTCATTCCCGATGACAAGCCGATCTCCGTTCGCCTCTCGTGTCACGACTGGGCGCCGGGCGGCAACACGCCCGACGACGCCGTGATCTTTGCGAAAATGTTCAAAGACGCTGGCGCGGATATCATCGACTGCTCATCTGGCCAGGTCGTCTCCGGCGAACAGCCGGTCTATGGCCGGATGTTCCAGACGCCCTTCTCCGATCAGGTTCGCAACAGCGTCGGCATCGCGACCGTCGCCGTCGGCGCGATCTCGGAAGCCGACCACGCCAACTCGATCATCGCCGCCGGCCGCGCCGACCTCTGCGCATTGGCCCGTCCGCATCTGGCGGACGCCGCCTGGACCCTGCATGAGGCCGCGAAAATCGGGATCCAGTCGGTCCCCTGGCCGAAACAGTACCGTTCGGGCAAGGTGCAGTACGAGCAGAACCTCGTACGCGCGACGACCCCCGCGAAGTGAGCGCCATGGCAAATCAGAGACGACACGCGCTGATTACCGGCGGCGGCACCGGGATCGGGTTGGCGATTGCCGAACGCCTGATCGCGGACGGCATCAAGGTGACACTCGCCGGCCGGCGCCGGGACATCCTCGATGCCGCCGTCGCCAAGTTGCCAGCAGGCTCTGCCCGCGCGGTCGTGATGGACGTGACTGACGATGCAAGTGTTGCCGCAGCCGTCGCAGAGGCGGTAGCAGCGGCCGGTGAGATCTCAATCCTCGCCAACAATGCGGGGCGTGCCGACAGCGCGCCGTTTTCCAGAACGACGATCGCTGCCGTCGATACGATGCTGGATGTAAACTTCAAAGGCGTCTGGCGTGTTACGGCCGCGGTGCTACCTGGCATGGTCGCGCGCAAGTCCGGCCGCATTGTCAACGTCGCCTCAACAGCCGGTCTTGTCGGCTATGGCTACGTCACCGCCTATGTCGCGGCCAAGCACGCCGTTGTCGGCCTCACCCGCGCGCTTGCCCTCGAAGTTGCGCGGCAAGGCGTCACCGTCAATGCGGTATGTCCTGGATTCACCGAAACGCCATTGCTCGACGGCGCAGTTGCCAATATCACCGCCAAGACTGGCCGCAGCGACACCGAGGCCCGCGCCGAACTCGCCAAAGGCAATCCGCAGGGCCGTCTTGTGCAGCCACGCGAAGTTGCCGATGCTGTTGCTTGGCTCGCTTCGCTCGGCGCCTCGGCGATAACTGGACAAGCCATCGCCGTTGCGGGCGGTGAAGTGATGACGGGATGATTTGCCATGACCTCTGACGTCTCAGCGATGCAAAGCGCGAAGCGCGCGATGAAAGACTACAAGGCGCGCCATTTCATCTTCGAGACAAGCGCCGATGGGCGCGTTGCGACGGTCCGCCTGAACCGCCCCGACAAGAAGAACCCGCTGACGTTCGACAGCTATGCGGAGCTGCGCGATCTGTTCCGCGATCTCGTCTACGCCAACGACGTCCGGGCTGTCGTGCTGACGGGCTCGGGCGGCAATTTCTGCTCGGGTGGCGACGTGTTCGAGATCATCGAGCCGCTGACGCGCATGACCATGCCTGACCTCATCGCCTTTACGCGGATGACCGGCGACGTCGTGAAAGCCATGCGCCGCTGCCCGCAGCCCATCGTCGCCGCCGTCGACGGCATCTGCGCCGGTGCCGGGGCGATCCTTGCGATGGCCTCCGATATCCGCTTCGCGACGAACGACGCGAAGACGGCATTCCTGTTTACGCGCGTCGGCCTTGCCGGCGCCGACATGGGTGCGTGCGGCATCCTCCCGCGCATCATCGGCCAGGGTCGTGCCGCCGATCTGCTGTTCTCCGGCCGTGCGATGACGGCCGAGGAAGGTTTTGCTTGGGGTTTCTACAATCGCCTCATGCCCGCCGGTCAACTCGAGGACGAGGCACGCGCCTACGCCCGCAACCTCGCCGATGGCCCCTGGTTTGCTCACGGCATCACCAAGACGATGATGAACCAGGAATGGGCGATGGGCATCGAGGAGATGATCGAATCCGAGGCACAGGCGCAGGCGGTCTGTATGGCGACTGGTGATTTCCGCCGTGCGTTCGAAGCGTTCGCCGCCAAGCAGAAGCCAAAATTCGAGGGCAACTGAGATGGCCTCCATCCCCGTCCGCCCCGCGCCGACGCGCGACCATCTCGCCTGGCCGTTCTTCGATGCGAGCCATCGCGACTACGCTGCCAAACTCGATGCCTTCATCGCGCGGCCCGAATTGGCGCACGTCGACCATGACGACGCCGACGGTTCCTGCCGCGCGCTCGTCCGCGATCTCGGCAAGGCCGGGCTGCTCGATGCCTGCGTCGGCGATGTCCATACCGGGGCCGACACGCTCGACAGCCGCCGCATCTGCTTGGCTCGCGAGACGCTCGCCTGGCGCGACGGGCTCGCCGACTTCGCCTTTGCCATGCAGGGCTTGGGCACTGGCGCGATCGCGCTTGCCGCACCGCCGGAACTGCGCGCCGAAGTTCTGCCAAAAGTCCGGCGCGGCGACTGGATCGCGGCCTTTGCACTCTCCGAAAAGGACGCCGGCTCCGACGTCGCCGCCATGCAGTGCGCCGGCACAATCGACGGCGACCACGTCGTCTTGAACGGCGACAAGACCTGGATCTCGAATGGCGGCATCGCCGACGTCTACACTGTTTTCGTCCGGACCGGCGAAGGCGCCGGCACACGCGGCATTTCCGCATTCGTCGTGTTCGCTGATGATCCCGGTTTCTCGATTGCCGAGCGCATCGACGTCGTAGCCCCGCATCCACTCGCAACGATCCGGTTCACGAACTGCCGCATCCCGCTCGCCCGCCGCATCGGCGGCCCTGGCGAAGGCTTCAAGATCGCGATGCGCACGCTCGACATCTTCCGCGCCTCCGTCGCCGCCGCCGCCCTCGGCTTCGCGCGCCGGGCGCTCGACGAAGCCAATGCGCATGCCCATGCGCGGCCGATGTTCGGTGCGAAGCTGTTCGACTTGCAGCTCACACAAGCGGGGCTCGCCGAGATGGCGACCGATATCGATTCTGCCGCGCTACTGACGTACCGCGCTGCTTGGCGCCGCGACGTGCAGAAGCTGCCCACAACGGCCGAAGCCGCCATGGCGAAGATGACCGCGACCGAAAACGCGCAACGGGTCATCGACCGAGCGGTGCAAATGTTCGGCGGGCGCGGCGTGAAGCGCGGGGAGATCGTCGAGAGCCTCTATCGCGAGATCCGTGCGTTGCGCATTTACGAGGGCGCCACCGAGGTCCAAAAGGTCATCATCGCGCGCGAACTCGCGAAGCGCTGACGGAGAACCAGCGATGCACAAAGCCTTACAACCGCCCGGCTGGGCCAAACCGATTGGCTACGCGAACGGCGTCATGGCCCGCGGCGATGTCATCTTCGTCGGCGGCCAGATCGGCTGGAACGAGAAATGCGAATTCGAGACCGACGATCTCGTGGGACAGACGGCTCAGACACTTCGGAACGTCGTCGCTGTCCTCAAGGAAGCCGGCGCCGGTCCCGAGCACATCACGTCGATGACGTGGTATCTCACCGACAAGAAGGCCTACAAAGACAATCTCAAAGGCATCGGCGCGGCGTATCGCGAGATCATCGGCCGGCACTTCCCTGCCATGGCCGTGGTGCAAGTGACGGCCCTGATCGAAGATCGCGCCAAGGTCGAGATCCAAGTCTACGCGGTCATCCCGCCGAAGTGAGTCAAAACCAGAGGTTCGCCATGCCCCTCGACGCCCCGGTCGCCGGAATTAGGGACCACTTCGACGAACTCGTGGCCATCCGCCGGGATATCCACGCTCATCCCGAACTCGGCCTCGAAGAAACGCGAACGGCCGAACTCGTGTCGCGGAAGCTGACCGAATGGGGGATCGAGCACGTCACCGGCATCGGCAAGACGGGCATCGTCGCGACCATCAAGGGCAGGCACCCCGGCAATCGCAGCGTCGGCCTGCGGTGCGATATGGATGCACTGCCGCTGACCGAGACGACCGGCCTGCCACACGCCTCGACCACGCCCGGCAAGATGCACGCCTGCGGGCATGACGGTCACACCGCCATGCTGCTCGGCGCAGCCCGTCACCTCGCGGGCAATCCTGACTTCGCAGGGACGGTTCATTTGATTTTCCAACCGGGTGAAGAAGGGCGGGGCGGCGCAGAGGCGATGCTCGCCGACGGTCTCTTCGAGCGCTTCCCGTGCGACGCCATCTACGGCATGCACAATCTACCGGGCCGGGCGTTCGGATCGTTCCACCTCCGCAAGGGGGCGCAGATGGCCGGCGGCTGCGCATGGTACGTCACGTTTCGGGGTACCGGCGGCCATGGCGGCGCGCCGCATATGTCGACCGATGTGTCGCTCGCCCAGGCCCACTTCGTCATCGCACTCCACACGATTGCGACGCGCAACGTCTCGGCGCTCGACACCGCCGTCGTGACGGTTGGGGGCATTCAGGGCGGCGACATCGCGGCCGGCAACGTCATGCCGTCGGAAGTGAAGCTCTCGGGCACCGCGCGCTACTACAAGAAGAACGTGAAGGAGGCGATCGATACGCGCATTCGCGAACTCGCTGCGCACGCGGCCGCGATGTTCTCAGTGACGGCCGAGGTCAGCTTCAACTGGATGGCAACGCCGCTGGTCAATCACGACGAGCAGGTGGAACTGGCCACGACCGCGGCGGCCGCACTGAGCCCCGCAGTCGATGCCAACATGACGCCCGTCACCTTCGGCGAGGATTTCTCCTATATGCTCGAGAAGGTGCCGGGCGCCTTCATCAATATCGGCACCGGTGAAAGCTACGACGGCAAGGTGCATCACGTGCACACGCCGCTCTATGATTTCAACGACGAGATCATTCCGCTCGGCATCGCCTACTGGGCCGAAGTGGTGAAGCAGGAATTGCCTCTCTCCAAATCTTGAACGAGTGGCCAAAGAAATGCCCGTCCCGATGTTTATGGGACGGGCGTTGGGCGGTCAGTGATACGCGACCGCTACTTCCCATTGAGCGGCCACGCTGTGCCGCCTATCTCGCTGCCGCTCGGAGTTCGGCTGCCTG
>JAPXTA010000123.1:0-15112 GCA_033812735.1 Hyphomicrobiaceae bacterium | reverse complement strand
CTCCCCCCGATGCCAGCGTCACTCAGCGTCTACGTTTCCTCACCCATCAGTCGTTTGGAATGACGATCGGCGGTTCGATCAGCCGGATCGGGATGCGGCGGCGTGCGACTAGTGCGGGGTTGTTGGCTGGGACGGCGCGGGCTTTGTCGCGGGCGACCCAGAACCGCCATGTGGGGACGCGGTCTACGCCGATCGGATAGATCGTCAGTCCGTTTTCGTCGATCCGCAAGCGCAGGAAATTCTTGTAGTGCTTGATACGCAACGCCGCGAAAGCGTCCTCGGCGTGCATGCGTAAGAACACACTGCAGAACGTCCAATAAAGTCCCCACACGAATCCGCCGGCGATACCGCCGAGCAGGATGATCTGTAAGGGGTAGAGCACGAAGCCGACGACCTGACGGATCGCTTTTGTCATCAAGCCGGATGCAGCCGGGTCTGCTTCGCCGCCTGGCATCGCGGACGCTGGTGGAGCGGTACGGCGGGCCGTGCCGGGCTGATCGCCCTGGCCGAACATCTCGCGCTGGGCTTGTCGGCTTTCCGACAGCGGCTCGAAGACCTCTTTGACGACGCGTCCGGCGACTGTCGTGTTCTGGCCGCCGAAGCTCTTCCACAGCGCGTTGACGTGCGGTTCGACCTGCGGCGCGACCCAGTTGTTGACCATCACGAAGGCAAGGCCGGCGGCGAACATCGTGAAGACGTGAGCTGCAAAATGCGTCGTACCGAGGAAGCCTTTGCGAAGGGCGCGTCGGATGCCGGTGCGTTCGCCGCCTTCGACATACCAGATCAGGCATATGAGCAGTCCGCCAAGCATGATGGCTAGCGGAATGGAAACGAGAAGGGCCTGGATCAGATAAAGCGGCAGGAACGGAATGATGTCGAAGTAACTGGAATGAACGCCGACCGCATCGATCTTGCCGGCGGATATGTCGTGGCGCTCGACGAGGGAATAGAATTCCCAGGTTATGAGCCAGTAGATCAGGCCGATGCCGATGGAGAACGGGAAATTGTAGAATGGGAACCAAAGGTTCCGCAGGCTCATAAGCCGGCTGATGCTTTTCTCAGGATAGACCTTGGCGGCGGTGCGCTGGAGGATGCGCGGGCGGGCGCGGCGGCGCTGAAGAACACCGCCGATCGGTTTCACGGCTTCTTCGATGACGGCACCGACTTCCTTCGCCGCGTTGACCGCATCGCCCACGGGGGTCGGAACTCCCGGCTTCTTGTTGCCGAGGCGGAGATCGGTGGTCGACTTGTGCCAGCCGGGAGGTGGAGGCGGGCCCAGGATGTCACCAGGTGCGGCCGTGGGTTCGGAGTCGGGCTCCGGCCATTCAACCTTGATCTCGTCCTTCAAGACGTGGGTCGGGTGCAAAAACGAACCGCCGCCGCCGGCAGTGATGAAATGCACGTCGTGCTCGGGACTGTAGTAGCGGGCGTAGTGGTGCCAGTCGCCGGCGACAATGGCGCGCACGCGGACGCCGGCTTTGCGCGCGATGGTCGTTATTTTGTAGAAGTTTTCCTCGTCGTCCTGGCCCTGGAAATCTTTCAGCATCCAGGAGGGTTCGGCCATGCAGATGATGAGGTTGTCGCCGGGCCGCATCTCGCCCGCCATCATCTCGAAGTAGCTCACCTGCGAGACGTCGAGGTATTTCGAGAACTGGATGTCGGTGCCCCAGATCCACCAGTTGTGCGGCAACTTCATCGCCCAATAGGAGCGATGCTGCTGGCATCGCCAGCCGCCCATGCGCGTGCCGCGATCCTGCACCTCGTTGAGCGGATCGCGGGACGAGCAGAAGAGCGAGTCGAAGGCGGCGAGGCCGTCGTACCAGTCGTGGTTGCCAGGAATGGCGAAGAGGCGGCGCTGGGGTTCGGGTACGTCAAAGGCCCACGAAAAAGGCGTTACCAGCTTCTTCTTGTAGTCCTCGCGCGTTGCCTGCGGATAGCACTGGTCGCCGCCCATGATGAGAATGCTGCCGGCTTTCACTTCGCGGGCAGTCTTGCCGTCTTCGCTGATCGCGAGGCGGTCCTGCGCGAGCAGGTAGGCCATGGTGTAGGTGGATTCGAAGCCGTCGCCGGTGTCGGCGATGTAGTCGACCCAAACGGCGCCCTTTTCGTCGACGGGGACGCGGCGATGGAGCGAGGGTGACGCAGGGTCGGAGAAATCGTAGCGCTTCTTGAGATCGTCGATCGAAGCGGAATCGGTGGCGGCTTGGACAATGCGCTGGTCTGCGTATTGGCCGAACACCGAGGATACCATGGTCCGGATACCGACGCGGGTCAGCAGCCGGGGATCGTACCAGCGCACCATCCGGGCGAGTTTGCCGCCGTGAAGCTGACTGATCGGCGATTCATTCATAGCGACCTCGTCGAGACGCACGCAACCTGACGCGCTGGCGGGCGACCAAGCCGTGTTTCGACCGGCTGATGTGGAAGGTCCCCCGTGCGGCGCCGAAGTTGGCTTCAAAAGGGGGCGGAAGCAAGGACTTGTGGCGTCGATCCGGCGGTTCCGTGCCGCCTGTTGCCGATCGATTGCTGCGATTGCCGCTGAATTGCGGTTTCGGCATGCAGCTTCGGCTTGTCATGGGCAAACGGCCTGCTAGACACCGGTCCTGAGGGTTTGCTCAGGGGACATGTGATGGCTCACGGACATGGCGCGCACGCCGATCACGGCGGCAACAAGATGATTGCGATCTTCGTCTCAGTCATTGCGCTGATGCTGGCAATTGCCGAGACGCTGGCCAAGGGCGCCCAGACCAACCAGATCAGCTACAACGTCGAGGCGTCCAACCTCTGGTCGTTCTACCAGGCGAAGACCATTCGGCAGACGACGCTCAACACAGCCGCCGAGCAGATGGATGTCGATGTCGGGTTGGCGCGGGACCCGGCAGTGAAGGAGCGGCTCGAGAAGCGGGTCGCGAGCTGGAAAGACACGGCTGC
This sequence comes from Hyphomicrobiaceae bacterium, assembly GCA_033812735.1. Classification (GTDB taxonomy): domain Bacteria; phylum Pseudomonadota; class Alphaproteobacteria; order Rhizobiales; family Hyphomicrobiaceae; genus JABFRJ01. The sequence goes on along the minus strand of JAPXTA010000123.1, from coordinate 12,181 downwards.
ACGGTATCAATCCGAGCCGAAGAAGGGCCCGAAAGGCGAAAACCTCGGCGAGGGACGGTCGGAGCTACAGGCTCGTGCGATCGAGGCGACCAAGAAGCGGGACGTCTATGCCGACAAGTACCACCTCTACGAGATCGCGTCGGCGCTGTTTCAGGTCGCGCTGGTTCTTACGTCAGTCTACCTGCTCACAGAGGCTTCTCTCCTCCTGTGGGGATCGGGGCTGTTGTGTCTCACAGCCGCGGGAATGACGGCCGCGGGGTTGTTCGCGCCGCATCTCATCAATTTGCTGCCGCACTAAGGCTGAAGTTTGCGGTGGGGGCAGCGCTATCAGCGCTTGCGACCGGCTTGCACGGGGAGCGGATCGCCCGGCCAATGCATGCCGCTACCACCAAGCGCCATCGGTGCCGCGAACGCCGGTGATGTGTTTGGCTTTGTATTTGCTGAGATGGTGACGGGTATCGGACCGCTGCCCTGCGGCGGTTTCAGGTTGGCGGCGCGGGACAGCGTGCGATCAACGCGCTTGGCCGTCGCTGCTACTTTTGGTGGCGCGACAGGACGTTTTGATGGCTCGGAAGCCTGTGTGTTGCCGGATTTCGCGGCGGCGTCATCGGCTGATTGGTCGTTAGATGCGGTGCGGTCTGTCTCGACCGATGGTTTCGGTTCAGGCTGAGGCGTTGCCGCAGCGACTTTCGTCTGGTCCGGCTTGGACTGTTGGCGCGATTTTTCCGCGGCTTCCGCATCTGCGTACGCGAGATGGCGGCTCATTTCCGCTGATGACCACGGCGCTTGGCGGCACTGACAGCTTTCCAGGCGCTTCTTGCGATAAAGGAAAGCCGTTTTCATTGCGACGTAAGCGCGACCGTCGTTGTCGACTGCGTCGTCGATGGTCGATTGATTGGCCGGGACATGGAACAGGCGGGCGTCACCGCCGCAAGAGGATTGGCAACGTGCCTCGTCGCGCGCGAAGCCCTTACGGCTGGTCGACGTCGAAATCGGGAAATAATAGCCGTCGCACATGCGGACGCAGAGCGTGCGGTACTTGCCATAGTTCGACAGGCCGCTGTCGTCGTCATTGCGGCGCGAGGGAGGGGATGAAGAAGGGAACTGATACGGTTTGCCGCCGGGAGTGGTCAGCTGGCCTGGGCGATTGGCTGGATGTTGCTGCTGCGGATAACTCGCGCCGCCACCCAAAATAAAATTTAGAAAGCCTTGCGCCAAGGCGCCCGCGCTGCCGACCGTCATGGCCGGTGCAGCGATGGTCAGCGCGACTACGGCGAGCCGCAGGAAACGACAGTTACGCATAAACGCTCGTGGCGCTGGTCGATTGCCCCAGCGGCGACGCCCTACTCGATACAAAAGGACCGTGGCCGCTCATCCCTCACGGGGGCGCGGCCGCAAAGCCTGTTATCGGGCAAAATCGAGAAGATTCCCTGAAGCGGTGGTTAGCAATGGGTAAAGGCGATCGCTCGGCCGGTCTTATTCCGGGTCTTCGAGGTCGCGTTTTACCGCCGGGCTCGCGAGTAGCTTGTTGATGCGCTCGGCCTCGTCGAACGTTTCGTCGCGCAGGAAGCGCAAGTCGGGCGCGTACTTCAAGTTGACCGCGTGAGCGATCTCGCCGCGAATGAAGCGCTTGTTGCGGTTAAGCGCTTCGAGCACGACTTTGGTGTCGTCCCCGCCGCCGAGAGGCATGATGTAGACGGTCGCCAATTTCAGGTCCGGCGAGAGACGCACTTCGGGCACGGTTATCACGTGACCCGCGAGAACATCGTCGTGGATCTCGCTGCGGGTCAGCATTTCGGCCAACCGATGACGAATGAGTTCGGCCACGCGCAACATGCGCTGGGAGGGGGCCGCGCTCGAGCTACCGGATTTTTTCTTGCCCGCCATGGCTTGCCTGCCTTCCGAGGTGTCGTGCCCCTCAAGTACGCACGACACCCGGCAAGGGCAAGTGTGGATTGCGGAGCAGCGTCAATGATCCAGGTTGCGGCCGGCGAAATTGGGCACGAAACCCTGCTTGCGGATTTCGGCAGCGACGCCGGCGGCCGTAGATCCCGACAGGTATTCGACCACGAAGATCTTCTTGCCCCAAGACTTTGCACGGTTGAGGAGGGCGACGCTCCACTTGATGTCGGAGCTCGAGTTGCGCCGGCCGTCATGGTTGATGCCGTGGAAGAGGTCTTCCTTGGCGATACCGTCGATGGCCGAGACGTAGCCCGCGTTGTCGAGCAATTCCTCGCCGTTCTGGACGATGATGGCGGCGTCGCCTTTGATGGAGCGCGCTTGGGCGGAAATTTCGCGGATGAATTGGATCATCGCGGCCTTGTTGCCGAACTTCTCCCAGGTGTCGATGCGATCGAGATAGAGGCCGTCGTATCCTTTGGCGAAGATGTCGCGAACGCGTTGTTGGACGATCGCTTTCCAGCCCGGCTCCCAGAATTTCACGGCGTAGTTTCCGGCCCAGCCTTGGGTCGTGTAGGTCAGCCAAGACGGTTGCGACCCCGCGCAGCAGCTCTTCCAATAGGGGCGCCATTTCTCGGCTTCGCCAACGGCGAGATAGGCGATTGCGGCGCGGCGACCGCCGCCGGGCTTGCTCTTGAATTGGGCGGCAGATCCCGAGTTGTCGGCATCGACCACGACGACGTCGGCGTTGGAGGAACGGATGTTCCCCATGTTGCCGGTCAATTGGTAGGACCAGCTCTGTGCCGACATGACCATAGAGCGGCTGGCGGATGCCTCGCCAGCGAAGGCTCCGGCCGCCAAGCCGGCTGCTGCCGCGATTGTCCGCAGAGAGCGCGAAGAAAGAACGTAACGCATAATCTACCTCATATGTTCGATACGACCGGCCCCCGCCCAGTCCTGTCGTCAACGCCGTCGTTAACGCTTTCAGTCCGCGGAGGGTTAAGATGGTTTGGCTATTGGTTAATGACGCGCTGTGCCGCCCGATGTGCTATAGGGCGGCGGCGAAAGGCCTAAGACGAGACGAACGAGATGACCGCCGCTTTGAAAAATCTCGCGGAAACGGCGACGACCGCCGATGTGATGCGCGCGATCGGCGTTGCTGCCCGGGCGGCGCAGCGGGATCTTGCGCTGGCCAGCACGGAGGCGAAGACGCTTGCGCTGACGACGGCGGCACTACGGCTGCGCGAGCGGACCGCTGAGATACTGGCGGCAAATGCGCGCGACATCGAAGCCGCCAAGGCGCGGGGGACATCGGGGTCGTTTCTCGATCGGTTGCTGCTCGATGCTGGGCGGGTCGAGGCGATCGCGAAGGGGCTTGAAGATATCGCGGCTTTGAAAGATCCGGTTGGGGAAGAGATCGCGCAGTGGGAGCGGCCGAATGGGCTCAAGATCAGCCGCGTTCGCACGCCACTCGGCGTCATCGGGATCATCTACGAGAGTCGGCCGAACGTGACGGCGGATGCGGGCGGGCTATCGCTCAAGGCGGGGAATGCAGCGATCCTGCGCGGAGGTTCGGAAAGCCATCACTCGTCGCGGGCCATTCATGCGTGCATCGTCGATGGATTGAAGGCGGCCGAGCTGCCGGAGACCGCGATCCAACTGGTGCCGACGACGGATCGCGAAGCGGTCGGGCTGATGCTTTCGGGGCTCGACGGCAACATCGACGTGATCGTGCCGCGCGGCGGCAAGTCGCTGGTCGAGCGCGTGCAGAAGGAGGCGCGGGTGCCTGTGTTCGCGCATCTCGAAGGTATTTGTCACACGTATGTCGATCGCGGCGCGGATCTCGATGTGGCTGTGCCGCTGGTGCTCAACGCCAAGCTTCGCCGGACGTCGGTTTGTGGTTCGACCGAGTGTCTGCTGGTCGATAGTGGCGCGCATGAGGATTATCTGACGCCGTTGGTCAAAGCGTTGCTCGATGCGGGTTGTGAAGTGCGCGGCGATGTGGCGACGTGCAAGGTCGATGCGCGCGTGAAGGCTGCGAAGCCCGACGATTATGGCCGCGAGTTCCTCGACAAGATCATCGCGGTCAAAGTCGTCGATGGCGTCGACGAGGCGATCGAGCACATCGGCCGTTATGGCTCTCAGCACACCGATTGCATCGTCACCGAATGCAACGGCACGGCCGAGCGGTTCGTGAAGCGGGTCGATTCCGCGATCGTGCTGGTGAATGCCTCGACGCAGTTTGCCGATGGCGGCGAGTTCGGCATGGGTGCGGAGATCGGCATCGCCACGGGGCGCATGCATGCCCGCGGGCCGGTCGGCGTCGAGCAGCTGACGACGTTCAAGTACGTCGTCAGGGGAACGGGGCAGGTGAGGGACTAGATAAGGTCAAACGGGGAACAAGGCGGGATAATCAGTGAACGACACTCTAGCGCGGTTGAAAGAATCGCGGCATGAGTGTGGTCACCGCGTTTCTAACCCACGTAGCGAGAGCTACGGCTGGGCCTAGGCTGGCTGGTATCTGGGCGACTTGAACGCCATCATAAGTTGCGTAGACGAGTTTGGCTAATCGTTCACGGGCATCACTCGCGTCGGTAGCCTCGATCGCAAGCACCCACTCTACCCCCTCGTGGCGGTAAGTGAATAGGTGCGTCTTGAAGTCACCATTCATATGGAGCCTACGATGACCTATCGATTGTACAAAGACGTCAACGGACAGTGGCGTTGGTATCTTCAAGCTGCCAATGGACGGAAGATAGCTTCCTCCGGCGAAGCTTACTGGAATAAGCAAGACTGTTTGAGCGCTATAGCCCTGGTAAAGGGCTCCGGTTCGGCGCCAACTTACGAACTTTGAGAAGCGGAAGAACTCGAAGTCTGTCTGCCAAGATCAATACTTCGAGCCCTTCCTAGACCTTGGGGGCCGCGCGACAGCGTGGCCCCTTCTTCATTCTGCGAACCTGTGGCGAGTCGGTTAAGAATGACCTAACGACCCTCACGCAGGTGGACATAAAGAGACCTTTATGTGCAACGCGACGTTGTTGGCAATCACAGTGATTCGGCGTGGTCGCGCAAGAGTCCGCCAGACACAGGTAGTTTGCGAAGTACCGTCAACGTGGCTTCGCCAACGGCGAGAGGGAGAGCGGCACGCCGGGTTCGAGTTTGGCGCGGCGGATGGTCATGGTGGTCTTGACGCTCGCGACGTTCGGGGCGGCGGTCAGTTGTTTCAGAACAAATTCCTGGAAGGTTGGCATGTCGGGTGCCACGCATTTCAAGATGTAGTCGCTTTCGCCTGACAGCATGTAGCTCTCGCGCACGATCGGCCATTGCAGCAGGCGGTTCTCGAAGGCGCGCAGTTCCGGCTCTGCCTGGGAGTGGAGCGCGACCATGGCGAAGGCGATGACGTCGAAGCCGACCTGCTTCTCGTCGATCGTTGCGTTATAGCCGGTGAGGATGCCAGCCTGCTCCAGCGCGCGGACCCGGCGAAGGCAGGGGGGCGGGGTGATCCCGACCTTCTCGGCCAAGTCGACGTTGGTTATCCGGCCGTTGGCCTGGAGTTCGCGGAGGATGCGCCAGTCGGTGGCGTCGAGGGTCAGGGGCATCGGTTGGTCCAGTGGGGGCGACAGGTCGTCTTGTTCTTTTGTTACAAAAAATGCATGTCGCGGGCAATAATCGACCTGGCGGTGCTTTTTCGGTGAAGTCGGCTCGATCCGCAATCCAGGATTGCATTTAAACGGCTCTGGGAGGGCACTGGACGGCGTTTACCATGCGACGATAGGTGAGGGCGCGGACCGGCGCTCCTTGCCGCCAGCGGGGAAATTCGACGCGCACAAATGGATTTACCCCTTTTGGGCTAATTCTGGCGGGTGACACACTCCACCCCCCCCACCCCCAACCCCTCCCCACAAGGGGGAGGGGAGCAACGCAAGCGCCGCTCGACTACCTTCTGACCGACGAGGCTTGCCTTCGGTGTGAAAGCAGCGGTTTCCCCTCCCCTTGATGGGGAGGGGTTAGGGGTGGGGTGAGATACTGCAAGATGGTGGCCGGAACCTGTGTTCCCTGGCGTTTCAACGGCGCAGTGGAGCGTCGCCTATTTGTGGATACCCTTTCGGTTGACGGGGCGGGGGTGGATCGACAACATGCGGTCGAACAAATCGCGCGCATCCGATGACGACGACAGCGCGCAGGGCATCCGGGAGCGCCTTACGTGAGCTACATTGCCAAACCGTCAGCCCATCATCCGCAGCTGCGCCGCAATGCGCTCGGACTGACGCATCGTGACTACGAAGGGTCGATGTCGACGCTGTGCGCAGGGTGCGGACACGACTCGATCACGGCGGCGATCATCGAAAGCTGTTTCGAACTCGATCTGCCGGCGCATCGAATCGCCAAGATTTCGGGCATCGGTTGCTCGTCGAAGGCGCCGACCTATTTCCTCGGCCGCAGCCACGGGTTCAACTCGGTGCATGGCCGTATGCCGTCCGTCACGACCGGCGCGGCGCTTGCCAACAAGGATCTCGTCTACATCGGCGTATCCGGCGACGGCGATACCGCCTCGATCGGGCTCGGCCAGTTCTGCCACGTTGTGCGCCGCCAGCTGAACATGACCTACATCGTCATGAACAACGGCTGCTATGGCCTGACGAAGGGGCAGTTCTCGGCGACCAACGATCTCGGTTCGGCGTCCAAGAAGGGCGACATCAATCCGTTCTCGTCGATCGACCTCTGCCAGATGGCGATCCAGCTCGGCGCCGGGTTCGTCGCGCGGTCGTTCTCGGGCGACAAGAACCAGCTCATTCCGCTCTTGAAGGCTGCCATCGGCTACAAGGGCTTTTCTTTCATCGACGTGATCAGCCCGTGCGTGACGTTCAACGATCACAAGGGTTCGACCAAGAGCTATTCGTACGTGCGCCAGCACAACGAGGCCGTCGGCAATCCGCTCGACTTCGTCGAGACGCAAGACGAGATCACGGCGGATTATGCCGAGGGTACATCGACGAGCATCGAACTGCACGACGGCGGCATTCTGCGTCTCTACAAGATCGACGGAGGGCATGACGCGACGAGTGCGGATGCGGCGATCAATATGATCCGCACGAACGCAAACAGCGGCAAGATCGCGACGGGCCTGCTGTACGTGAACCAGCAGCAGCAGGATCTGCACGACGTGCTCGCGACGGACGAGCGGCCGTTGAATTCGATCCCGGTTGCGGAGCTGTGCCCCGGCTCGAAGGCGCTCGCGGGTATCAACGCGAAGCTGAAGTGAGCTTGGGTGTTGCCCAGGCCTCTCTCAGTCCATTTCGTCATGGCCGCGCAGGCGGCCACCCAAGCATCTCACCGCAATTGGTCATGGGAAGCGCGACTTCCTTATTCCAGCACATTGCGAACGCTCGCAACAATACACCTCCTGACGCCTGCTTGGGCGGCCGCCTGCGCGGCCGTAACGGAAGAACTGGTGCCCCGGAATTTTTGTGGAGCCGGTATGTTGTGATTCGGCGCTCAGTTCCGCAGGCAACATTAGAGAGAGCGACGCAAAATTATCCGGGGTCCTGAGGGCTCGCTGATCCACCGCCAGAGGTGAAGACCCCGGATGGCCGCTGGCGCGTCCTCCGGGGCACCGAGTGGTGCTGGTGTGTCGTTGCCCGGATCAAACCGCCTTCAACCTCAGGGATCATGCTTTCCCGGGCGAGCAGGGCGAGACCCGGGATCGCGTCCGACGGGTTAGGCGCGGTCATTGCCAAACCATCGCCAACGTGGCCCCGGCTCGCGTCAATCGCTTTGCGATTGCCTTGGCCGGGGATGCATAGGTCCTGATGAGTCCCCGTAGGAAGTCACACCACCTTCAACAGCACGTGACGCTTCTTGCCGAAGGAGAGTTTGATCACGCCGTCTTTGACTTGAGCGGGTGAGAGCTTTGCCTTGTCGTCGGTGACGCGTTCGTCGTTGATGCTGAGTGCATTGCCTGCAACGCCGCGCTTGGCTTCGCCGTTGGATGCGGCGAGGCCGGCCTTCACGAAAGCGGCGAGCACGCCGAGGCCGGCATCGAGGTCGCTCTTCGCGATTTCGACGGTCGGCAGATCGGCAGAAACCGCGCCTTGCTCGAAGGTTTTTTGCGCCGTTGCTGCCGCGGCTTCCGCCTTGTCGCGGCCGTGGAGCATGGCGACGACTTCGGTCGCGAGGATCTTCTTTGCTTCGTTGATCTCGGCGCCTTGCAGCTTTTCGAGCTTGGCGATCTCGGCCATCGGCAGGGCCGTGAACTTCTTCAAGAAGCGGCCGACGTCGGCGTCCTCGACGTTACGCCAGTACTGCCAGAGATCCCAAGACGAGAACATGTCCTCGTTGAGCCAGACAGCGCCCGACGCGGTCTTGCCCATCTTGGCGCCGGAGGCGGTCGTCAGCAAAGGCGTCGTCAGCGCGTAGAGCTGATGCTTGAGCCCCATCCGGCGTCCCAAGTCGACGCCGTTGACGATGTTGCCCCACTGGTCGGAGCCACCCATCTGCAGATTGCAGCCGGTGCGCTTGGCGAGTTCAACGAAGTCGTAGCTTTGAGCCACCATGTAGTTGAACTCGATGAAGCTCATCTCGTGTTCGCGCTCAAGACGGAGCTTCACGCTATCCATCGTGAGCATGCGATTGACCGAGAAGTGGCGGCCGACGTCGCGCAGCATGTCGATCCACTTGAGTTCGACCAGCCAGTCGGCGTTGTCGAGCATCACGGCGTCTTTTAGCTGGCGACCTGCTGCGTCGCTTCGCGCCGGATCGCAAGTCGCGTCGCCGAACTTCAGCACCTTCGAGAAGACGCCTTTGATCGCTTCCTTGTTGGCGTTGATTTCCTCGACCGGGCGGAGCGCGCGGGTCTCGTCGCGGCCCGACGGATCGCCGACGCGGGTGGTGCCGCCGCCCATCAGCACGATCGGCTTATTGCCGGTCTGCTGGAGCCAGTAGAGCAGCATCATCGTGAGGTGATGGCCGATGTGTAGCGAGGGGGCAGTGCAGTCGTAGCCGACGTAGGAGATGACCTGGCCTTTGGCGGCGAGGGCGTCGAGGCCGTCGGCGTCGGAGACCTGATGAATGAACCCGCGCTCGTCGAGCGTGTTCATGAAGTCGGATTTGAACTTGGCCATGGCGTGTTGGTCCGGGCAGGAGAGGTCGAGGGAGCGTTAGGGGAAGGAGCCGGCGAACGCAATCGGGCGCTCGCGGGAAACAGCGTGGCGGGGCCGGAAGGATCGAGGAATCGAGGCAACAGGGCCATGCAACAACAAGCCGGCCGGGCGTCAGAGGACGCTACGGTATCGGTACGGTGCGGTTGCGGCGCAAAGGAACATGGCGTTGATATACTGACGCCGCCGGGCGCGGTCAACCGAGCGCAAGACGAGGGCTTATGAGCAGTCCAATGCCGCCGCACCCGATCGGGTTGCCGGGGTCGCCACAGCGGAGCTGGCGGGTGATCGGCGCGGTCGTCGTCGCGGGAGGGCGGGCGCTGGATATCGCACTCATCGAAACGGATCAGACGAGTTTTGCGCGGCGGATCGAGTCCGGCCGGAGCCCGCTCGACTTGAAGGATGCGTCGCCTGGTACGTTGCTCGCGGCGATTTCGGAAACGTTGCTCACCTTCATGGGTGACCGCGCGCTGCAGCCGTTCGCGGTGGATGTGATCGGGATCACGGCGGCGGATGCGTTCGACATGAGGGCTGAGCTGGCGGACCGCCTCGACGTGCACATCGTGCCGGTCGAGCGCGCGCAAGCCGAGCGGCTAGCGACGACTAAGAAGATCTCGACGTTCGCGTTGGCGGAGCGCGTGGCGATGCTGGCGCTCAGGGATGTCGCGCATTGAGCCCGCGAGGTGTGTGGGAGGCCTTCAGCGATACAGACCGTTGGTTTCCCGGCGATCGAGCGTGCGAGATCAGCCGGGATCTTCAAGAGGTGAAGGCCCCGGACAACACTCGCCGCTGCGGCGGCTCATGTTTCCGGGGAACCGATCCATCGATTGAACCCTGGGCCAAACGGTTGCTCCGGGCCAGCCGGGGGCTTTCACGAACATGGAAGCGCCGAACGGTTGAAAGGTCCCGGCTCTCGCTTCGCTCGGCCGGGAATGCAAGAAGAAGACTTAAATCTGGTCGCTAGGGTGTCAGCGCTTCTTTGCCGGTGGGGCGGCGACGTTGGCGTCGACGCGGGGGCCGAAGGCGCCGAACTCGGCGAAGCTTGCGCGCGAGGCGGTGGCGAAGTCGAGGCCGATGCCGGCCACGAGCATCAAAGCGAGACCGGCCACGACGGCGCGGACATTGCGGCGGTGCGTGCGGTTGATGGTTTCGATCGTTGCGGCGTCAAGCGGGACATTTTCGCCGGCCGTGCTGGCGACGCCGAGGATGCGTTTGCCTACGGAGCGGTGGACGATGCCGTGGTCGACGATCGGCTTGCCGGCTCGTGCCGCGATGGCCGCGCCGATATCGGGATAGGGGAATGTCGCGTCGGGGTCGTTCGGATCGGTGTAGCCGAGGATGACCTTGTCGCCGTTGGCGAGGTTCAGGCGGGTCGACTTCAACAGGACCGGCGCGAGCGTTCCGCCGTAGACCTCGCAGCGTGTGTCGACACCAGCGATGTCGCCATAGGGGATTTGGCGCGCATTGAAGCGGAAGAGGGGCACCGGGCCGTTCTTGAATGCGGGAACCGTCACGTTGACGGTGGTGTCGCCGAGTTCGATGCGGGTGCGTACGGAGTTCATCAGCTCGTGCAGGATGAGCGCCATGAGGACGGTGAAGGCGAGACCCAGCAGAGCCAGCCAGATGGTGTCGGTCACGAGGCCGCGTGTGACCCTCTGATAGAGCATCGGGCCGATACTGGCGTAGAACGGCAGCAGGATCAGGAAGATGAACGACAGGGTCAGGCGGCGGCCACCGCTCGCCTGCCAGATCCGCTTTTCGGGAGGCGCCGTACTTGCGTTAGAGACGGCCATGGGATGATCTTGTCACTGCAAGTTGATCGCTCGGTGGCTGGCCCGCCTGCAAAGATCTCGATGCCAGCCTATATGACAGACAACGAAATTCAGACGGTTTCAAGCCGCCCCAACCGATGTTCGCTCGTTCAGGAGATCACGCCATGCTGTTTCGGAAAAAGGCAGAGATGCCGGGTGCCGATCGGTCGCTGCCAGGCCGCAGCACGCCGATCCCGACGGCCAAGACGCATTTCGTCAATCGGCAGCCGCTCAAGGGGCCTTATCCCGCGGGCTCTGAGACGGTTCTGTTCGGCATGGGGTGCTTCTGGGGTGCGGAACGCAAGTTCTGGCAACTGGAGGATGGCATCCACGTGACGGCCGTTGGATATGCGGCGGGCTACACGCCCAATCCGACCTACGAGGAGGTCTGCTCGGGCATGACCGGCCACAACGAGGTCGTACTGGTTGTCTACGATCCCAAGAGGGTCTCGTTCGAGCAGTTGCTCAAGACGTTCTGGGAAAGCCACGACCCGACGCAGGGGATGCGGCAGGGGAACGACGTCGGCACGCAGTACCGCTCCGGCATCTACACGACGACCGAGGCGCAGAAGGCTGCGGCGGTCGCGTCGAAAAATGCTTACCAGGCGCGGCTGAACGCAGCCGGCTTCGGGCCGATCACGACCGAGATTTTGGATGCCCCTGAGTTCTATTTCGCCGAGGAGTACCACCAGCAGTATCTTGCGAAGGTGCCGCATGGTTATTGCGGGCTCGGCGGTACTGGTGTCGCCTGCCAGATCGGTCTCAAGGCGTGAGCGTCGTCTTCGGGTTCAACGTCTCGGCTACGAGTTTGGAAACCATTGCGTCGCGCGGGGAACAGTTGCCTCGCGCGAGGGTCTTTACAGCGGGGGCAACGCGCCCTATTTCGGTTTCCGCCGGCTCACTAGTTGCGGCTCGCGACGTCACTTCGGTGACAGAGAGCGAGCGGCGGGCGTCGGCGGCTTCTGCTTGTTGAGCAGCGCCCGGTTTAGCCAACTGGTGGAGGCTTCATGCGATGGAAAAATTCCAGTCTGCGCGTGAACTGATCGAAGCTCGCAAGCCCGACCGGCCGACCTTTGGCCTCAGGCCCCATGCAGCCGGACGTGCGGCGCAGTGGTTTCTCAAGAATTTTCCCGGTGATGTCGCATATGCGGTGAAGGCGAACGCGTCGCCATTCCTGCTCGGTGCGCTCTATGGCGCGGGCATCCGGCATTTCGACGTGGCGTCATTGCCTGAAATCGAGGATGCGGCGACGATCCCCGATGCGACGCTGCACTTCATGCATCCGGTGAAATCGCGGCATTCGATCCGGCGCGC
>JAPXTA010000122.1:0-15511 GCA_033812735.1 Hyphomicrobiaceae bacterium | reverse complement strand
TGGTTGGGCATCAGCCGGTCGGTGCAGATGCCTTCGTGCAGAACCTGCATCTTGTCGTGCAGCAGTGGCGGATAAGTCTGCTTCTGCCACTCGCTGGCCGTGAATCCCGCCGCACAACGGACGTAGGTGAGATAGTTCATCGCATTGCGGGCGTGCAGCAGCGCCGACACCTCCGCCGCCTCGGGAAACTCGGGGTCGTAGCCGACGCATCCGCCCTTGGGAATGAAGTAATACTCGAAGTATCCGGCCATCGGCACGTCAGGGTAGACATCCCCGATGAACATGAGCTCCCCCCACCCGGCGTGACCGACGATCACGTCGGGAACGAAGCCGCGCTTCTTGAGGCCCTCGCAGACCGTCTTGACCGCCATGGCGGTACTGGCCTGCGTGTCGAACAGCCGCGCCATCCGGTGGACTTTGTCGTCCGTCTTGTGCGTGTCTTTGTAGACCGCAATGAGATGGGTCTTTGGCGGCGACTCGATCTGTCGCTGGGTCACGAACACGATCTGGTGTTTCCCGCTACCAGCAAGTCGCGGCAAACTCTCCCGGAACTGGCCCGGATAATTCTGGTGGACGAACAAAATCTTCATGTGCGGCAGCGGGTCCGTCAGGCTTGGAAAGGGCCACCCTAGCACAGCCGCCGGGAGTTGGCGCCTCGGCCGAAGTTCGCGAAATGTCCAATGTGTGGACACTCCCCCGGGCGCTCGCTAAAACGGACGACGAGTGAGAGGCGTTCGCCCTTCAAGCCGGCCTCTCGGTCGGTCGGGAGTGGCCGCGCGCCAGCCCCCATTTTTACCGATCGAGACCCAATCGCATGACCGGCGTCAACCAGATCCGCTCGACCTTCATCGACTACTTCAAGAAGAACGGGCACACCCACGTCGACAGCGCGTCGCTCGTCCCGAAGAACGACCCGACGCTGATGTTCACTTCCGCCGGCATGGTCCAGTTCAAGAACCTGTTCACCGGCCAGGAAAAGCGCGACTACACCCGCGCCACCACATCCCAGAAGTGCCTTCGCGCCGGCGGCAAGCACAACGACCTCGACAACGTCGGCTACACCGCCCGCCATCACACCTTCTTCGAGATGCTCGGCAACTTCTCGTTCGGCGACTACTTCAAGGAACAGGCGATCAAGCTCGCTTGGGATCTCGTCACCAAGGAGTACGGTCTCAAGAAGGACAAGCTGCTCATCACCGTCTACTCGGAAGACGACGAGGCGGCCGCGCTCTGGAAGAAGATCGCCGGTTTCAAGGACGACAAGATCATCCGCATCCCGACCTCGGACAATTTCTGGTCCGCTGGCGACACCGGTCCTTGCGGCCCATGCTCGGAAATCTTCATTGACCAGGGCGACAAGCTCCAGGGCGGCCCTCCGGGCAGCGACGACGCCGACGGCGACCGGTTCCTCGAATTCTGGAACCTCGTGTTCATGCAGTTCGACCAGCTTGCCCCGGGCAACCGCGTCAATCTGCCGAAACCATCGATCGACACCGGCATGGGCCTCGAGCGCATCTCGGCAATCATGCAGGGCGTCCACTCCAATTACGAGACCGATCTCTTCAAGGCACTGATTGAGGCATCCGTCGCCGAAACCGGCGTGCCGGCCAAGGGGGCACAGACGCCGAGCCACCGCGTTATCGCCGATCACCTGCGCGCCTCGTCGTTCCTCATCGCCGACGGCGTACTGCCGTCCAACGAAGGCCGCGGATACGTCCTCCGCCGCATCATGCGCCGCGCCATGCGCCACGCCCACCTGCTCGGCGCGAAGGATCCGCTGATGCATCGCCTCGTCCCGGCCCTCGTCCGCCAGATGGGCGATACCTATCCTGAACTCGTGCGCGCCCAGCCGCTCATCACCGAGACGCTGAAGCTCGAAGAAGTGAAGTTCCGCACCACGCTGGTGCGCGGCCTCGGCTTGCTCGACGAAGCCTCGAACAACCTCCGCAAAGGTGACGTGTTTGCGGGCGACGTCGCCTTCAAGCTCTACGACACCTACGGCTTCCCGCTCGACCTCACGCAGGACGCTCTGAAGCCGCGCGGCATCACGGTCGATCTCGCGGCCTTCAACACGGCGATGGAGAAGCAGAAGGACGAGGCGCGCAAGGCCTGGAAGGGCTCGGGCGAAGCCGCGACCGAGGGCGTCTGGTTCGAGGTCAAGGAGCAGGCCGGCGCGACCGAATTCCTCGGCTACGACAGCGAGCAGGCCGAAGCCGTCGTCAAGGGCACCTTCGCCAAAGGCAAGGCCGTCAAGGAGCTCAAGAAGGGCGACGAAGGCGAGATCGTCGTCAACCAAACCCCGTTCTACGGTGAGAGCGGCGGCCAGGTCGGCGATACCGGCCTCATCAAGGGCTCGAAAGGCGCGCTCTTCCGCGTCACCGATACCCAAAAGAAGCTCGGCGTTCTTTGGGTCCACGTCGGCAAGGTCGAAGCCGGTTCGTTCAAGTCCGGCGACACGGTCGACATGGTCGTCGACCATGCGGCGCGCTCTGCCACCCGCGCCAATCACTCGGCAACCCACCTCGTTCACGAGGCGCTCCGCTCGATCCTCGGCACCCACGTGCAGCAGAAGGGCTCGCTCGTCTCGCCGGATCGCCTGCGCTTCGACGTCTCCCATCCCAAGCCCATGAGCGCCGAGGAATTGCGCCAGGTTGAAGACCTCGCCAACGAGGTCATCCTCGAAAACGGCGAAGTCACAACGCGCCTGATGGCGATCGACGACGCCATGCAAACGGGCGCGATGGCATTGTTCGGCGAGAAGTACGGCGAAGAAGTCCGCGTCGTGTCGATGGGCGCGCCGAAGCCCGGCGCCAACAAGGCCTGGTCGGTAGAACTCTGCGGCGGCACGCACGTTCGCCGCACCGGCGACATCGGCCTCGTCAAGATCGTCGCCGAAAGCGCCACTGCAGCCGGCGTCCGCCGTGTCGAAGCACTTACGGGTGCCGCCGCACGCGCGTATCTCGCCGAGCAGGACAACCGCATGCGCGAAATCGCCGCGATGATGCGCACCAATCCCGACAGCGTCGTCGACCGTGTGAAGACCTTGCTCGACGAGCGGAAGAACCTCGAAAAGCAACTCGCCGATGCCAAGCGCGCGCTCGCCCTCGGCGGCGGTGCAACGGCCGGTGCCAATGGCGCCGCCTCCGGCGCGGCGGTCAAGACCATCGGCAAGGTGCAGTTCCTCTCGCGTCTGGTGCAGGGCCTCAACCCGAAGGATTTGCGCAGCCTCATCGACGACGGCAAGAAGCAGGTCGGCTCCGGTGTCGTCGCCATCGTTGGCGTGACGGAGGACGGCAAAGCCGGTCTCGCCGTCGGCGTGACGGACGACCTCGTCAAGTCGATCAGCGCTGTCGATCTCGTGAAAGCAGGCGCCGAAGCCCTCGGCGGCAAAGGCGGCGGCGGCCGGCCGGACATGGCGCAAGCCGGTGGCCCCGACGGCGCCAAGGCGCAAGCCGGCCTCGACGCCATTGAGGCGGCGCTGAAAAAATAACGTCGTCATGGCCGCGAAGGCGGCCACCCAAGCATGGTTGCGATGTCATGATGTGGTGGACGCTCTTGTGCCGTTGGATTCGCCGCGATTTGGTCGCTTGCATCGGTGGCCGCCTTCGCGGCGACCGCAAAATTGCGATGGCGGCCTGCGTAGCTCTGACGACACTTGGTTCGTTGATGCAGTTGCCGGCGCCTGCCCTCGCCCATCCCCCCGCCATCCTCAATTCGAACGCCGAGAAGGCCGTCGCGGAAGAAATCACGGCCTTCCGCAAGCTGCTGGCCGATACGATCCGCGCGAAAGACGCAGCGAAACTGAAGGAAATGTACGCGCGCTCGTTCGTTCACACGGACGAAGCCGCAAGGCGCGACGACCGCGACACGCGAATAGCTGATGCCGTCCGCGGCCGATCCATGATCGAGACCGCGGACGTCTCCGATCTCGTCATCCGCATTCCCAATGATTGGACTGCGATCGCGACCGGTACCTCACGTGTCGGCGCGGCGTCGTCGAGCACGTCCTATGCCGTGCGTTGGATGGCGGTGTATGTTCGGACCGATAAGTTTTGGGCACTCGCCGCGTCTCAAGCGACCCGCACGAACGACGCCAAATAGCGAACGGCTCGGCGATCCGGCGCACGGTGGTGCCGTCGCAAGTTGAGAACGGAGACCAATGTCGAGCAAGAAAACCAAACTCGGCGAGCATGCATTGCCCGTAACGCTCACGGCCCTTCTGCTGTGGCTCGTTGGCGCTCTCTGCATCCGTTCGTTTCCAGCCATGTTCGACAGCCGCGGGCAACTGATGCTCGCAATGCTGGCGTCGATCCCGATTGCGGTCATTGTGCTCATAGCCCTCGACTGGATCATGGGTCTCGAGCGCACGAAGGGGCTACCCGCGGCGTCGTTGCTGGCCGTCGTCGGTATTGCCTGTCATACGATCGCAATTGTTTGGTGGCCGTCGCTCTATGGGGCCGATGAAATGATCATTCGCCATGGCACTGCCTGGTTGGTCTGGACCTTTGCCGCGATGGTCGGCGCCGCCTGGTATTTCGCGGAGCGCTGAGCAATGAAGCTGTTCTCACGGAGCACCAAGTCCGTCGAACTTTGGGTCGTCTGGGACGAGGAGTGCAACGTCGTTGCCGACATGGATCGCGACAATGCTCGCCTGCGGCTCGAAACCGAGCACGGCCCCGTCGCGCGGGAAATGAAGCTCACCCTGCAGCTGCCGCTGCCGCAGCCGATCGAAGCCGAACTGAAGGTGACGGACGAGACGGAGACGGCGTCGATCAAGATCGGCAAGTAGGCGGCGCTTATCGCTCCGCCCGTTCGAGCCTTCTAAGCGACGGGAACATCAACGCCCACAGCCCTGCAATCACGATCGCGCCGATCCCGCCCGCGATGACGGCCGGCACGACGCCGAGCATCGCCGCCATCTCGCCCGCCCGGAAGTCACCGAGCTGGTTCGATGACGAAATGAACATCGCGTTGACCGCGCCGACCCGGCCGCGCATTTCGTCCGGCGTCCGCACCTGCACCAGCGATTGCCGTACCACCACGCTCACCACGTCCGCCGCACCCATGACGATCAGCGACACGAGCGACAGTATGAGGCTGGTCGATAGGCCGAAAACGATCGTCGCGAGCCCGAACAGCGCCACCGCACCGAACATCTTGAGCCCGGCCTTGCGCCGGATCGGATGGTAGGCGAGCAGCACCGCCATCGACAGCGCGCCGACCGCGGGCGCCGCGCGCAACAGCCCGAGCCCCCACGGCCCCGTGCCGAGAATGTCGCGCGCGAAGATCGGCAGCAGCGCCGCCGTCGCCCCCATAATGACCGCGAACAGGTCGAGGCTCATGGTGCCGAGAAGCTCCGGCGTCCGCCAGATGTAGCGCGCGCCGGCCGAAATCGTCTCGAACGTGATCGCCTCGCGTTTCCGCTCGGGTGCCGGTGCGTCGATCCGCAGCGTCTGCGTCGCCGCGACGACCGACAGCGCCGCAGCCACGAAATACGCAGCCGACGGGTCGATCATGTAGATGAGCCCGCCGAGCGCCGGCCCAAGAATGATCGCCGACTGGTTGGCGGACGAATAGAGCGCGGTCGCCTGTGTGAGGTTGTTGCGCGGCACGATGAGGGCGAGCAGCGCCGAGATCGTCGGAAACTCGAACGCCCGCGCCATGCTGAGCAGCGCGACGAGCGCGAAAATCTGCCAGCGCCCGAGCCATCCGCCGATCGTGCCGAACGCCAACGCAAGGCCAGCGAGTGCCGACAGCACCTGACAGATCGCAACAACCTTGCGACGGTCGAACGTGTCGGCGACGTGACCCGCGATCGGCGTGACGAGAAACATCGGCACGAACTGCGCCAAGCCCACGAGGCCGAGATCGCGCGCCGAATTCGTCAGCGTATAGAGTTGCCAACCGATCGCCACGACGAGCATCTGATAGGCGATGCCGGACATGCCGCGCGACAGCCAAAGCCGAAAAAACGCCGGGTGCGACCTGAGCGAAAATGGCGGTTCGGCAGTCTCGGCGGGCGCGGTGCTCATGCAGGATCTCGGCTCGAAGGCAGCCGATGTACCCATACGGCACCATCCGAAGCAATGCCGTCAATCGGAGCGCGGCTATGTCGAAGTGCCCAGCCATCCCGATTGACGGCAGTCTGGCTCGCTCGTCGCCGCTGAATGGCCTGCGATCTACCGCCTGATCGCAGGCTCGTTGTCGTCGACGTGCCGCGCCTCTTCGACCAGCATGATCGGCACGCCGTCGCGGATCGGATAGGCAAGCCGCGCCGCGCGGCTAATCAGTTCCTGCTTGGCGGCATCATAGACCAATTCGCCCTTGGTCAGCGGGCAAACCAGCAGTTCCAGCAGCCGCCGGTCCACCAGCAGCGGCGCATCTCCGGGTGACGTCGTATCGTTCGTCATGTGAGCCTACTGCATCATCGAGCCAGAGCCGCCGCGCTTCGTCGCCGCCATTTCCATTTCGGCAAGAGCGATCAGCATCTCGGCGCGGGCCTTGAGATCGCTAGCTTCGAGCAACGCCTGCTTCTCTTCGACCCCATAGGGGCTCATCATCGACAGAGAGTTGACGAGTACTTCCGTGCCGGACTTGCTGATGGCTGACCAGTCCGCCTTGAGGCCACGCGACTCGAGAAACGCTTTGAGCGCGTCGAGCAACGACTCACGATCGACATCCGCCTCGCCCCGGCCGACGAGCAAATCGTTGGCGAACGGGCTGAAGTCTACCTGGCAGATCCGGTACATCCGCCCGCTCGGCTGCTCGTCGATGATCCGGCAGCGCGCGACGCCGGTGATCGACACCAGCATGCGCCCATCGTCCATTTCCTGAAACGCCGTGATGCGGCCGGCCGTACCGACCTTCCGCAACGGCACGTCGGAACCCTGCGGGCTTTCGTTGTCGCCCGCGGTCCGGTCCGGCTGCACGATCACAAAGAGACGATTGCCGGAAACGGCATCGTCGATCATCCGCAAATAGCGCGGCTCGAAAATGTTGAGCGGCAACGCGACGCGCGGCAAGGTGATAGCGCCACGCAGCGGAAACACCGGCAACGACACCGGCAGACTCGCGATCGATGAGTAGCGGTCGGACAACTTCATGCTTTCATCCTTCGCAAAGTCACAAACCGCGTTCGAACCCCTCAGGAGAACAGGATCGACGACAGGCGGCGGCGACCTTCGAGCGTCGCTTCGTCCTTCGGACCCCAGGCCTCGAACAGAACCACCAATTGCTTACGTGCCGCTTCTTCGCTCCACTTGCGATCCATCCGGATCGACTCGAGCAGTTGGTCGAGTGCTTCGGACTTCTTGCCGTGCGCCGCATAAGCCTTGGCAAGATCGATACGTGACTGATGGTCCTTCGGATTGGCTTGGACCTTGGCGAGCAGCGCCGAAGTATCTCCCGCCGATTCGGCCATCTTCTTGAGGTCGATGGCTGCTTTGACTTGCGCGACAGCCGCGACGTTCGCCTTGTCGGGCGGAACGAGAGCAATGGTCTGCTCCGCCCGCTCGATATCGCCGCTCTTGAGGTAGCACGAGGCAAGCCCAGCGATCGCGACGGGGTTTTGGCCGTCCTGCTGCAAGACGGCGGCGAAGATTTCGGCGGCCGTCTGCAGATCGTTCGTGTCGAGGGCTTGCTGAGCCTGCTTCAAAGCTTCCTCGAGATCGGCTCCGGCATCCTCGCCAACCAGCCGGTCGATGAAGGCGCGCACTTGCGATTCGGGCTGGGCACCCTGGAAGGCGTCGACCGGGCGACCATCCACGAAGGCGAACACGGCCGGGATCGATTGTACGCGAAGCTGACCGGCGATCGACGGATGCTGGTCGATATTCATCTTCACCAGCCGGACCTTTCCGTTGTAGCTGCGAACCACCTTCTCGATGATCGGCGTCAACTGCTTGCAGGGCCCGCACCATTCCGCCCAGAAATCGACCAGGACGATGGACTGCTTCGATGCCTCGATCACGTCCTTCATGAACCCGGCGGTCGTCGTGTCTTTGACCACATCACCGGCATTGGCAGCGCCGCCGTTCGGACCGTTTGCAGAAAGCATGCGTCAAACTCCTGGATGCTGGCTCGTCAGTGGCGTCTCAGTGGCGTCAGGCGGCGGTTCCGGTCAGTCGCGCGATGCGTGGTTCGTGCCCCGTCGCCCGGATGAACGTCAGAAGATCGTCTCGCCTGAGATTGGTCGTCGCCGTGTTGACGAGCGGATGACAGTTGACGCTATCGTACTTCATCAGTTCCTCGTCGACCACCACCGAAACGCGGCCCGTGCGGTCGTTGATCAGTGAAAGCGCCGTCACCGAGCCCGGCGTAACCCCTAGAACTTCCATAAGAAGTTCCGGTTTTCCAAATGAGAATCGTGCAGCGCCAAGTCCCTTGTAGATGGCTTTGAGATCGACCGGTGTATGCGCCTCCGCAATCAACAGCCAGATCTGGTCTTTCGCGTCCTTGAGAAACAAGTTTTTCGTATGCCCGCCAGTGATCTCGCGGTGTAGCGCCGTACTCTGGTCGACGGTGAAGACGGCCTCATGCTCCACCGTCTTGGTCTCGATGCCAAGTCCGGCGAGGAACGCGAAAAGTTGCTCACGCGTGGCGGGTGACGAAACGGCTGACAGGTCCAAAGCAGGGCTCGCGGAATTGGAGGCGTTCGATAGGAAGTTCACGCCGTTGGTATGGGCACTGCCCCAGCAAAATCAAGGGCGTCGCGCCAAGTGGCTACCGCTTTAGGAACTTACCAGACCAATCCGGTGGTCGCGGCAAGAGCCGTTGGGGCGTCACCTGAGAACAGTATCGCGAGCCGTTGGGCGTCGATCTGGCCATCCGCAATCACCTCGTCGCGGTGAATCCCGCTCGCCACGAACAGGGCATCCACCCCGGCGCCTTGAGCCGACGCCAGATCGGTCCGGACGGCATCGCCGATACCGAGCACGCGGTCTTTGCCGACAGGCTTGCCGCGCAGCCGTTCCGCCTCCTTGAACGCCGTCGCGTAGGCGGATGGGTGCGGCTTGCCGCCCCAGTAAACCGGCCCGCCAAGTTCCTCGTAGATCTTGGCAATGGCGCCCGCGCACGGAATCAGAGCCGAGCCCACGTGGACGACATAATCGGGATTGGCGCAAACGAAGGGCACGCCCAGCCGGGCTGGCGCGATCAGCCGCTCGCGGTACATCTCCGGGTCCTCGGTCCGCTCGTCGAACGGTCCGGTGCACACGATCGCGTCAGCTTCGGAAAGCGGTGTATCGCTACCCGGTAGCCGCGAAACGAACGCTTCGTCGAACCCGGCCCGCCAGATCCGATGCAGGCGCTGATAGCCCTTCTCCGCGATGTGACGAAGCGCGATGTCGCCCGACGACACGATGGCGTCCCAGGTCGAGCGGAGCACTTTCTTGTCGTCGAGAACCCGCGCCACCTCGTCCGACGGCATCGGCGCATTGGAAACCAGGATGACGGTCCCGCCATTGGCCCGGAAACGGCTCAGCGCGTCGTTGGCCCCCGGAAATGCGATCTTTCCGTCATGCACCACCCCCCAAACGTCGGAGAATAGCACGTCGTACCGCGACAGAAGCGGCCCGGCATGGACGATGATCTCGGGCGTAGCCCTGCTGACTGTCATTGAGTGCGGCTCCGGCGCGGTGTATGGGCGGCTGCCCCGATTTCGCCGCGGAAAACGGCGAGGCGGAGGCCACTTATCACAGCAGGTGGCGCGATGCAGCTTTCCTATGCCCAGAACCTCGAGGACTACACCCTCGACTTGGTTTTCCAGGACGTCACCGCTGGAACATACGTGGACGTTGGCGGAGGCCACCCCGTCGCCGACAACGTTTCGATGTATTTCTACCTGAAAGGCTGGCGCGGCCTCGTCGTTGAGCCGCAGGAAAAGTTGGCCAAGGCCTATGCCGGCGTCCGCCCGCGCGACGTCGTCGTGTCCTCCCTCGCCGGCCGCGAACAGGGCACGGTCGACTTCCACGTGGTTGAAGGCATGCATGGCCTGTCGAGCGCCGTCGCGGCCAACGCAGAGAGCGCCCGCACCTATGGCGCCAAGACGACCACCATGAAAAAGCAGGTCGAACGCCTCTCGACGCTGATTGACCGGGCAGGATTGACCGCGATCGACTTTCTCAAGATCGACGTCGAAGGCGCCGAGCCCGACGTGCTCGCCGGTCTCGACCTAAACCGTCATCGCCCGCGCGTCATCCTGGTCGAAGCTGTCAACCCGAACAATCCGGACGCCGACGTGGCCGCATGGGAGCCAGGCCTGCTTGCCGCCAACTACACGTTCGTCTTCTTCGACAACCTCAACCGCTACTACGTCGCCAACGAGTGCGCGGCGTTGAAATCCCGCTTCCCTGCCGCTCCGGCCCCGTGGGATCGCGTCGCGCATCTGTGGGATTGCGGCCGCGCGGCCGACCGCAACGATCATCCCGACCGCAAACTCGCGGAGTTGCTAATCTCCGGATTGATGGCCGACCTCCCGCGCCTCGCCGCCGAAGAACCGGAGCGTCTCGCCCAACTCGTGGCCCGCGGCCTCGAAGCGCCGCGCTTGAAAGCCGACCCGAAGCCGGCACTCGCCGATCTCATCGGCACATGTGAGCAGCCGCGAGCGCTCGACCC
Organism: Hyphomicrobiaceae bacterium; assembly: GCA_033812735.1. Lineage (GTDB taxonomy): Bacteria > Pseudomonadota > Alphaproteobacteria > Rhizobiales > Hyphomicrobiaceae > JABFRJ01. The sequence goes on along the minus strand of JAPXTA010000122.1, from coordinate 4,897 downwards.
AGCGGCCGGGCAATCGCTCGGCAAGTTGCTTGCGACGGACCAAGTGCGCGCCGCTCTCGGACGCATCGCCTGCATGTACGACGGCGGGCATTTGTTGGAGTAGTTGGCCAGTTTTGTCGCGTGCGCCGCCCTCTATCGATCGTCATCCCGGCGAGGGCCGCGAGCTACGGCAGTGATCAGGTGTTCCGGTGCAAGTAGTGGGCAAGACTGATCGAACGAGTCTATTGGTTGATTTGACGTCGATCCCGGCCTTCGCCGGGATGACGAAGTGAGAAGCATCAAAGGCAATGGCCCGCGTGCACACACCGAGCCTTGACAACGGCATGAACGCCAGGCTCCTCGCAAGCCTGGGCGCAGCCGTGTTCATCACGTTCCTCGCGTCGCTGCTTCTTGGCACCACAGGTTTTGGTGTGCCCGGCGACGCGGCCACGCGCTGGATCATCCTGTCCGAAATCCGCTTTCCCCGCGCCATGCTCGGCTTGCTGGTCGGCGCAGCGCTCGGCATTTCGGGTGCGGCTCTGCAAGGCTATTTGCGCAATCCGCTCGCCGAACCGGGCTTGATCGGCATCTCGGGTGGCGCGGCACTTGGTGCGGTGCTGTCGATCCACCTAGGACTAGCGGCGAGCTTCGCGCTGTTGCTGCCAATCGCAGGCCTTGTCGGAGCCGCCATCGCAACAGCGCTCGTGTTCCTTCTGGCGGGCGAACGTTCCGGCCCCGTCACGCTGATTCTCGCCGGCGTTGCGGTGTCGAGCCTGTCACTCGCGCTGATGTCCCTTGCGCTCAATCTCTCGCGCAATCCGTTCGCCGCCGCCGAAAGCATCTTCTGGATGATGGGCTCGCTCGCGGACCGCAGCACATTGCAGCTCTGGCTTGCTGGCCCGCTCATCATTCTCGGATGCGCACTGTTGCTGCGCGTTGGGCAGACGTTGGACGCGCTCACGCTCGGCGAAGATGTCGCGGCCACGATGGGACATGATCTCGTCCACACACGACGCCTTGTCATTGCAGGTGCCGCGCTGGCGATCGGCGCGGCAACCGCCGTCACAGGTATCATCGGATTCGTCGGGCTGATCGTTCCGCACGTCTTGCGCCGCTATGTCGACAACCAGCCGAGCAAATTGCTTGTCGCGAGCGGCTTGGCTGGTGCGGCGCTGTTGCTCGCGTCCGATACGTTGTTGCGCCTCGTGGCGCCATGGATTGACGTCCGCATCGGCGTGCTGACCGCGCTGATCGGTGCGCCCTTCTTCCTCTGGCTGGTGCTCAAGCTCCGTACGGAGTTGACGCCATGACCCTCTCGATCGAGCTTCGTGATCTCTCGGTGTCGCTACGCGGCCGTACGATCGTCAGCGGCATCACTGCAAAGATTCCAGCCGGCGATCTTGTCGCGCTCGTTGGCCCAAACGGCGCCGGCAAATCGACCTTGTTGCGCACGATTGCAGGCCTGCTCGCGCCCTCGAGCGGCTCGGTCTCGTTCATCGAAGACGGCAGTCCGGCACTTGCAGAGCCCAACGAACGCGCCCGCCGCCTCGCATACCTGCCGCAAGAGCGCATTCTCGCCTGGCCCATGCGTGCGCGCGCCATCGTGGCGCTCGGCCGCCTGCCGCATGCGCCACTGCGCCCGATTGAAACGCCAGCTGACCGCACGGCTATCGATCAAGCCATGAACGCCATGGACATCGCCGGGCTCGCTGATCGCCCAGTCGATGAACTGTCCGGCGGCGAACGTGCGCGCGTTCTGATCGCCCGCGCTCTCGCCCAGGAGCCGGATATTCTCATCGCCGACGAACCGTCCGCCGCGCTCGATCCGCGTCATCAGCTCGACCTGTTCGGTTGTCTCCGATCGCACGCCAAATCCGGTCGCATCGTCATCGCAGCGTTGCATGACTTGACGGCCGCCGTGCGCTTCGCCGGAACCATCGTCCTCATGCATCGCGGCCGCATCGCCGCCGTCGGTGCCCCGCGTGACGTGCTCACATCGGCCGCACTTCGCACCGTCTATGGCATCGAGGCCACGACCGTCGATGTCGCCGGATTGCCCGTCATCGTACCAACCGGCCGTGGCGAGATGTCAACGTCTTGATATAGCCGCAGTTTGCGCCATTGTGCATCGCAGCAAATCTTGGATTTGCGCGTTCCTTGTTGCGGTCGGGACGCGATACCAAAAGCGGGGTGCTCGAATGTCCAGCGCTGCAAAGCGGACGATCAATCTTGCGCTGCAAGGCGGCGGCGCGCACGGCGCCTTCACGTGGGGCGTCCTCGACCGGCTGCTTGAAGACGACACCATCGACTTCGGCTGGATCAGTGCGACCAGTGCCGGCGCGGTAAACGCCGCCGCACTATGCACCGGCCTCGCTCGCGGCGGTCGCGACGATGCGCGTTCGACGCTCGCGTCCGTCTGGAACGCTGTCGTCCAAACCAGCGTGCCGGACCTCGCGCGCATCAATCCATGGCTTGCAGGTTCGCTGGCAACCCTTAGTCGCTCGGGAACACTAGCGTCAGTCGCCTCGATGTTCTCGCCATACGAGTTCAATCCACTCGGTTTCGATCCGCTGCGCAAGCTGCTCGAGGAACACATCGACGTCGCCTTGCTGCGCTCTCGGTCGGGTCCGGAAGTGCTGATCGCTGCGACAGACGTGGCGACGGGAATAGCGCGGCTATTCCGGCGCCACGAAATATCGATCGAGGCGATCCTCGCATCCGCATGTTTGCCGACCATCCATCACGCGGTCGAAATCGAAGGCCGCGCCTACTGGGACGGCGGCTTCTCGGCCAACCCGGATCTAATCACGATCGCAACGGAATGTGAGGTCGGCGATACACTGATTGTCCAACTCAGTCCGCTCGCGAAACCGGCATCACCGAAGACGGCTCGCGAGATTGCAGCTCACATCAGCCACATCACCTTCAACCGACCGTATGTGGCGGAGATCGAAGCGATCGTTCGATTGCGCGAGGCACACGCACTGCAGCGGCGTCGCTGGCGGCCGTGGCGCCGCAACACGCGCGAAGCGGCGCTGCCGGCCACGCGAATCGCCGCACACCGCTTCCACTTGATCGACGGCGGGCTCGTCACCAGCCGCCTGCCCGACGCCACCAAAGCGAAGCCCGAGCAGTCAGTGCTGGACTATTTGTTCCGCGCGGGCCGGACCGAGGCATCGAAATGGCTCGAACGGCATGGCCCGTCGATTGGTAAGCACGATACGGCCGAGCTGGCCGCGCGGCTGGCCGGGTTGAAGAGCGACAGCAATGCTGTCGCTGCGCTTGTGGAAACCGACGCCGCGTGAGCAGACCTCACAGTGACCGCGAGATCAGCTCTTTCATGATTTCGTTGGTGCCGCCGTAGATCTTCTGCACGCGCGCATCGGCATAGGCCCGAGCGATCGGATATTCCCACATATAGCCATAGCCGCCGAAGAGCTGCAGACAGCGGTCGATGATCGAACACTGCAAATCGGTCGTCCAATACTTGTTCATCGCCGCCGTCACGACGTCGAGCTTGCCGTCGAGATGCAGCTCCAGGCAGCGATCCGTGAAGATCCGCGCCACTTCGATCTCGGTCTTGATCTCGGCGAGACGGAACCTCGTATTCTGGAACTCGGCAATCGCTTGTCCGAACGCCTTGCGCTGGCGCACGTAGTCAAGCGTCCACTGATAGGCCGCTTCCGTGGCGCCGACCGCCTGCAGACCGATGATCAGCCGCTCCTGCGGCAACTCCTGCATCAGATATTGGAATCCCTTGTTTGCCTCGCCGAGAATGTTCGACGGCGGCACATGCACGTTGTCGAAGAACAATTCCGACGTATCCTGCGCTTTCATCCCGACCTTCTCGAGATTGCGCCCGCGCGAGAAGCCCTCGCGTCCGCGCTCGACCAGCACCAGTGATGTGCCCTTCGCACCCTTCGATGGATCGGTCTTCGCGACGACGATGACGACGTCGGCGAGCTGGCCATTGGTGATGAACGTCTTCGATCCGTTGATGACGAGTTCGTTGCCCTTCTGGATCGCACTCGTTTTCACACCCTGCAGGTCGCTGCCGGTGCCGGGCTCCGTCATGGCGATCGCGCCAATGATCTCGCCGGTCGCCATCTTTGGCAAAAAGTGCCGCTTCTGCTCTTCGCTGCCGTAGTGGAGGATGTACGGCGCAATGATGTCGGAGTGCAGTCCGAATCCAGGCCCGCTGTACCCGTAACGCGCCAGCTCCTCGATCACGACCGCACTCATCGCGAAGTCGCTTCCGCCGCCGCCGTATTCCTCGGGAACGTTGGCAAGCAGCAGTCCCGCCTCCCCGGCCTTACGCCAGGCGTCGCGGGAGATGGCACCATCCTTCTCCCATTGGTCGTGATAGGGCGCGATCTCCTTCTCGATGAAGGACCGTACCGACTTGCGGAAGATCTCATGATCCTCGCGAAAGACCTTGCGGGGTATGGACATGTGTTTCCTCGCTAACCCGTGTTTTGATCGAGCTTAGGGCGCGTGCTGAAGTGAGGTCAACTCGCCCGGCGCTTCACCCGCCGTGGCAAATCAGCCGCGAACAGTCGCCGCCATGTGTGAGACGTCGTCGCCGGCTTCCTCGGTCCTCAACCCAGCGAAAACGTTCTCGCCGCGCCGCCAGCGTGTCTCGGCATCCGGCGCATCGAGTACCGCAAGTATCGCCGACGACAGCTCGTAGTGCGCGAAGGGACGGCCGGAGGCATCGAACGCAAGAGCAAGCGCGACGAGCGCGTTAGCGGCGTGACGATTGTAGTGCCCGGGAACCTCGATCTCGCCATCGAGGCCCTCGAATTCCTCAAGGCAAGGGTTGATGGCATACGATACGACGCGCCGGCAAGCGATCGGCCTCACGTCGTAGACGGTGCACGCGCCCTCCGCTCCGAGTAGCGGACATGGCAGCTTCGCT
>JAPXTA010000121.1:0-15574 GCA_033812735.1 Hyphomicrobiaceae bacterium | reverse complement strand
TGGCGACAACATCTCCATCGACGTCGAGCTCGTCTCGCCGATCGCCATGGAAGAGAAAGTACGCTTCGCCATCCGCGAAGGCGGCCGCACCGTCGGCGCCGGCGTCGTGACGAAGATCGTGGAGTAACCGCGAGGGGCTGGATGAAAGTCCAGCCCCATCGTCTGCCCTCCGGTATGACGCGCTGAGCGCGGCCTACCGTAGGAAAGTCGGGAAGCGGCAAAGAAAAGAGTCCCACGCTATGCAAAGTCAAAACATCCGGATCCGGCTTAAGGCCTTCGATCATCGCGTCCTCGATGCCTCGACGCGCGAGATCGTCAATACGGCCAAGCGCACGGGCGCAGAGGTTCGCGGACCGATCCCGCTGCCGACGCGTATCGAGCGTTTCACGGTCAACCGGTCGCCGCACATCGACAAGAAGAGCCGCGAGCAGTTCGAAATGCGCACCCACAAGCGCATGTTGGACATCGTCGATCCGACTCCCCAGACCGTGGACGCGCTGATGAAGCTCGACCTCGCCGCTGGCGTCGACGTCGAGATCAAGCTCTAAATCGTTTCCCCGGGTCCTCTGTCGCATTCGGCCTGAATAAGCCGGTGTTCACGACCCCTGAAAGACAAGGAAGGAATGCTCGACATGCGTTCCGGAGTGATTGCGCAGAAGGTGGGCATGACCCGCATCTTCACCGAAGCCGGGGAGCATATCCCCGTCACGGTCTTGAAGATCGACAACTTGCAGGTTCTTTCCCACAGGACCGACGAGAAGAACGGCTATACCGCGCTGCAGCTCGGTGTCGGCAGCCGCAAGGCAAGCCGCCTGACACGCTCGGAGCGTCAGAGCTTCGCGGTCGTCAAGGTCGCGCCGAAGCGGAAGCTCGCCGAGTTCCGCGTCAGCAAGGACAACCTGATTGAGGTAGGCGCGGAGATCACCGCCGACCACTTCGTCAAGGGACAGATGGTCGACGTGACCGGAACCAGCAAGGGCAAGGGCTTCCAAGGCCCGATGAAGCGCTGGAACTTCGGCGGTCTTCGTGCAACGCATGGCGTCTCCGTCTCGCATCGTAGCCACGGTTCGACTGGTCAGCGCCAGGACCCCGGCAAGGTGTTCAAGGGCAAGAAGATGGCCGGTCATCTGGGTGATGAGCGCGTCACGACGCTCAACCTCGAGGTTGTCGAGACCGACAAGGACAAGGGCCTGCTGCTCATTCGCGGCGCAGTCCCCGGCTCCAAGGGCGGCTGGGTCTACGTTCGCGATGCTGTGAAGAAGCCGGCGTCTGCCAAGGATGCACCGAAGCCCGGTGCATTCCGCAAGGTCGCCGAGGTCGTCACCGAGCAGGTTGCGGAGAAGAAGTGATGAAAACCTCTGTCACGACACTCGACGCGGCTTCGGCCGGCGACATCGATCTTAAGGACGAGATCTTCGGCCTCGAACCGCGCCAGGATATCCTGCAGCGTATGGTCCGTTGGCAGCAACTGAAGCGCATGGCCGGCACGCATGCCACCAAGGATCGCTCGGAGATCAACGTCACCGGCAAGAAGATGTACAAGCAGAAGGGGACCGGCGGCGCCCGTCACGGCGACAAGTCGGTACCGCAATGGCGCGGTGGTGGTAAGGCGTTCGGCCCGAAGCCGCGCAGCCACGCCGTCGATCTGACGAAGAAGTTCCGCGCTCTCGCGCTTCGCCACGCCCTCTCGGCGAAGGCGAAGGCTGGTGAGATTGTGGTGCTCGACCAGGCCCATTCGACGGATGGCAAGACGGCCGCGATGCGCGAGCGTTTCGCAAAGCTTGGCCTCGATAATGCCCTCTTCATCGACGGCAGCGAGATCCAGCCGGAATTCGCCCGCGCCGCGCGCAACATTCCGCACATCGACGTCCTGCCGATCCAGGGCATCAACGTCTACGACATCCTGCGCCGCAAGAAGCTGGTCCTGACCAAGGCAGCCATCGCGTCGCTCGAAGCCCGGTTCAAGTGAGGCGGCGATCATGAGTAAGAAATCGAACTACGACGTGATCTTGTCGCCGGTCATCACCGAGAAGTCGACGATGGTCCTTGAGACGGGCAATCAGGTCGTCTTCAAGGTGCAGCCCTCGGCGACGAAGCCGGAAATCAAGAAGGCCGTTGAGGCGCTCTTCAATGTCAAGGTGAAGGCGGTCAACACGATCGTCCGCAAGGGCAAGCTGAAGACCTTCAAGGGCATTCGCGCGATCCAGAGCGACACCAAGAAAGCGATCGTGACGCTCGAGCCGGGCCACTCGATCGACATCGGTTCGGGGATCTGACGGTAGCGGCGCCTCGAACGAGCGCCGCGAGCGATACGGAAATTAGGAACGCGTCATGGCATTGAAGACATTCAGACCGACGTCGCCCGCCCTCCGCCAGTTGGTGAAGGTCGAGCGCGACATGCTCTGGAAGGGCGCGCCGGTTAAGGCGCTGACCGAGGGCAAGAACAAGACCGGCGGTCGCAACAACCACGGCCGCATCACGACGCGTCACATCGGTGGCGGTCACAAGCAGTCGTATCGCATCGTCGATTTCCGCCGCACCAAGCACGACATGCCGGCGACGGTCGAGCGCCTCGAGTACGATCCCAATCGTACGGCGTTCCTTGCGCTGCTGAAGTACAAGGACGGCGAACAGCGCTACATTCTGGCGCCGCAACGTCTCGCACCGGGCGACATCGTGGTGTCAGGCATCAAGGCCGACGTGAAGCCTGGCAACGCTATGCAGCTCGGTTCGATGCCGGTCGGTACGATCGTGCACAATATTGAAATGAAGCCGGGCGCTGGCGGCAAGATCGCTCGCTCTGCCGGTGCGTATGGTCAGCTGGTCGGCCGCGATGGTGGCTGGGCTGTTGTCCGCCTCAATTCAGGCGAAACACGCCGCGTTCGCGCTGAATGCATTGCGACAGTCGGTGCCGTTTCGAATCCGGACCACATGAATGAAGTGGTCGGTAAGGCCGGCCGCACACGTTGGAAGGGCACGCGCCCGACGGTCCGTTCCGTCATGATGAACCCGGTCGACCATCCGAACGGTGGCCGTACCAAGGGTGGCAAGCACTGGGCAACGCCGTGGGGCAAGCCGACCAAGGGTTACAAGACTCGCAAGAACAAGACGACCGATCGCTTCATTGTTCGGTCGCGTCACGTATCGAAGGGTTAAGCACGCGGCATGATCCGTTTGGGATCGCGTCGCATGATCGCCCCCCGGGGCGAGGGTTGAAGGAGCAGGAAACGTGTCACGCTCAGTCTGGAAGGGTCCGTTCTTCGACGGCTACCTGATCAAGAAGGCGGAGAAGGTGCGGTCGGGTGGTCGCAGCGAGGTCATCAAGACCTGGAGCCGCCGCTCAACTGTTTTGCCGCAGTTCGTCGGACTGACGTTCGGCGTCCACAATGGCCACAAGCATGTGCCGGTGAACATCACCGAGGACATGATCGGCCATAAGCTCGGCGAGTTCGCACCGACCCGTACGTTCCACGGCCACGGCGGCGATAAGAAAGCGACGAAGGGCAAGTAAGATGGGCAAGCCGAAGAGAGAGCGTACGCTCGCCGACAACGAGGCCCGCGCGGTCGCGTCGAACCTGCGCGTGTCGCCCCAGAAGCTAAACCTCGTCGCGCAGATGATTCGCGGCAAGAAGGTCGACATCGCGCTGGCTGACCTCGAGTTCTCGAGGAAGCGGATCGCGCAGGACGTCCGCAAGTGCGTCCGATCGGCCGTCGCCAACGCCGAAAACAATCATGGGCTCGATCCGGATGATCTGATCGTCGCGGAAGCCTATGTCGGCAAGAAGCTCGTCATGCGCCGCTTCCATGCACGCGGTCGCGGCAAGTCGTCGTCTATCGAAAAGCCCTTCTCGGTTCTGACTGTCGTCGTCAAGGCGAAGCCGGAAGCGACCGAGTCGGAGGAGGCTTAATCATGGGTCACAAAGTCAACCCGATCGGCCTTCGCGTCGGCATCAATCGTACATGGGATAGCCGTTGGTTCGCCTCGCGTGGCGAGTACGGCCGTCTTCTCCATGAAGATCGTGGCATCCGTGCCCACATCATGAAGCATCAGCGCACGGCTGGCATCTCGAAGGTCGTGATCGAGCGCCCTCACAAGAAGTGCCGCGTCACGGTTCACACCGCTCGCCCCGGCGTTCTGATCGGCAAGAAGGGCGCGGACATCGAAAAGCTGCGCGGTGAGTTGGCACGTCTGACATCGTCGGAAGTGCATCTCAACATTGTCGAAGTCCGCAAGCCGGAAATCGACGCCGTGCTGGTCGCAGAAGGCATTGCCCAGCAGCTCGAGCGCCGCGTGGCGTTCCGCCGTGCAATGAAGCGCTCGGTGCAATCGGCACTGCGTCTCGGCGCGCTCGGCATTCGTATCAACGTTTCGGGCCGCCTCGGTGGCGCTGAAATCGCCCGTATCGAATGGTACCGCGAAGGCCGCGTGCCGCTGCACACGCTCCGCGCCGACATCGACTTCGGCTACGGCGTGGCACGTACGGCATACGGCATCATCGGCATCAAGGTCTGGATCTACAAGGGCGAGATCATGGCCCACGATCCGATGGCCTCGGAAAAGCGCACGCTTGAAGCCCAGGAAACTGGGGCGCCGCGGTCGGACCGTGGTGATCGCGGTGATCGTGGCGATCGTCAAGACCGTCCGCGCCGTGGTCGCGGCGGACGTGGCGGCGGTGGTGGTGGTCGTGGTGGCCAGGGTGCCGCAGCCCCAGAGTCAACGGCCGACGCCGGCGAGTCGAGCGAAGCCTGAGAGAAGGTTTGACGGTGACGCGCGGCGTTTAGTCTCCGCGTCTCCCCCGAAAGGTAAGAACGATGCTGCAACCGAAGCGCACAAAATTCAGGAAGGCCCACAAGGGCCGCATCCATGGCGTCGCCAAGGGCTGGACGAAGCTGAACTTCGGTTCGGTTGGCCTCAAAGCGATGGAGCCGGAGCGTGTCACGGCGCGTCAGATCGAGGCGGCTCGCCGCGCGATCGCCCGCGCCACCAAGCGCCAAGGCCGTCTTTGGGTCACGATCTTCCCGGACGTGCCGGTCTCGAAGAAGCCGGCCGAAGTCCGAATGGGCTCTGGTAAGGGTTCGCCGGAACTATGGGTGGCGCGCGTGAAGCCGGGCCGCATCATGTTCGAGGTTGGCGGCGTCGCCGAAAACATTGCACGTCAGGCGTTGACGCTTGGCGCGGCCAAGTTGCCGATCAAGACGCGTATCGTCACGCGACAGGTTTAAGGTATTGAGACACGACCAAGTGGTAACGCTTCAGGTCGATGAGGACAGTGGTGACATCATGAAGGCCTCCGAGTTTCGCGACATGACGATCGACCAATTGGACGATCAGGTGTCGAAGCTGAAGAAAGAGCAGTTCAACATGCGCTTCCAGCGTGCCTCGGGCCAGCTCGAGAACACGTCGCGCATCCGCCAAGTCCGCCGCGACATCGCGCGGGCCATGACGGTTGCGAAGGCGAAGCGGTCGGGCGCGAAGGCCTAAGGAGAGAATAACATGCCAAAGCGCATCCTGCAGGGAACAGTGGTTTCCGACAAGAACGCCAAGACCCTCGTGGTCGAGGTCGAGCGTCGCTATATCCATCCCCTGCTGAAGAAGACCGTGCGTCGCTCCAAGAAATATCACGCGCACGACGAAACGAAGGCCTTCAAGGTCGGCGATACGGTCCGCATCCAGGAATGTGCGCCGATCTCGAAGTTGAAGCGCTGGACCGTCTTGAACGACGGCAAGTGAATTGAGATCGCTGCTGCTGGCTTCGGATACGGCCAGCGCAGTGGATGATTGAACGAATGCCGCGCCTACCGCGGCAGCGATTGGAACGAGGACTGGTCCGATGATACAAATGGAGACCAATCTCGACGTGGCTGACAACTCGGGTGCGCGAAAAGTGCAGTGCATCAAGGTTCTCGGCGGCTCGAAGCGCCGTTATGCGACGGTCGGCGACACGATCGTCGTCGCGGTCAAGGATGCAATTCCGCGTGGTCGCGTTAAAAAGGGCCAGGTCATGAAGGCCGTGGTCGTTCGCACCGCCAAGGGCGTGCGCCGTCCCGACGGCTCGCTGATCCGGTTCGATCGCAACGCCGCCGTTCTGATCAACGCGCAAGGCGAGCCGGTCGGCACCCGTATTTTCGGGCCGGTGACACGTGAGCTGCGCGGCAAGAACCACATGAAAATCGTTTCGCTCGCCCCGGAGGTGCTTTGATGTCGGCGGCCAAGATCAAAAAAGGCGACCAGGTCGTCGTTCTCGCCGGTCGCGACAAGGGCAAGACCGGTGAAGTGCTGAAGGTGATGCCGAAGGACAACCGTGCGGTCGTCCGCGGTGTCCAGATCGCGCGTAAGCACCAAAAGCAGACCCAAACCCAGCAGGGCGGCATTATCTCGAAGGAGGGTTCGATCGATCTGTCGAATCTGGCCCTGCAGGATCCCAAGGATGGCAAGCCGACCCGCGTCGGTTTCAAGATGCTGGCGGACGGCACGAAGGTGCGCATTGCGCGCCGCTCGGGCGAAGTGATTCCGGAGAAGAAGTAAGTCATGGCTGATCAGGATAAGAAGCCGGCGGCCGGCGCGAAAGGCGGCGCTCCGAAGGGCGGAACGCCCAAGGCGAAAGCTGCCGCGAAACCCGCAGCTCCAGCTGCCAAGGTAGCGGCGAAGCCGCGCCCGAAAGACTATAAGCCGCGCATGAAAACGCATTACGAACAGTCAGTTCGTAAAGCGATGGCTGAGAAATTCGGCTACGCCAACCCGATGCAGATCCCGCGCATCGAAAAGATCGTGCTCAACATGGGCATCGGCGAAGCAGTGAACGACCGTAAGAAGGTCGAGAACGCCGCCAACGAACTCGCCATGATCGCCGGCCAAAAGCCCGTCGTGACGCGCGCCCGTAAGTCGATCGCGACGTTCAAAGTTCGCGAAGGCATGGCGCTCGGTGCGAAGGTTACGCTGCGTGGCGACCGGATGTACGAGTTCCTCGATCGCTTCATCACGATCGCAATGCCGCGCATCAAGGACTTCCGCGGTCTCTCGCCGAAGAGCTTCGACGGTCGCGGCAATTACGCGGTCGGTCTCAAGGAGCACATTGTGTTCCCCGAGATCGACTACGACAAAATCGACGATGTCTGGGGCATGGACGTCGTGGTGTGCACCAACGCCAAATCGGATGACGAGGCGCGCGAGCTGCTCCGCAATTTCAATTTCCCCTTCCGCACCTGAGAAAGAGCTAAAGAGCCCAACCTCGCACGCTTCCGAAAGCGGACGTCGATAAGTGGGTTCACCGGAGAAAACGATGGCCAAGCAAAGCTCGATGAATAAGAACAAGCACCGGCAGGCGCTGGTTGCTCGTTATGCCGCAAAGCGCAAGCGCCTGAAGGAATTCGTTGGTGACTCATCGAAGCCGCTCGGTGAGCGCCTCAAGGTGACCCAGAAGCTCGCTGAAATGCCGCGCAATTCGTCCAAGACGCGCGTCCGTAATCGCTGTGAGATCACCGGCCGTTCGCGCGCCTACTATCGCAAGCTCAAGCTGTGCCGCAATCAGCTGCGCGAGCTCGCGAGCCAGGGTCTGATCCCCGGCATGATCAAGTCGAGCTGGTAAGGAGGACCGACAATGTCGATCAATGATCCGCTCGGCGATATGCTGACCCGCATCCGTAACGCTCAGATGCGTCGCCTGAACAAAGTCGTGTCACCCGCTTCGAAACTTCGTGCGCGGGTTCTCGACGTGCTGCAGGAAGAGGGCTATATCCGCGGCTACACGACCGTCTCGGCAAAAGGTGGCATCAGCCAGCTTGAAATCGAGTTGAAGTATGCCAGCGGCCAGCCTGCGATCCGCGAAATCAAGCGCGTGTCGAAGCCCGGCCGCCGGGTGTACTCGGCCGTAAAGGAACTTCATCCGGTCAAGAACGGCCTCGGTGTCTCGATCCTGTCGACACCTAAGGGCGTGATGTCCGACAGCCGCGCGCGTGAAGAGAACGTCGGCGGCGAAGTTCTCTGCAACGTGTTCTGACGTGGTGGTGCGGCGATGTCGCCGTGCCGTCCGCTCGATACGACGAACGATTGGAATTGAACCATGTCGCGCATTGGCAAGAAGCCTGTCACGATCCCGTCCGGCATCACCGCCACGGTGAGCGGGCAGACTGTGAAAATGAAGGGCCCGAAGGGCGAGTTGTCGTTCACCGCGCCCGAGAACATCAAGGTCGAGCAGACTGCGGCCGGCATCGAGGTAACTCCTCGTGACGAGACCCAGAAGGCCCGTTCCATGTGGGGCATGTCGCGGACGCAGATCGTCAACCTGATCGACGGCGTGACGAAAGGCTTCTCGCACACCTTGGAAATCCAGGGCGTCGGGTTCAAGGCCGCGATGAAGGGCAAGGACCAGCTGCAGATGCAGGTTGGGTTCAGCCATGACATCCTGCACACGATCCCAGCCGGTGTCGATGTGAAGGTTTCCGGTGCCAAGCAGGAAATCATCACTGTCACGGGCATCGACAAGCAGAAGGTTGGCCAAGTGGCCGCCGAAATCCGTGCCTATCGGCCGCCGGAGCCCTACCAGGGCAAAGGGGTGCGCTATCAGGGCGAGTTCGTCCGGCGCAAAGAAGGCAAGAAGAAGTAACGCGACGCGAAGGCGACAACCATCATGGTACGCAAACTTACCCCGACCGAGCGGCGCAAGGAACGCGTTCGCCGACAGCTGCGCAAGAACAACGCCGGGCGTCTACGCCTGACGGTTCATCGCTCGTCGAAGCATATCTATGCCCAGATCATCGACGACACCAAGGGTGTCACCCTTGTGGCCGCCTCGACGATGGAGAAGGACCTCAAGTCCACTCTGAAGACCGGCGCCGACAAGTCTGCGGCGACAGCCGTGGGCAAACTTGTTGCAGAACGGGCGAAAGCTGCAGGCGTAAAAGACGTCGTGTTCGATCGCGGTGGCTACATTTATCATGGTCGCGTCCAAGCGCTGGCCGAAGGTGCGCGCGAAGGCGGCCTGAACTTCTAATTCGGGAAAGGACACAACGTGGCACGAGGCCCCCAGAGAGATCGCGGTCGCGATCGCGAAGAGCGCGAGGAGAGCGAGTTTCAGGAGAAGCTCGTTCACATCAACCGCGTCGCGAAGGTTGTGAAGGGCGGCAAGCGATTCGGTTTCGCGGCGCTCGTCGTAGTTGGCGACCTTAAGGGCCGCGTCGGTTTCGGCCACGGTAAGGCCCGCGAGGTTCCGGAAGCCATTCGCAAGGCAACGGAAGCCGCGCGCCGCAGCCTGCTCCGCATCCCTCTCCGCGAGGGCCGCACACTTCATCATGACAGCTTCGGTCGTCATGGTGCAGGCAAGGTCGTTCTGCGCTCGGCGCCTCCCGGTACCGGTATCATCGCCGGCGGTCCGGCCCGTGCGGTGTTCGAGATGCTCGGCGTCCAGGACGTTGTTGCCAAGTCGCTCGGATCGACCAATCCGTACAACTTGGTTCGTGCGGCATTCGATGCCTTGAAGCATCAGGAAAACCCGCGCGGCGTCGCAAATCGTCGCGGCAAGAAGGTATCCGAGATCGTGTCGCGTCGTCGCGACGGCTCGGGTGAAGGCGGCGACACGGTCGGCGATACCGCCTGATAGTTATGGCGAGGCCGCGTCGATCGCGGCCACCGCTCCCGGCGACAAGCCGGTTCGTTTCGACAGGATGACGTGAGATGACCAAGACCTTCACGATCGAACAGTTCCGCAGCGCTGCGCGCCGTCCGGCCAAGCAGACGGAGACCCTCAAGGGCCTCGGTTTGAACAAGATCGGGCGCCGCCGCACGATCGTCGATACGCCAGCGTCCCGCGGCATGGTGGCGAGCGTCGCGCATCTGGTTCGCGTCGTTACAGAAGAAAAGAAGTAAGCCACCTGTCCCTCGCGGGATGGTGGTGAATGATCGAACGGCCCGCTGAGGGCATGAGGAGCGAGGCCCATGCGGCTGAACCAAATCAAAGACAACCCGGGTGCCCGCAAATCGCGCGTCCGCATCGGCCGTGGCATCGGCTCCGGCATGGGCAAGATGGGCGGCCGCGGTGGCAAGGGCCAGACGGCGCGTTCCGGCGTTGCGATCGGTGGCTTCGAAGGCGGCCAGATGCCGCTCCATCGCCGTCTGCCGAAGCGTGGCTTCAACCCGCTCTTTCCAAACTCTTACAACGAGCTGAACGTCGGAGCGCTGCAGAAGGCGATCGACGAGAAGAAGCTCGACGCCGGTGCGCCGATCGACAACGCGGCACTCGTAAAGGCTGGCGTTCTGCGCCGCGCCAAAGACGGGTTGCGCCTGCTTGGTAGCGGCGACCTCAAAGCAAAGGTTTCGATCACGGTCGACCACGCCACCGCGTCGGCAAAGGCCGCCGTCGAGAAGGCTGGCGGTTCAGTTTCGGTGATCGAGAAGAAGGTGCTTGCTGCCGACGAGGCAAAGCGCAAGAAGACCGCTGCGAAGCGGGCAAAGACTGCTCCGAAGAAGGCCTCCGCCTCGGACGAGTAAGCTGCTCTACGTTGCGCCTCCTTGAGGCGCGCGCTGCCGACCGCTATATGACCGAAGCGGTCGCGCTGGAGTACTACTCACCGAGCAAAGGCGCAGGATGCGTCGCCGATGGCGGCATCTGACGGTGAGACACTCCCGCGGGTAACGGTAACGGCCACCCAAGACCCCGATGCAGTGAGCCGGAGCCCCAGACTTGGGGTCCGGTCTCAGCCAGGAGAGCAAGCAGATGGTGTCTGCAGCCGAGCAGTTGGCCGCGAACCTGAATTGGGGCGCGTTTTCCAAAGCCGAAGAACTCAAGAAGCGCCTGTGGTTCACCCTGGGCGCTTTGCTCGTCTACCGCTTGGGTACGTTCATTCCGATCCCGGGCGTGAACCCTGTCGCCTTTGCCGAGGCGTTCAAGGCCTCGTCGTCTGGCATTCTCGGCATGTTCAACATGTTCGCTGGCGGCGCAGTCGAGCGCCTCGCGATCTTTGCGCTGAACATTATGCCGTACATTTCAGCCTCCATCATCATGCAGCTGATGACGAGCGTCGTCCCGACGCTTGAAGCGCTGAAGAAGGAAGGCGAAGCCGGCCGCAAGACGATCAATCAGTACACCCGTTACCTGACCGTCGCCCTCGCGGCATTGCAGGCTTACGGCATTGCCATCGGCCTTGAAGGCTCGCGCGGCGCGTCCGGTGCCGTCGTGATGGATCCAGGTTGGTTCTTCCGCCTGACGACCGTGATCACGCTGGTCGGCGGCACGATGTTCCTGATGTGGCTCGGCGAACAGATCACGGCCCGCGGCGTCGGCAATGGTACGTCGCTGATCATCATGGCCGGCATCGTCGCCGGATTGCCGAGCGCCATCGCTGGCCTGTTCGAGCTGTCTCGCCAAGGCGCGATCTCCGTCGCACTGTTGATCGGCTTGCTGGCTTTGATGCTCGCCGTGGTCGCCGCCATCGTCTTCATCGAGCGTGCGCAGCGACGATTGCTGATCCAGTACCCCAAACGACAACAGGGCAACCGCGTTGCCCAGGGTGAATCGTCGCACTTGCCGTTGAAGCTGAACACATCGGGCGTTATCCCGCCGATCTTTGCCTCCTCATTGTTGCTTCTGCCGATCACCGCGGCTCAGTTCTCGCAGAGTTCAGGCCCCGAATGGCTCCAGACGGTCGTGGCCATGCTCGGTCGCGGTCAGCCGCTGTACCTCGCGGTCTATGTCGCCTTGATCGTGTTCTTCGCCTTCTTCTACACCGCGGTCGTCTTCAATCCGCAGGAAACAGCGGACAATCTCCGCAAGTACGGCGGCTTCATCCCAGGCATCCGTCCAGGCGCCAAGACGGCCGAGTTCATCGACTATGTCCTGACCCGCATCACCGTGATCGGCGCGATTTATCTGGCGATCGTTTGCGTGCTGCCGGAGCTTCTGATCTCGTACGCGGCTGTGCCCTTCTACTTCGGCGGCACGTCGCTGTTGATCGCCGTCAGCGTGACGATGGACACGGTGACGCAGATCCAGAGCCACCTGATCGCCCAGCAATACGAGGGACTGATCCGAAAGGCGCGGTTGAAGGGACGGGGTACAGGCCGGTAATCATCTCCTGGCGGCGTCCGATGGGGCGCCGCATGGCCAGACTAATGAACTGCGCCGAACGCAGTCCAACCGGCGGTGGGTGGAAACAAGATGAACCTTATTCTGTTGGGACCGCCCGGAGCGGGCAAGGGCACCCAGGCGAAATTCATCGCCGACAAGCACGGCATTCCGCAGCTCTCGACGGGCGACATGCTGCGCGCGGCGGTGAAGGCCGGGACGCCAATCGGCAAGAAGGCCGACGAAGTGATGAAGTCAGGCAAGCTCGTCTCCGATGAGATCGTGATCGGAATCATCTCCGAGCGGATCGAGGCGCCGGATTGCGCGGGGGGCTTCATTCTTGACGGGTTTCCCCGCACTCTGGCTCAGGCGGACGCTTTGGACGCCTTGCTCAAGTCGAAAGGCAAGAAGCTGAACGCCGTTATCGAATTCCGTGTCGACGATTCGATACTGGTTAAGCGGGTTGAGACGCGCGCTGCGGAAACCAAAGCCGCCGGCGGCGCGGTCCGCGCCGACGACAATGCTGACGCGCTGAAGATCCGCCTGATGGCCTACTACCGTGAAACGTCGCCGCTGATTGGTTACTACCATGCCAAAGGTAATCTCCGGTCGGTCGACGGCATGGCGCCTATAGCGGACGTGACAAACGCCATTAACAAGGTGCTCGCCACGGTCTGACGCGGATAAGAAATTCCTTCCAATTACGTCGATCGAGGGCCCGAACGGCCAGCTGATGTCGCGATGGAAGGTTGACGTTTGGTCTCGGGGTCGGTAGAAGACCTTCGATTTCGAGACCGGAAGCCATGAAATCGAGCCTTGATCGAGAAGATCACGGGCTCGGTTGTCTTTGCGCTTCAAACAGGTGCGTCGATTTGGCGCACTGCAAAGATCGAGCCTGCCTCCGAAAGGTCGGTGGGATAAGAACTGGACCGAGACGGGCCTACGGGCTCGGCCCGGTTCGCGGCGGGAACGGGCAATGCTCGTTCGACGTAAGGAGACCCTAGAGTGGCCCGTATTGCAGGCGTGAACATTCCTACCCAGAAGCGCGTTGTCATCGCGCTTCAGTACATTCACGGGATCGGCCCGAAATTCGCGCAGGAGATCTGTGAGAAGGTGAAGATCCCGGCGGAGCGCCGCGTGAATCAGCTCACCGACGCCGAAGTCCTCCACATCCGCGAGGCGATCGATCGCGACTACATGGTCGAAGGCGACCTCCGCCGCGACGTCGCGATGAATATCAAGCGCTTGATGGACCTCGGCTGCTATCGCGGTCTTCGTCACCGCAAGGGCCTCCCGGTCCGCGGCCAGCGTACGCATACGAACGCCCGCACCCGCAAGGGTCCGGCGAAGGCGATCGCCGGTAAGAAGAAGGCCTGATTTTTCAGTGGCCGTAATCGCGGCCGCTTGTCGGGTTGCTTGAGGCGGCTCGATGCGTTCCACCGGGACCGATGGTTTCCATCGGTTCGTGATCACCTCAGTGTCCGAAGCGGGCTAAAGCACGCGCGGCACGCCACCGAGACGAGCATCTGATATGGCCAAGGAAGCAGCAACCGCAGTTCGTACGCGCAAGCGCGAACGCAAGAACATCTCGTCGGGCGTCGCCCACGTGAACTCGACCTTCAACAACACGATGATCACGATCACGGACGCGCAGGGCAACACGATCGCCTGGTCGTCGTCGGGAACCAAGGGCTTCAAGGGCTCGCGCAAGTCGACCCCGTATGCCGCGCAGGTCGCAGCGGAAGACGCAGGCCGCAAGGCGATGGACCACGGCATGAAGGTCCTCGAGGTCGAGGTTCTCGGTCCCGGTTCCGGTCGCGAGTCGGCGCTGCGCGCTCTTCAGTCGATCGGTCTCCAGATCACCTCGATTCGTGACGTCACGCCGATCCCGCACAACGGCTGCCGTCCGCGCAAGCGCCGCCGCGTCTGATTTTTAGACCGATTGGCGAGACGCCAGCGAAGAAATGTCTTCGCTGGTCGTCCCTGTCGGTAGAAGCGAACGCCGGTTTGGTGTTCGAAATCGAAGTGTCCCTATCCTCGTGGGTAGGTCCGTCGCCGGACCGCAACCCCGTTTTAGATGAGGCTGACCGTGGCTACTCACGCGCTGCAAAAGAACTGGCAAGATCTCATCAAGCCCTCGAAGCTCCAGGTTGCTCCCGGCCGCGACAAGAAGCGCTTCGCCACGATCGTGGCAGAGCCTCTCGAGCGTGGCTTCGGCATGACCCTCGGCAACGCACTCCGCCGCATTCTGCTGTCGTCGCTCCAAGGCGCTGCCATCAATTCGGTCCAGATCGATGGCGTCTTGCATGAATTCTCGTCGATCGCTGGCGTCCGCGAGGACGTCACCAACATCGTGCTGAACATCAAGGAGATCGCACTCAAGGTGCACTCTGAAGGTGTCAAGCGCATGGTGATCAAGAAGGAGGGCCCGGGCCCGGTGAAAGCCGGCGACATCGAAGCCTCTTCCGAAGTTGAGGTGCTCAATCCTGATCACGTGATCTGCACGCTTGACCAGGGCGCCTCGATCCGCATGGAATTCACGGCGTCCATGGGCAAAGGTTACGTCGCCGCCGACCGCAACCGTCCCGACGACGCTCCGATCGGCCTCATCCCGGTCGACAGCCTGTTTTCGCCGGTCAAGCGCGTGTCCTACAAGGTCGACAATACCCGCGAGGGACAGGACCTGAACAAGGACAAGCTGACGATGCAGGTCGAGACCAACGGCGCGATCTCTCCGGAGGACGCTGTTGCCCTTGCCGCTCGCATCCTGCAGGACCAGCTCGCCGTCTTCATCAACTTCGAGGAGCCGAAGAAGGCGACCGAAGAGAAGTCGCACCCCGAACTCGCCTTCAATGCGGCTCTCCTCAAGAAGGTCGACGAATTGGAACTGTCGGTCCGCTCGGCCAACTGCTTGAAGAACGACAACATCGTCTACATCGGCGATCTTATCCAGAAGACCGAAGCCGAAATGCTGCGCACTCCGAACTTCGGCCGCAAGTCGCTCAACGAGATCAAGGAAGTGCTCGCTTCCATGGGGCTCCACCTCGGCATGGAAGTGCCGAACTGGCCGCCGGACAACATCGAAGATCTGGCCAAGCGTTTCGAGGATCAGTACTGAGATCCGGCTGGTCGCAACGAGCAGCCATCCACCAGAGCACCGCCACAGAACGGTGCCCCTAACAACCTGAAGGGTAACTCACCATGATGCACGGTAAAAAAGGGCGGCGCTTCAGCCGCAGTTCAGGCCATCGCCAAGCCATGTTCTCGAACATGGCCGCAGCCCTGATCAAGCACGAACAGATCGTCACCACGCTCCCGAAGGCTAAAGACCTGCGGCGCGTCGTCGACAAGTACATCACACTGGCAAAGCGCGGCGACCTCAACTCGCGTCGTATCGCAGCCTCGCGACTGCGCGATGAGGACATGGCGAAGAAGCTCTTCGAAGTCCTCGGCCCGCGCTACAAGGATCGCAACGGTGGTTACACCCGCGTTCTGAAGGCCGGGTTCCGTTATGGCGA
>JAPXTA010000120.1:0-15968 GCA_033812735.1 Hyphomicrobiaceae bacterium | reverse complement strand
GGATAGCCGCAGCCGGCGGCTCTGACGGTTGAGCCGCAGGCGCGGCTGACAATGATGGCGACGGCGTACCTTCCGTCGGCGCGCGGCCGGTTACAGGATCGCGTCCGCCGCGATAGGCGGGCTGCGGAGCCGGCGGCGTAATCGGGGCTTGCGAGGATGCTGTTGGAACGGCGTTGCGGCTGCCCGTGAGGTTCCAGGAGGGTGCCTTCAGGCTCGGCCCGTTGCTGCAGCCTGCTAGAAGAATGGCTACCATGCCGGCAAGGATGGGCGATGCCGGTCGAACCGGGCCGCATACTACGTGGTTACGCATGAACTCGAACTCCCAACGCATCGGGCGAGTGTGCGCGGGTAAGGTAAACAAAGAATGAATTTCGGCCCTGATCGCTTCAACGTCGGAACAGATCAGCTGTCTCGCAGCGGTGATTGCCGCCGCTAGACTGCTTCAAGGAAGCGATCCGGATTGGGCTGTGCTGCGATGAGCATCTTGGCATAGTCACTCTCGGGCGCGCTGAAGACGCGCTCTGTCTCGCCCGTTTCGACGATGCGGCCGTGATGGATCAGCGCGACGCGATCGGCGACGTAGCGGACGACGCCGAGATCATGACTGATGAAGAGATAGGTCAGTCCCAAGCGCTGCTGAAGCTCGAACAGCATATTGAGGACCTGTGCCTGGACCGACACATCCAAGGCGGATGTCGGCTCGTCGAGGATCAGCAATCTCGGCTCGAGCGCGAGCGCGCGGGCGATGCAGACTCGCTGGCGCTGGCCGCCTGAGAACTCGTGCGGGAAGCGATAGAGATGCTCTGTCTTGAGGCCGACGGTTTCGAGCAGTGACAGAACGCGTGCGGTACGCTCGTCTTTGCTCATCGGGTGGGCCGCCGCATGGATGACGAGCGGCTCTGCAACGATATCGTGTATGGTCATGCGCGGATTGAGCGACGCCTGCGGGTCCTGGAACACGACCTGCATACGCGCACGCAGCGCTTTGAGTTCCGAGGACGACAATGTCGCAAGATCGCGGCCGTCATAGCTGATCGAACCCGACGTCGGCCGTTCAAGCTGGAGAATCAAACGCGTCAGCGTCGTTTTGCCAGAGCCCGATTCTCCGACCAAGCCCAGGCATTCGCCTGGGGCGATCGACAACGACACGCCGCTGAGCGCATTCACCGCTTTTCCACTCAACTGTCGCGGCGGGTAAATCTTGGTGACCTTGTCGAGCGACAGGAGGGGCGCGTTCATGCGGTCACTCCTGCTTCGGTCTTTCTCAACGCGTCGATTGCCTCGGGGCGGATGCAGGCGACCAGCTGACCATTGCCGCCGACGGGTATCAGCGGCGGCGTGGCGGCCGAACAGGCATCGACGGCGAAAGCGCAGCGCGCGGCGAACCGGCACCCCGGTGGCGGCTGGAAGAGACTTGGCACTACGCCCGGCAACCCCTTTAGCGCGCCGCGTTCGAGACCGGCGCGCGGCACGGCATCGAGCAGCGCGCGCGTATAGGGATGGCGCGGGTGGCGGAACACGTTCTCGACGCGGCCGCTTTCGACGATGTTTCCGGCGTACATGACCGAGACGTGGGTGCAGATTTCGGCGACGACGCCGAGATTGTGAGTGATCAGTACGACGGCGAGGTTATGGGCGCGGACGAGTTCGCGAATGAGTTTCAGGATTTGCGCCTGCACGGAGACGTCGAGCGCCGTCGTCGGTTCGTCGGCGATGAGGAGGTCGGGGCGGCCGATCAGGGAAAGCGCGATCAGGACGCGCTGACGCATGCCACCCGAGAACTGGTGGGGATAGTCGTCGACCCGGCTCGCGGCGTCTACGATGCCGACTTGCGTCAAGAGGTCGATCGCGTGCTGGCGGGCCGCTAGGCGGCGTTCACGGCGGCCAGCCCCCGGCGCGAGGCCGAGCAGTGCGGGGTCATGGCTCGCCGCCTGAAGGGCGACATCGATCATCTGGTCGGCAATGCGAAAGGCCGGGTTCAGATTTGTCGTCGGGTCCTGAAAGATTATGCCGATACGGCGGCCGCGCAGACGGCGCATCTCAGCCTCGGACGTCTTCAAGACATCGACCCCATCGACCAGGATCTGGCCCTTGGCATAGCGGCCGGGCGGGGTCGCGACGAGCTTCGGTATCGACAATCCTGTCAGAGACTTACCGCAGCCGGTTTCGCCGACCAAGCCGCAGATCTCGCCACGCTCCACGGTTAACTGTATACCGTTCAAAACGTGCGCCTCGCCTTCGTAGCTGCGCATCAGCAAATGCAGGTCGCGGATCGCGAGTACGGGCATGGGCGTGGGCAATTCCAGTCGCTGTGGCGCTCGGGCAAGATCGGTTGAATTGGTTCTTTCGTCAAATCGTCGAGGCGGCGCGCCACGCATGGCTCCGTTTCGATGCAATCCCCACATACGTCAACGTTGATGCACCGCAATGCGCTTGCACAGTGGGGGGGTGTTCAGCAATATGCGCCGCCAAGCGGACCGGCTTCAGGACTGCCTTTTCGCCACCTCGCCACGAGACAGGAAATCCGTCGCACATGATCGGCGTCGTCATCGTTACTCATGGCAGACTGGCCCAAGAATTCCGGGCCGCCCTCGAACACGTCGTCGGACCACAGACCATGCTGGAGACGATCTCCATCGGGCCTGACGATGACATGGAGCAGCGGCGGACGGAGATCATCGGTGCCGTTCACAATGTGAAAGGTGACAAGGGCGTGGTGGTGCTCACCGACATGTTCGGCGGCACACCGTCCAATCTCGCCATTTCCATCATGGAAGAGACGGGCGCGGAGGTGATCGCCGGCATCAACCTTCCGATGCTCATCAAGCTCGCCTCAGTACGCGGCGAGAGCACGCTCGAACAGACGATCACTGCGTCCAAGGAAGCGGGCCGGAAATACATCTCCGTTGCCAGCCAAGTTCTCTCGGGTGAGAATTGATCCGTAGGCCGTATCATGGCCGGGGTCGGGACTTGGGACCCTGAATAGGGAACGGGGCAGGGCGCGTGCAGGACGATAATCATCCGAGTGCTGAAGTCGTCATCAAGAACCGCAAGGGGCTGCACGCACGCGCCTCTGCCAAGTTCGTCAAATGCGCCGAGCAGTTCACAGCCGAGGTGCGGGTGACGAAAGACGGCCAGACGGTCGGCGCCACCTCGATCATGGGCTTGATGATGCTCGGCGCGGGCATCGGCTCCACTATCCGACTCGAAGCCGAAGGCCCCGATGGGCCCGAAGCGATCGACGCGCTCGTTGCCCTGGTCGACGACTTGTTCGGGGAGGGGGAGTAGCTGCTCCTCCGGAGCCAGAGCGCTTGCACGGGCGACCGCCGCAGCGCGCCGCCCGCTCCACGACAATGCGCTGAGCACAGTCAGGCCGCGCTCTTGGCGCCCTTGCCATAAAACGTACCGCCGCCAGCAGCCATCTTGCGGAGAAGGTCGTTCGGCTTGAAGCGCTCGCCATAGAGCTGAGCCATCCGATCGCACTCGGCAACGAACGACTTGGCGCCGACGGTGTCGATCAGCGATAGCGGACCGCCAGTGTAGGGCGCGAAGCCCCAACCGAGGATCGCACCGATGTCGGCGTCTGCGGGATCGGTGACGACGTTCTCTTCGTAACAGCGAGCGGCTTCCAGTGCCTGGCGATAGAGAAAGCGCTTCTTCAGCTCTTCGACATCGGGCTGCTGATTTTCCGGCAGGCGCTTGACGAGATCGTTCACACCCGGCCACAGCGACTTCTTGCCCTTAGGATCTGCCGGCCAGTCGTAGAAGCCCTTACCGGCCTTCTTGCCGATGCGGCCAAGTTCGACGACCATCTTCTCGATCAACGGATCGACCTTGCTCGGCTTGTAGTTCGCGCCGAGGTCTTTTGCCGTCTGCTTCGTCACCTTGTAGACGAGATCGAGCGCGACTTCGTCGGTCAGTGCGAGCGGTGGCATCGGCATGCCCGTCATCTTGCCGGCGTTCTCGATCAGCGCGGGGTTCACGCCCTCGACCAGCATCTCCATGCCTTCGCGCGTGTAGGTGCCGAAGCAGCGGCTGGTATAGAAGCCACGGCTGTCGTTGACGACGATCGGCGTCTTCTTGATGCGCTTGACGTAGTCCATTGCTGCTGCGAGCGCGACCGCACCGGACTGCTTGCCCTTGATGATCTCGACGAGCTGCATCTTGTCGACGGGCGAGAAGAAGTGGATACCGATGAAGGTCGCGGGATCACGCCAGGCGTCAGCCAATCCTGTGATCGGCAACGTCGAGGTGTTGGACGCAAACACCGCGTGCGCGGGCATGACGGCTGCGGCGCGCTTCGTCACGTCGGCCTTGATGGCGCGATCCTCAAATACCGCCTCGATGACGAGATCGGCTTTGGCGAGACCGTCGTAGCTCGTCGTCGCGGTGATGCGCGAGAGGATCTTCTCTGCGCCGGCGGCATCGAGTTTGCCGCGTTCGATGCCTTTGGCGTTGAGCTTGGCGGTATAGCTCTTGCCCTTGTCGGCTGCGTCCTGCGACTGATCGATGAGGATGACATTCAATCCTGCAGCTGCCGACACGTAGGCGATGCCAGCGCCCATCATGCCGGCGCCAAGGATGCCAACGGTCTCAAGCTTCGTCGGGGCCACATCTTTCGGACGGCCCGCGCCCTTCGCAGCTTTCTGCATGTTGATGAAGAGGGAGCGGATCATATTTCGCGAGGCAGGGTCGGTCATGACCTTTGCCATGTAGCGCGCCTCAATGCGCAGTGCGGCATCGATCGGCACCTGCAGGCCTTCGTAGACGGCCGACATGATCGCGAGCTGTGCCGGATAGTTCTTCTGCGTCTTGGCCGCGACCATGGCGTTGCCGGCGACGAACACTTGCTTGCCCACCGGGCCGTAGACCGGGCCGCCAGGGACCTTGAACTCCTTGGTGTCCCACGGCTGCACGGCCGAGCCGCCGCCAGTGATGTAGGCTTTGGCGGCCGACAGGAGTTCGCCCGCCGGCACGACCTTGTGCACGACGCCCGCCTTCAGGGCCTTCTGCGGGTCGAGCGACTTGCCTTCAAGGATCAGCGGCAGCGCGTTCATGGCACCCATCAGGCGCGGCAGGCGCTGTGTGCCGCCTGCGCCCGGCATCAGGCCGACTTTGGATTCAGGAAGTGCGATTTGAATGCGCGGATCATCGGCGACGATGCGGCAATGACAGGCGAGGCAGACTTCGAGGCCGCCACCCATCGCGGTGCCGTTGATGGCCGCGACGAAGGGCTTGCCGCCCGTCTCCATCGTCCGCATCATTTTATTGAGGCGCATCATGCCATCGTAGATGGCCTTCATCGCCTCTTCCTTGGTGCGGCCTGCCGAGGCTGTCGTATCGCTTTCCATCATCGAGAGATCGGCACCGGCGATGAAGGCCGGCTTGCCCGACGTGACGATGACGCCCTTCACCGCAGGGTCGGCGACGGCTGCGTTTACGGCCGCCTCGAACTCCGCGATCGAGGAGGCGGACAACACGTTCATGGTGCGGTCAGGCATGTCCCAGACGATCGTCTGCACGCCATCGCCATCGGTGGAAATTTTCAGGTTGGTGGTCATTTCGAGGCTCTCAAAGCAACTCGTGAATTGATGTATCGCAGGCTCATCGCCCCGCGTGTGCAACGGGTGTGGCTTGATGCATCCCGGGACAAGCCCCGGGATGGCAACTTTAGACCCGCTCGATTATCGTTGCGGTGCCCATGCCGCCGCCGACGCAGAGGGTGGCGAGGCCGGTTGCGACGTTGCGGCGCTCCATTTCGTCCAGGAGCGTGCCGAGGATCATCGCGCCGGTCGCGCCGAGGGGATGACCCATAGCAATGGCGCCGCCGTTGACGTTCATCTTGTCGTGCGGCACGTCGAGAAGCTTCATGAACAACATGACGACCGACGCGAACGCTTCGTTCAATTCGTAAAGGTCGATGTCGCTCGGCTTCATCCCCATGCGCTTCAGGAGCTTCGACGTCACCTTCTCCGGGCCGGTCAGCATGATGCCGGGCTCGGAGCCGATGGAGGTGAATCCCTTGATCCGCGCGCGCGGTTTCAAGCCCGCCTTCTCCCCGGCTTCCTTAGTGCCGATGAGGATACCGGCGGCGCCGTCGACGATGCCCGACGAGTTGCCGGCGTGATGGACGTGGTTGATGCGTTCGACTTCAGGATAGCGCTGCATCAGCACGTTGTCGAAGCCGGCTTCGTCACCGAGCTTTTCGAACGCGGCTTTCAGGCTTGCGAGCGACTGCATCGTCGTTTCAGGCCGCATGTGCTCGTCGTGGTCGAGCAGCGTCTGGCCGATGATGTCCTTGACTGGCACAATCGACTTTTTGAAGCGGCCCTCTTTCCAGGCGACTGCCGCGCGCTTCTGGCTTTCCATCGCAAAGGCGTCGACGTCGGCGCGCGAGAAGCCCCACTTGGTGGCGATCATGTCGGCGCCGATGCCTTGGGGCGTGAAATAGCTCTTGATGGCGATGGCCGGGTCCATCGCCCAAGCGCCGCTATCGGAGCCCATCGGTACGCGGCTCATGCTTTCGACGCCGCCACCGATGGCGAATTGCGACTGGCCGGACATGACCTGCGCTGCCGCCATGTTGGTGGCTTCGAGGCCCGAGGCGCAGAAGCGGTTGATCTGAACGCCGGCGACGGTCTCGGCATAGTTGGCGTTTAGGACGGCGGTGCGGGCGATGTCGGAGCCCTGCTCGTTGATCGGCGAGACCACCCCCATCACGACGTCGTCGACGAGCGCAGTATCGAGGTTGTTGCGGTCGCGGATGGCTTCGAGCACGGTCGTCGCCAGATGCAGCGCGGTCACCTCGTGCAGCGAACCATCGGACTTGCCCTTGCCACGCGGCGTGCGCACGGCGTCGTAGATGTATGCGTCTGCCATCGGCGAAGTCCTCCTGATTGGTCAATCCCCATGCTCGCGAAGCGGCCGGGTTGTCGCTTACGTCAAGTGTGCCAGAGGTTGCGGTGGGGCGTAAAGCGGCATTTGGACCGATGACACTACCTGTCATTCCGGCCACTGTTCCCATCTGCTCGCCATTCGGAGGCAACTAGTTGTAATGCTGCTCTTTGTCGTAGGT
The DNA here is from genome assembly GCA_033812735.1 of Hyphomicrobiaceae bacterium. Taxonomy (GTDB): domain Bacteria; phylum Pseudomonadota; class Alphaproteobacteria; order Rhizobiales; family Hyphomicrobiaceae; genus JABFRJ01. Next base: position 8,893 of record JAPXTA010000120.1, on the reverse strand, counting down.
CCCGGCCTTCGCCGGGATGACGAAGGAAATGTAGCCATCTTTCCGAGGCCCTCTCATGTGCCGCAACATCCGGCCGCTGTTCAACTTCGACCCGCCTGCGACGGAGGACGAAGTCCGTGCCGCGGCGCTGCAATTCGTGCGGAAAATCTCGGGCTACAATGCGCCATCGGCGGCGAACAAGGCAGCCTTCGAGCGTGCCGTCGCGGACGTGGCCGACGCTGCATCGGCGTTGCTACAGTCGTTGGAGACTTCCGCGCCGCCCAAGGACCGGGAGATCGAAGCGGCAAAGGCGCGCGAGCGGGCGAAGGCGCGGTATGTGAGGGTGGTGTGAGCCTATCGCGCTTTAGTCGAGGCTTGCTTGGGCGGCCGCCTGCGCGGCCGTGACGGAAGCGTGGGATTGGTGCTTGCAAGGTGGCAGTGCGTGACTTGCCGGACAGACGCGGGCGCGTCATGCTGCCGCCCTATCCTTTCAAGCGGAGCCTCGCCACATGGCCTACAAGCCTTTCGATCTTACCGGCAAAGTCGCGCTGATTACCGGCGGCAATTCGGGCATCGGGCTCGGCATGGCAGAAGCTGTCGCGCAGGCGGGTGCGGATGTCTGCATCTGGGGAACGAGCGCGAGCAAGAACGCAGCAGCGAAAGCGCAGCTCGACAAGACAGGGCGGAAGATCGTCACGTTCGAATGCGACGTCGGTGACGAGAAGGCGGTCGAGGCCGCGTTCCAAAGGACGCTCGCCGCCATGGGTCGGGTGGATGGCTGTTTCGCCAATGCTGGCGTGTCGGGGCGCGGCGTGTCGTCGTTCATGGAGATGACCAGCGAGGAATGGCACCGGGTGCTGCGCGTCAACCTCGACGGCGCGTTCTACACGATGCGTGCCGCGGCGAAGCACATGGTTCAGCGCGGGGGCGGTGGGTCGATCGTCGGCACAGCGTCGCTCGCAGCCATCTCGGGCGCGGCGAAGAGCGAACATTATGCGGCGACGAAGGGCGGATTGATCGCGATGGCACGCGCGATGGCGGTCGAATTTGCGCGGTATGGCATCCGCACCAACTCGATCCTGCCGGGTTGGATCGAGACCGATATGACCGCGAATGCGATCGGCAACGAGAAGTTCTCGGGCAACGTGATGCCGCGTATTCCGATGCGCCGATGGGGGAAGGGTTCCGACTTCGGTGGCATCGCGGTTTATCTGATGAGCGACGCGTCGGTCTATCACACTGGCGACACGTTCCTGATCGATGGCGGGTATAGCTTGTTCTGAACTCAACTCGCTTCCCCGGAATTTTCGACGAGATCAAGCGACGAAAATGTCCGACGCCTTGAGCGGTGAAGATTCCGGATATTTTTGCGTCGCTGATGCTCCGCAAAAATTCCGGGACACCAATGGTGGTTATGATCGAATGCGCGCGCCTTCCGGATCATAGGGCGCCTTCAGTGTGGCGCGGACGGAAATGCGTGTGCCTGATATATCGACTTCGAAGACGCTGGCTGCGAGGGCGGCTTCGGTCAGCGGCGTGCCGTCGGTGTTGATAAGCGCCAGCATGACGACGCGGTCGAGCGCGGCGCCGAAACCCGCGGAGGTGACGTCTCCGACGGGCTTGCCGTCGCGCAGGACGAGTTCACCACCCCAAGCGAGCGGCGTGTTCGCATCCCTAGAGACAAGCGAGATGACGCGGCGCTTGGGTGGCGCCTTCTTGGCTTCGATGAGTGCATCGCGACCGGCGAAATCTGACGTGTCGCGTTTCACCGCGAAGGCGAGGCCGGCCTCGTATGGGGTTACGTCTGGTGTCAATTCGCGGCCCCAGGCACGGTAGCCCTTTTCGATGCGGAGGCCTTCGAGGGCATAGTAGCCGGCATCTTTCAAACCGAGATCGCCGCCTGCCGCGTGCAGCGTGTCGTAGACCATCGCCGCGAATTCGACGGGGACGAACAGCTCCCAGCCCAATTCGCCGACGTACGTGCGGCGTGAGGCAAGCGCCGTGGCATGGCCGATCTCGATCGACCGGATCGCGCCGAAGGGGAATGCCTCGTTCGAGAGTGGGGTCGATGACACCCGCTGCAGGAGTTCGCGCGACTTTGGCCCCATCAGCGCGAGTACGGCATAGGCAGCCGTCACATCCGTCAACGTCACATGAGCTTCGGGTTTCAATGCGCGTTTTAGAAGCTCCATGTCGCGGGTCGCTTGCGCCGTGCCTGTCACGAACAGGAACTGATCGCGGGCGAGGCGCGCGACCGTAACGTCGCTTTCGTAGCCGCCGCGTTTGTTCAGGAGGCCGGTGTAGACGGTGTTGCCGACCGGCACGTCGATGTTGTTGGCGCACAGGCGTTGGAGTTCGGAGGCGGCATCGCGGCCCTGCACGAGGATCTTGGCGAACGAGGTCATGTCGAAGAGGGCGATCGCATCGCGCGCGGCCATCTGTTCCGCGACATGCCAAGGGAACCAGTTGGTGCGGTTCCAGCCGTATTCCAACGTCGGACGCGTCACGCCTTCGTGCCCTCCCTCCCCCCTTGAGGGGGAGGGTTGGGGTGGGGGGGGGCCTCCGCCGGTTCGGGCACCACCCCCATCCCCGGCCCTTCCCCCGTGAAGGGGGAAGGGAGCTGTCCCATTTGTAAACATTGCCGGGGCAAAAACGTTCGGGCGTTCCCAGCCCATCTTCGAGCCCCAGATCGCGCCCTTGGCGTCGAGGCGGTCGAACAGCGGCGAGCGGCGGAAGGGGCGGGCGGTCTCGAGTTCACGGTTGGGCCAGGGCATCATGTAGTGAAGGCCGAGTACTTCGGAGACGCGGTCCTTCAACCAAGCGGTATTCATGTTGAAGGTGCCGAAGCGGCGGATGTCGACCGGCCACAGGTCCATCTGCGGCTCGCCCTTGTCGATCCATTCGGCGAGCGCCATGCCCGCGCCGCCCGACGAGGCGATGCCCATGGAGTTGAAGCCGGCCGCGACGAATAAGCCACGCACGCCCGGCGCTTCGCCCATGATGTAGTTGTTGTCGGCAGTGAAGCTTTCGGGGCCGTTGATGAACTGCTTCACCTCTGCGGTTTCCAGCGCGGGCACACGTTGGATCGCGTTGGTCATGAGGATTTCAAATTGGTCCCAGTCGTCTTCGAGCAACTGGAACTCGAAGGGCTCGGGGATGCCGGTCATGCCCCACGGTTTCGCTTTGGGCTCGAAGCCACCCATGAGGAGGCCACCGACTTCTTCCTTGAAGTAGATGTAGCCGTCGGGATCGCGCAGGCAGGGGAGATCGGGCGATACGCCATCGATCTTACCGGTGACGATGTACATGTGCTCGCACGCGTGCAGCGGTACGGGAACGCCGACGGAGGCGCCGAGCGCACGCGACCACATGCCGCCCGCGATGACGACGATGTCGGCGGCGATATGGCCCGTTGCCGTGGTCACGCCGCGGGCGCGGCCATCGCGGACGTCGAGTGCGGTCACTTTGACCTTCTCGAAGATTTTGACGCCGCGCTGTCGCGCACCTTTGGCGAGAGCTTGGGTGATATCTGTCGGGTTTGCCTTGCCGTCGCCCGGCAGCCAGACGGCGCCGACGAGGTCGTCTGATCGCATGACGGGGTATTTGTCGGCGGCTTCCTTGACGCTGAGGATTTCGCAGGCGACGCCTTGAGCTTGGGCCGACGCAGCCGTGCGACGTAACAACGTCATGCGGTCTTCAGTGCGCGCGACGGTGAGCGAACCGCAGCGCTTCCAGCCAGTCGCCTGGCCCGTCTCCGCTTCGAGGCCGGCATAGAGTTCGGTCGAATAGCGGATCAGCTTCGTCAACGAGCTATGGCCGCGCAACTGGCCGACGAGGCCCGCCGCGTGCCACGTCGTGCCGTTGGAGAGGCGACCCTGCTCGAGCAGCACCACGTCTTTCCAGCCGAGCTTCGCCAGGTGATAGGCGATCGAGCAACCGGCGATGCCGCCGCCGACAATGACGGCGCGGGCGGATGTGGGCAGGTCAGCGGACATGGGCGCGTGGTTTCCCTCGTGTGGCAGGAGGGAGTTTCGGAGCCGTAGACTGATGGGTCAAGGGGCGAGATGGCAACCGCTTGACGAGACATGCCGCTTGATGTGGTCCTTGCACAGCTCAATGACAACGAGGCCAACATGACCGCACCTTCGCCTGTGACCGCACGCGACCTTCTCGGCGCGTGGCGGCTCGAAAGTTGGGCGCTGGTGTATGAGGATGGTCGGGCGCCGGAGTACCCGCTGGGTCCCGATGCCCTAGGGTTCATCATGTACACAAGCGATGGGCATGTCAGCGCCATGTTGTCGCGCGCGGGACGGGCGAAATTCGCCACGGGTGATGCGGCGGACAAATCGCGGGCCTATGACGACAGCTTTGCTTATGCGGGGCGTTACGAGGTCCGCGACGGCGCCGTGTTTCATTCGATCGAGGTGTCGACCAATCCGGCGCTGCCGGGTTTCACATCGACGCGGACGATCACATTGGAAGGGGATCGCCTGACGCTGACCGGCCCGGACTTCCTGCCGAACGTGCCACGTTATCAGCGCATCATCTGGCGGCGCGCGGTGCCGAAAGCCTGATCGGCGTTCGTCAGCGCATGGGCGAAAAGGACGTTGCAAGCAGAATGCGGTTCTCCATCTTTTCGATGTAGGGGCGCGTCTTCGGGACGAAGGCCAGCCACTCGGGGTCGGCATAGAGGGCGGCGCGCTTTACTTCACGCTCGGCGTGGCTCGCGTAGCGCCACATATGGACAACTTGATTGAGCGTGCCCGTTTCGGTGGTGAACCAGCCGACGGGATCGCCGAGGAACTTGCGATGCGGCGCATAGCCCTCGCGCTCGTAGAGAGCGAGATACTCCTGAACCAAGCCGATTCTGATCGTGTAGGTGCGCTCTTCGAGGATCATGGTGTCACTCGCTCCGATTGATCAGGGACGCTTGTTGGCGAAGACCTGTTCCAGGGCCGACTGGGTCGGGCGGTGGGTGAGGTTCATTGATAGCGGCGTCACGGAGATGTGGCCGTTGTAGATGGCCCAGAGGTCGGTACCTTCGACGGTCTTGGAGCGGCGGCGCTCGTAGGCGAGCCAGTAGTAGGGCGTGCCCCAGGTGTCGTGGCGGGCGTCGATGCTGAGCAGGTCCTGTTCGCGCTTGCCCTGCGTCGTGATGGCGAGGCCCTCGATTTCATCGGGGCCGACGGCGGGGAAGTTGACGTTCATCAGCACGCCGGGCGGCCAGTCGATCGAGAGCAGTTTGCGGACGACGTTCGGACCGTGCGTGATGGCGCATTCCCAGCGCGGGTTCTGACCGGATTCGATGCCGCCGTAGGCCTGCGACATGGCGATGGAGCGGATGCCGATGGTGGTGCCCTCGAAGGCGCCGGCGATCGTTCCCGAGTAGGTGACGTCCTCGGCCATGTTGGCGCCGCGGTTGACGCCCGACAGCACGAGGTCGGGACGCTTGTCCTTGATGACGTGGCGAACGCCCATGATGACGCAGTCGGTCGGCGTGCCTCTCACGGCGAACGTGCGGTCGTTGATCTCGCGCATGCGCAGCGGTTCGTTCAGAGAGAGCGAATGCCCGGCGCCGGATTTGTTCACCTCTGGCGCGACGACCCAGACATCGTCGGACAACTCCGATGCGATCTGGCGCAGCGCGTGCAGACCTGGCGCATCGATGCCGTCATCGTTCGTGAGCAATATGCGCATCTGGTCCGCCTCGAGGTCTTGCTGTTTAAGAAGGGTACTAGACCAACTCCGGCGACAGGGGAACAACGGCGGCGCCCGTCGCGACATCAGCGCGATGGCGCTATGCGCGCCCCGCCCGTATGTGTTGGGACAAGTCGTTGTGGAAGCGAGATAAACTCATGCGGCTATTCTGTTTCGGTCTCGGTTACACGGCAACAGTGCTGGCGGAGCGGCTGAGCGAACTGCCCGACGTCGCGATCGCCGGGACGAGGACGCGGCCGGAGGGGATCGGGCTTGCCGGCGTCAAGATCGCCCCCTTCCAGGGCGACAGCCGCCACAGCGAGGTGGTCGATCTGCTGCAAGGCAGCACGCACATTCTCGTCTCGATCCCTCCTGACCTCGAGGGCTGCCCGGCGTTGCGCGTATTCAAGGACGACTTGGCGAAGCTCAAGTCGCTGGAGTGGGTGGGGTATCTGTCCACGATCGGCGTCTATGGTGACACCAAAGGCGAATGGGTGGACGAGGAGAGCCCGGTGCGGCCCGCTTCGGAGCGGTCGCTCAGGCGATGGCACGCGGAACGCGGCTGGCGGGCCTTCGGGCAGGAAGCCGGCGTTCGCACGGAGGTGTTCCGCTTGCCGGGCATCTACGGTCCGGGCCGCAGCGTGATCGAAAGCCTTCGCGCCGGCACCGCGCGGCGCATCATCAAGCCGGGACAGGTGTTCAACCGGATCCATGTCGTCGATATCGCGCGCGCGCTCGAAGCGGCGATGGATCAGGCGACGGCTTTCGATACCTACAACGTCGTCGACGACGAGCCGGCACCGCCTCAGGACGTCATCGTCTATGGTGCAGAATTGCTTGGCATTCCGCCGCCGCCGGAAGTGTCCTACGAAGACGCGCGGCTTTCACCTGTGGCAGCCAGTTTCTATGCCGAGACGAAGCGCGTGAGGAACACGCGGCTCAAGACTGCGCTCGATTTCGAGTTGCTCTATCCCACCTACAGAGACGGATTGCTTGCGATCGTGACCGGTAGCTAGCCGGTTCCGGTCGAGTAGATTCGAGAGCAACTACAACATACTGCACTCAAAAACTCCGCGGCGACATCTTCCGTTCGCCGGGGAAAAGACTCATTCAGCCGCTATTCAGGACGGGTGCTGCAATTTGCCGTCGTGCCGCCGTGATTTGCGGATCGACGCTGGTTCGTTTGCCGGACCGATCGGTGCAAACGCAGCAGCATGGACCAGCCGCATGCGGGCGGCAGTTCGGACTGAACCGGTTTGCGACAGAGGGTATAGTCGTGACGCGCACCCGTGCACTCGTTCTGACGACATCAGCACTGGCAGCTATCGCCGCGGTCCTTACACACTCCAACCATCCGGCGCTCGCCTCGTCGCAGAAAGCCGCAGTCAGCACGGCAGCCGAAAAGATCGCCGAGCGGTTCTCGTCATCTACTCAGGATGCGGCACGGCGCAAAGCAGACGAGCAGGACATGCTTGCGCGTGCGCGCAAGGAGGCCGAGGAGGCCAGGCGGCAGGGTCGCGCGCCACTTGATGGGACGGTGACGCTGCCGGCGCCGACCGTGCACTCCAAGAGCGAGCAGGTCAGCAAACCGGTCAACATCGGCACGCCGGCCGACGACACCAAGCGTCTCGAGGCCGCACGGCAGGAAGAGTTGCAGAGACTCTCGGACAAGCTCCGCAAGGCGAGCGCAACACGCGGCAGCGGCCAGGCACCGAAGCCTGTCGATACGCCTTGGACGACCGAAGTTACCCATGCGCCAAAGAGCGAGATCTTCTCGAACGAGCGCTCGGCACTCGGTATGCACGGCGCCGACGTGAACGACATCGCCAGCTCGCGCGTCACCGTTCTGATGGTGATGAAACCGGGCGACCGCGGCATCCGCCGCTTCGACAAGGACGCCGACCCGGTGCTGTGCACCAACGACGGCTGCTACATTTCGCAAGGCGTCGATACGCCGGCGCGGTTCCTGACGACACACAAGGCTCTCGGCTTCAAAAATACGTTCGGTCAGCGCGCGGGCGCCTGCCGCGATCAGCTCGCGTGCGTGTTCCGGAGCGTCGACCTCGGTCGCCAGCCGAGCTTCGTGCAGCCGGTCGATCTTAGAATGGTTCATCACGACCGCCGGGAAATGAAGCAAGCAAGCGCCGACGATAGTTGTAAGCTCAACGGTGGGCACCTGACCTGCGCACGCCCGGTGCGTGCCTCCAACTACACGCTGTGGATCGTGCCTGAGAAACTTGCCCAGAAAGCGGGCGCCGACGTTCTGAGCCGCGCCCTTGCCGAAGGTGTCGGTGCGACACAGGCCGCCGATCTTAACTAACGTGCATCAGCCGCATTGTTCAAATTACATCTATTCGACGGCTGATGAATTAACGGCTCTATGACAATCTTCCCGCGTATTCTTCGGGAGGCCTGTCATGAACCTGTTCACGAAACTGATCGCAATGCCGGCCGCCGGCGCTCTGGTGTTTCTGTCGGGCCTGACCGTTGCACCGGACACAGCCGACGCCAAGCGTTTCGGGCGCGGCTTTGCAACCGGCGTCGCGGTCGGCGCTTCGAAAGCCGCCATCAGAAGCTCGCGAGCGTCCGAACGCGAGAGCCGCGAGGAGCGTCAGGACCGCGATGGCGGCGTCAGCAAAGTTGTCGATCACGAAGCGCGTGCGCGTGACGTCAAGGCCAAACTCGAGGCCGAAGCCGCTGGCGAGGCGCCGGCCCTCGCCCCCGTGGCATCCGCCAACCCGTTGCCTGTCGAAGCCCGCAAGGCCGTTTGCATCGCGGGTTGCTACTGATCGTTCTCGTCCGTCTCAAACAAAAACGGCGCCGTCCCTTGCGGATGGCGCCGTTTTTGTTTTTAGGCCGCGCTCGGCGCGTCATACCGGAGGGCAGACGATGGGGCTGGACTTGCATCCAGCCCCTCGCGGTTACTCCACGATCTCTCTTTTGCACCTTGCTGCGACGCGCGAATGCACGTCGGATCGCAAGCCGTCGCATGTCACGACGCCAGCGCCGGCCGCAACTGCGGCTTGCCGCAGTTGCGCACTCTTGCATTTTGTCGGCGCCGCGCCTCCTGGAGGAGGATAGTGGCGAGGCTTACTCCACGATCTTCGTCACGACGCCGGCGCCGACGGTGCGGCCGCCTTCGCGGATGGCGAAGCGTACTTTCTCTTCCATGGCGATCGGCGAGACGAGCTCGACGTCGATGGAGATGTTGTCGCCA
>JAPXTA010000119.1:0-16164 GCA_033812735.1 Hyphomicrobiaceae bacterium | reverse complement strand
ATTCCGCCCTGTGCGATCGAGATGCCTCCCGCGGTGCATCAAGATCTCTCAGCTAATCTGCCTTACAGGTACTCTCGCAGCAGATTGTCAGCTAGCATGGTGCGCATACTGCAAATAGACAAGGCTCACATGTGTTCATGGTGAATAAGCACGCGAGCGACGGTCGAATGCTGACGATCGCAGGCTTCAGTAATGCCGGGCGTCGCTTCGAGACGAAGCACGCAAACGACGCGACCGCCAGATATGTGAACAGAAGCCGGCGGGTGATCCCACCCTCGCACTCGAAGGCACGCCGCTGCTCATGACCTCCGCAGCTCGTCGACGTTCGCCGCCATGGCGTTGAGCAGGGGCAAAACACTGGTGTCGGGGGGGCATGTGTGGACGGCGCCCACGTTGCAAGAGGATCTTTGCGTTCAGCCATCTTGATATTCCAGGCCACATCGTATGAACTCGACCAAGTCGGCAATGGTCCACTTGCCATCGCAGACGCTCGCTTGCTGCGAGTTGAGATGGGCTCGATCTACGATGCCGTCGAAGCCGCTGCATGGCGCTCTGATCGTTGTCACTCGCTCTATCTCGTGCCAACCGGAGCCCATTTGTTCGAAATGTCCGGCAAGTTGGCGCTGGCTCCGGCCGGATACATGGTAGCGCAGCGACTCTACGCCGGTTGGCAGGCCTTCGGCGTCGTGATCGGGATGGGTATCACACTGGCGCTCGCACAAAACACTTTCGTTCGCCGCGACCACGTGGCGCTCGTGTGCGTTCAGTTGGATCACGGCGCTTGGTCAGCGGCCAAGACATGGCAGGCAACTCCTGATTGACATAGTAGTGCCACTCCGATCTTTCGCCTTGCGCGCGATCAAGCCATAGACATTTCGACGCTGGTGCCGATCTTCACGTAAAGTGTGATGGCCGAAGCGCACGCGACTGGTCACCGTGCCTTTACTGCCCACGCCCGCGTCATGAGACGTATGGAACCGTCCGCCTCGCGAGGCAGAGTATCGGAAAGCGATTGTCGCAACCGCTCACGTGCGTCCGGTGGCAAACTCGCGCAATATCCTGGCGCTGGACCGGCCCCGAGTGTGAACGGAAGCCAGTAGTCGTCGAAATCTCGGAATGCTGAGGTCGCTTCGAGTGCCGTCACCTCGATCGCGGAAAAGTCGGCATCAGCGACGAGCGCACGCAGACCGTCAGGCGTGCAAAAACCGAAGCGCCGAGCCTCGGTCAGCTCGGAAGCGGCCGGATCTAGCCGCATCGCGGCGTTCCAAAAGGCTCGCATGAATTGGATGCCGCCTCCGGGATAGTCCCAAACATAGAAACCGAGTGTTGCGCCAGGACGAGCAACACGTTTCATCTCGGCCAAAGCCGCCATGCGATCCGGAATAAAGTTCAGCACAAGCCCAGATACGACGAGGTCTTTGCTGTCGCTCGGGATCGGGAGACTTTGTGCGTCGGCAATGCGGAACTCCACCCGTGGATCGACGACATCTGCACGGGCCTTGTCGATGAAACCAGCAGACGGCTCGACGGCCAAGACGCTATTGGGCTCACAGCACGCCAGAATTGCGGCCGTGAGTGCCCCCGTCCCGCATCCGACCTCCAGCCAATTGACGTTTTTCGGCGCACCCAGCCACGCGAGGAAAAGCGGGGCGATCTGGCGGCTCCATCGGCCCATGTATTGTTCGTAACTGTCGCCGGCTTGCCAGGCGTCGTGGCGAGACGTGTCAGTCATTTATTCTCCTCCGTGAAGAACGCCATGGGGCGTGCCGTGGCTGGGTCCGCGCCGCCGCGCCCAGGCGGCCTCGAACCTATCGTGAAGCGTTGCAGTTAGCCAGAATGACGTGGCGGTCGGCGATAGCATTCCCCTTCCGCTAGTCCGCTGGACGCGCGAAGCGCGCGACGACGAGGCGGCCGATTTCGGCGCCCATTCTCTGTCCGACGACTGTCGACGTCCTGTAGTGTACGCCGCCCCAGACACGAGCATTGGAAACTTCTTCGACGTAGTCGGCGATACGCCGCCATGTGCGCGTGACACCCGGCGCCGTCGGGCTTGTTATCGAGATGGTTCCGACTTCACCAGAACCGAAGCGGGACTTGAGCACGGCGGCCACGGCGCTGGCAGTTATGCAATGCGCACAAGGATATTCTGGATGCATCGGTGCGTCGATGAGCGGCAGCCACGCCGGATCACGTGTCCTGCCGTCGTTGTGGTCGCGGTCACCGTTGCGGATAGCCGTGATCGGCTGCCAGAAATTGTAGTGATATTTGGCGTCGAACACCGCGATGTAGGCTTCTGCCACCGCCACGTGGACTTCGGCAAAGAGTTTTGCATTGTCGAAGAGGCTCAGCTTTTGTGCGGCGGCGAGACGGCGGACGATCGGATTCCAGGTCGCAGCGCCAGTGAAGGCCCAGAAGCGCGCCGCGTCGGCTTGCTCGGGAGTGCGCGCGACACTGAGCTTGCCACCGAAATCCTTGATCTCGTTGAAGTCGCGTGCCCACTCTGCGCTGGGAAGCGAAGGCGGTGGGCCAGGCCGGTACTGATCGGCCGGCTCATGATCCAAAGCTTCAAGGATGCTGCGTCAAAGCTTACCGGAAGTGCCGTCGCTACATCGCAGCACTGCTGCCCTGGGCGGTCAACGCCGCGACCAGTGCGAAACCGACGCGATAGCGTCGCTCTCACGTCTACCTATCGTCAAGCGGAAAGCGATCCGACGCACTCAGGTCGTTCGTGGGGCGTTTACCCTTCGCCAGTGGGCACCTGTTAGCTGGCCTGCATCAGGAAGATCTGGTGGTTCGCCTCTCGGTAGAGGATTGCACGTTGGCTTGCGATCGGCATGGCGCGCGGACGTTTTCGCCGATGCCAGTACGCACGATGCGCAAATATATCGTGCTTTGTGCGCATATCGCAATGGACGAAGACGCTCTCGCCGCCATGATCCCGTGACGCGGCCGCGCTGGCATCGCGACTGGACCGGCAACATGTAGCCACCTTAAGATGACTGACTATGGCGCGTAATCAGGACAGGTTTTGCGCAAATGCTTCACAGCATCATTGGGCAATTCGATAAAGACAATATTGGAGACATCAATCCAGAGAGGTGATCGTTGCGAGGAGCACCGGAACAGAGGTGACTAACATTGCAAGAGCCACCATGTGGCCTGCCTCATGAGCTATTGCCTGTGTGCAGATCGTATCAATTAGCACGCCACATACGCCTACTCCAATTGAAACGACTGTGAGTACGCCCCGCCTCAGCGAGCGCCCTTCTGGTGCGCAGCGCAAGTATTCGCTTGTAAGCCAGATTGCCAAGCCGAAATAGAAAAGGCCGGTGATCTGAAGCCACATAGTCTCAACGCTCGTCATGCCGACACCTCTTGATTGGTTACTGAGTGTGTCCAAACGGGCCGTTAGTACGTTTGTGTCATGCATCCTACGACTTCGGAAGCTTGCGTCAATGGTTCTAACTGCGCTGGCGCATCGAGCGCGACTTCCAGGGCCTACAGCAGGAAATCGGACACGACCACTACGGGAGTCGAGGCTGGCGAGGATTCCATCACCACGCGGCGCTCTCGGTCGCAGCTTACGGGTTCCTCGTCGCAGAGAGGAGTCCGTTTCCCCCTCGGCATTCATCATCCGCGTGCTCGGGGCAGAGCCACGTTCAAAGCCGAAGGCTACCGCCCGCGCGGCGCCGCCCTGGCGCCCTGAACGTCACACGCCGAACTCGATATCTCCGCGCCATGATCGCCGTCGCGCTGGCCAACCGCCTGCCTCGATGTCATGCTGCATGCGAAAGCGAGTCGTGGTGGCCTCAAGATTTTCGTGACACAGTGAGACTGTGGCTCTGTTCGGATCTGATGTGGCGGCGGCTTAGGCTGCCGCGGCTTGGCCGATGACGTGACGCGGGGTGAGGCGGTCGCCGTCGCGCTCGATCATGCGACGCCATCCGAGATAGCTCGCGAGGTACTTCGAGGCGACGCCGCGGAATGGCCGAAGCCAATCCTTGAGACGGCTCGCATATGCGTTGACGTTCTGGATGTGGAACCCGTTGACGACGCGCTCGCCGGCCCGCGCGACCACCTTCACATGCTCGACATCGCAGGCTTCGGCGAGGCCGATGTAGGCTTGGCGGCCGTCGGTGACGAGTACTGCATCGCGCTCGATCAGCGGGGCCAGTGCGGCATCGAACGAGCCGCCCTCGAAGTCGTAGAGGATGTAATCGCTGGTGGCCTTGTGACGGTCGCGCGCGATCAGCACTATGTCGTAGTCGTCGGGCGATGTGTCGGTTTTTTTCGGCTTACCGCCACGCCTTCGAGGGCGCCGTCCGACCAACTTGCGCGAGACCTTCGCCGACTTGAGGATCACCGTCTCGTCGGCCTCGACGATGCCCGACAGCAGCGATGGGCGCTTATTCCGGGCCGTGGCGAGGAAGCGATGACGCCAGCGAAACGAGGTCTCCAGGTGAATATCGACGCACTTGGCGGTTTTCCTCAGGCTGACGCGATCGACCAGTGCACGGGCGTAGGCGAGCCAGGCCTCGCGCTTGTGAAGCTGGGCCATCGGCGTGCCGGTGAGCGCGTTGAAGGTGCGGCAGCAGTCCTTGCACTTGTAGCGGCGCAGGCCGTTCGCATGACCCCACGTGCCGAAGTGCTTCGAGCGGCAGTGCCCGCAGCTCGGATCGGCCGCGAACTGCGTCTCGATCAGCGCGAGGGCATCGTTGGTCGAGCCCTTCGACCTCAAGGCCGCCTTCAGTGCCGCGCGTTGCGTCTCCGACAGCTCGTCCAACTGCTCGATAAGAGCCTGGAACTCCGGCGACTTCATCGTGCCCTCCCGTGAATTCGAATCACTGAGAAGAGCATCGCACTACATCATATCCGAACAGAACCAGACTAGTTCCTGGCCCGCACTCCTGCGATTGCAACCGGCGAACTCGAATCCTTCGGGTCGAGCGACACCCAGGCCATGGGGTTCATATACGATTGCCGCATGAGATAAGTGTAAGGCGTTGCCGACCAAATCTTGATCTGGTCGTGCTTGTTGTCGAGCACGAGATCGCCGCCGTTGGTTCGTGCGGTCAGTACGGCGTGGCCCTGCTTGTTTTCATCCAGAACGACAGTGATGAGAAGTGAACTCGTCGGCCAGTCCAATTGCATCAGCAGGCGACGCTTGACCAGAACATACTCCTCGCAATCGCCCTTCCCCGTGGTCGGAATCGTCCACAACTCCTCAACCCCGTATTGCTCAAGGTCGGTGACCGGCTCAATCGCCTTGTTGACTGATCGGTTGACAGCATCCAACTCGGCGAACCGCACTGGCGTCGCTTCGACACGTTTGTCGGCCACGTCCGAAGCGGCGCAGTCTTGTGGAAAGGAACTGCAGAAGCGCACAAAACCGTGCGGCGGGCTGGCTGAACCATAGATCCGCTGAAATGCCGAAGGACCTGGACCCGCAGCATAGGCGGGTACGACCGAAGCAGTGGCCGCAGAGATGACCGCCAGGAACAACAACACGAAGCGCATGGTGAGCTACCTTGACCCAACTCCGTCCAATGTCGGTCAAGATGCTTAAGAAACGTTTTCCGATTGTCTGATTTTCGATGACTGAGCCGCTCTCAGTGGTCCGCGGGAACGCCTCGCTTCTTCGGCCCCTCCACCACATTTGCTACTTCTGCACCGGTGGTGCTTGTCACGCTCCCGGCGGCAGCCATTTGGGGTAGATCATAGGTCGGGCACTGCTTTTCGGCATCAAGTTTTGCCGGCGCTGTGCCGCGCCACGCCGGGTTTATCAAATAACGGCGTTCGCATACTGCAATCGTGGGAACGCGCCGGCTCATCTCGAAAGCGTCATACCCATCTTTCAGCATGGCCCAGAACGGCAAGTTGGGATTCGTTGAATGTCGCGCCATGTGGCTTTCAGTCATCCGAAATGGAAAGACATGCACGTCGATGCTGTGTTGTCCGCCGATGAACGCCTCGCGACCAAGCGCGTACACTTCCTCTACCCAGGCATCGGTGATGGCGTAGCATCCGGCTGATTTACATTTGCCATGGACCATCAAGGCAGTGCCGGTGCGACCATGACTGCGATCATAGGCATTCGGAAACCCAAGATTGAACGATAGGTGAAACTGGGAGTTTGGGTTCATCTGGTGCCGCGGCACGGAATAGAACCCCTCGGGTGACTGTTTGTCACCCTCGGTGATCTTGGGGCCCAGTTCACCTGACCACATGCAGATCGGATAGGTTCGGAAATGATGGAACACGCCATCGTCCCGCTGCTTCCAAACCTCCAACTCCGACTCTTCCTTGAAGACCCGAATGAACAGAGGCTGTTCGGTTCGCATGCCCTTCTTGCCCAGCAAGGACATCGTCTCGACAGAGATTGGTCGCAGATGAGCGGCCAAATCTATACGTGCACTACCGCAACCGCTGACCATTAAGGCGAGTGCGGCCGAACATGCAATCGAAGATCTAGTGCCGCATTGATCCATCGCTATCCGTACTTCGTGTCGTCCCTGGCTCGCAGCAATCAGCCGGCAACAAGTCGTTTGAGCTTTGCCAGCCCAATTTTTCGATCTTCGTGAAGATCGATTGTTCCAGTGAATCGCTGGCGACTGTCCATCAAGAAAACGGTCGCGGTGTGGTCCATGGTGTAGGTGGCATTGCCGCCCATGTCGATTTTTTTGAAGTACACACGAAAGGCCTGAGTCACCCGCGTCAGCTCGTCGGCACCACCTGTCAGTGCCAGAAATCTACTGTCGAATGCTGTCATGTATTGCCTGAGTTGCTCAGGCGCATCACGCTCGTGATCGACACTGATAAAGAGAACTTGAATCGCATTTGCCGCCGGGCCGATTTCCGACATCATAGCCGTGAGATCCGACAGCGTTGTCGGACAGACGTCGGGACAGAATGTGAAGCCGAAGAATACGACGAGTGGCCGCCCCTTGAAGTCCCGGTCAGTCACCGCACGTCCGTTGTGATCAACCAGATTAAAAGGACCGCCAATGACAATGCTCGGACCGCCACCGTCTGGTGACGGACCGACATTGACCGCGAAAAGGGTGGCAAAGGCCAGCGCCATGAGCAATGCACCGCAGGCTATCCAAATGGCAATTCTGATGCGGCTCAAATTGTTCATCCCATTGTGAAATTCGCCTGTCGAAATCGCGCGATATCGGCTTTACGGCTGTCGACCCAATTCGGTTTGCCTCTACTTCTTCCGAACCGCCGCCACTTCGCTGCGCACGAGATCTTGTAACTGTTGAACTCCGAATGACGGCAACGGCTTGCCGTTGACAAAGAAGGTCGGAGTCTGCTGCACGCCCACGGCGCGGATATCAGCCTTATCCTGGTCCAGCACAGCTGTTATCTCTGGCGCCAACATTGCATTGCGCGCCGCGGCAATATTCAGCCCTGCCGTCGCAGCAGTTGCCCACGCCTTCTCGATCTGCGGTCGGCCATGATCGGCCCATTCGGGTTGGGCCAGCAAGATCGCCTCGAGCACCGGCATGAAGACGTTTTGTTTGCGGGCCATTTCAAGCAACCTAACGACCTCGTCGGATCCGCGGTGGAAGGCGGCATACCTCAGCACCACTCGAACGTCATTGGGATACTCAGCCATGATCTTCTTGACGACGGGGTACATGGCCCGACAGGCCTCGCAGGCCGGATCGAAAAACTCAACGATCGTGACCGGCGCATCGATGCGACCAATGATCGGTGCATGCGGCCGCACCAGCGTGTTGGACACTTGCGCGATGGCCGCTGCCGCTTGGTCGGCTGCGTTGCGCTTGTAGACGTAAGTCGCCATGACGAACCCAGCGACGGCAAGGGCGGCAATGCCGACAACGACTGATCTTCTGTTCATTTGAAGGACCTCCGGCAGAGTAGGACGAGAGCAATTGAAATCACAGTGAATGCGGCGAGCGAAAGCAGGGGAATCGGCACCCCACCAAACACAAGCATTGCATTGTTGGAACACGGCGGGCCCGAGCCGCACGGCTCGAGCGCGGCTGGCAGAATGCCGGTGTAGAGCACGGTGTGGTAAAGTGCGATCGACCAGCCAAGGGCGGCGATGGGCAGCCCATAGCGCCAAACGTGAGTGTCCGACACGTAGCAGGCAACGCCTAGAATTACGGCAAGTGGAAACATGAAGGCGCGCTGAAACCAGCAAAGATTGCAGGGTGCTTGTCCCATGACCTCGCCAATGAACAGTGCACCTAACGTCGAAACGACCGCGACCGACCACGACAGGATCAAGAGGTCCCAACCGTGCCGCTCCAATACACACTTTGCGGCGACATTGGCCGTCATAGGACTATCTCCGTGACAAGTGTTGAGTATATGTGCCAACGCCTAGCGGGCCCCCATCGGCTTAACCGCGAAGGTAACTTCGAGACTGCCGGCTTTCTCAAACACCAGCGTTGTTTTGACGGTTTCTCCAACTTTGAAAGGAGCCCGCGGTTCCATGAACATCAAGTGCAGAGCACTCGGCCCAAGCTCGATAGTCGACCGCGGCGGCAAGGACAACCCACCCTCGACCTGACGCATTTTCATGACCCCGCCGTCGTGGGTCATACTGTGGATTTCGACACTCCTGGCCACAGTCGTCTCGACCGCCAACAATTTGTCTGGCTGTTCCCCCGCATTGCGAATTTTCGCATAACCGGCGCCGACCTTTGCTGCTGACGGCATCGCCCGCACATAAGGCTCGATGACCTCGATTTGGCCGACGCTCGCGCTTTGAGCTACCGCGCGCTTGGAGTGCTGTGAGACCACAGCGATAGCCGTGGCAATCACCAATGTCGCGTTCCGACGCGAAATCAGAGACGGGGTAAGCATTCAGCGCACCTCTATCATTAAATGCAGCACTGTGACCGCTGGTCACGTCTTCGCCGGATAGCTCGCGAATATTTCCGTCGGTCCGTCTTTCCGGAACAGAAGGACATCGTAGGCATCTTGCCGGTTACCCGCCTCCATGCCCGGTGATCCGATCGGCATGCCCGGTACGGTCAGTCCCGCCGCCTGTGGCCGCTCCAACAGCAATCGCTTGATCTCGGTCGGCGGCACATGCCCCTCTATGGTATAATCGTCGACCCGCGCCGTATGGCACGAGGCTTGGTCATGCTTGAGACCGGCATCAAGCTTCATGCGCATCAGCTCGCCCATGGTGAGTTCCCGTGCCGTCACTTTGAACCCGGCTGCTTCAATACGCTTGGCCCAGACGAGACAGCAAGCGCAGCCTGACGTTCTGTGCATCTCAACCAGCACCGGCTGCGCCAATGCGGCCTGCGGTATCAGCGACGACGCAATCGCCCCCGACAATCCAAAGAGAGCGTGGCGGCGCGAGGGTCGCTTGCATTGCTCGATCATGTCTATCGTTTCCGATCTGCTAGACGGGCTTGGTCTCATTTTTGGTCGGCTGCCCTGCACTCAGATTGGAAAACACCAACAGAAGGCACCCGACAGCGATGGCGACATCGGCAATGTTGAAAGTCGGCCAATGCCAGTCGCTCCAGTGTAGATCGAGGAAATCGGTTACAGCCCCCTGGCGCCAACGATCAGTCACGTTTCCGAGTGCGCCCCCCGCAATCAGAGCCAGCGCCGTTCTTTCCATCGGCTGCTCCGTTCGAATGGCCGATGCCAGCAGCACAGCGGCAACGGCAAGCGCGAAGACGATCAACAGCCAGGGCGATCTCGCCAGCAGCTCACTGAACATGCCGAAGCTGATCCCTGTGTTGAAGCCGAGCCGGAAATTGAGAAACGGCAGAATAGAGATGATGCGTGGTGGATTCAGAACATGTGTGAGCATGACTCATTTCGATAGTTGATCGAGAGCGAACACAACCGCGCAGACAATCAAAGCAGCCCGCCATGATCTCATGCCTCATCCCCAGGTCGCGATGCCAGCAGCCGCAGGGCATTGAGTGTCACGAGCACGGTTGCCCCGGTGTCCGCGATCACGGCAATCCACAGCCCGGTGATGCCCAGAATCGTTGTGATAAGAAATACTGCCTTGAGACCGAGTGCGATCATCACGTTCTGCTTGATCACATCCATGGTCCGGCGCGCGAGCCGAATGAGTTCGGGAACGCCGGAGATCCGATCGCCGACCAAGGCAGCATCGGCCGTTTCGAGCGCGACACCGGTGCCACCGCCCATGGCGATCCCAACGCTTGCCGCCGCCAACGCAGGTGCGTCATTGATACCGTCGCCGACCATGGCAATGCCGCCATTCCGGGCTTCTTCACGGATATGGCGCAGCTTGTCGTCGGGCATCATCTCGGAGCGATGATCGAGCCCGAGCTTTGCGGCAATTGCCGACGCTGTCCGGGCGTTGTCACCGGTCAGCATCAGCGGTGTAATGCCCAACGCCCGAATTTCCGCAATTGCAGCGTCGATGCCGGCACGAGGCTCGTCACGCACGGCGATCAGGCCGACGATGGTCTGGTTTTCGACGAGGACACTTACGGTCTTGCCTTCGTTCTGAAGGGATGCCACCCGCGTGGCCAAACCGTCCGGCAGTGTTGCCCTTACCACTGCATGTTTTGGCGCACCGAGAAATAGCGTACGGCCATCAACCGCTCCCGTCATGCCTTGCCCTGGGATCGCCGTGACCTCGAACGCCTTTGGCACTGTTGCATTGTCCGACGTGGCGCGGTTCAGAATAGCAAGTGCGATCGGGTGGTTTGATCCCTGCTCAAGGCTTGCGGCCAGCGCCAGCACGTCCAATTCGCTGCGCTGATAAGCAACGATGTCGGTGACGACGGGACGTCCCTCGGTCAATGTACCGGTCTTGTCGAACGCGATCGTCTTGACCTTACTTGCCGCCTCTATGACCGCGCCTCCCTTCATCAGAAGGCCACGCCGGGCACCCGCCGCAAGGCTCGACGCAATGGCAGCCGGCGTCGCGATGACCAGTGCGCACGGACAACCGATCAGCAGCAGTGCGAGGGCACGATAGACCCAGGTGTACCAGTCGGCACCCGTCACCAATGGCGGAAACACGGCCACCAGCAATGCGATGCCGACGATCGCCGGCATATACCAGCGCGCGAATCTATCAATATACCGCTCGAACGGCGCCTTGGACTCCTGCGCCTCTTCGACCGTGCGGATGATTTGCGCGATGGTGTTGTCAGCGGTCGGCCGCGACACGGTCACCTTGAGCGCTGCGGTCTTGTTGATACTACCGGCGAACACCTCGCCACCAACCGACTTCGCCTTCGGCACCGACTCTCCCGTGACCGGTGCCTCATCGATGTCCGATGCACCTTCGGCGATCGTCCCGTCGGCTGGGACGCGGTCTCCGGGACGCACGACGATACGATCACCGATTTTGAGATCCTCCGTCGCTACGACGCGGGTCTTGCCGGCCGCGTCCTCGACAACGACCTCAGAAGGAATGAGATCACCCAGTTGGCGAATGCTCGAACGAGCGCTTTGCGATGCAACGCCTTCGAGCAGTTCTCCGACCGCGAACAGCAGAACGACGACCGCCGCTTCCTCTGCCGCACCGATCAGCAAGGCTCCCGCCGCCGCGATGGTCATCAACATTTCGATTGTGAAGTAGACGCCAGCGCGCGCTGCGGCGATGGCCCGCCTCGCTACAGGGATAATCCCGATCAACGTCGCCACGATGTAGCCGGCGCTTCCGAGACGAAGCGAAACGTATGAAAGCAGAAATGCCACGGCGACCGCCAGCGCCGACGCGATGACAAGGTGCCCCTTCGGCGATTGCCACCACGATTTGCCGTCCGTGACGCCGGCCAGATGATCGTGGCCATGCCCATCGTCCACCACATGCGGCTTCGACGCTTGACCCGACGTGTCGACCGACGTCGGCACGACAGCGCTTGCCGGCCGCACGCCGTAGCCAAGCGCTGTGACGGACCTCTCGATCGCGGCACTGTCGGTCGCAGTCGTTTCGATCTGCAGGTTAAGCGAGCCGGTCGTCGCGTTCACGCGAATTTGACTGACGCCGGGCAACCGCGACAGCGCAACCTCGATCTTGCTCGCGCAAGAACCACAGTCCATTCCGTCGACAGTAAAGCGAAGATTCTGCACACCCATAGCGACCACCAAGCTGACAATCAGGAGTCTTGACTGCGCTATGGATAACTTCTCTAGTAACTAGAGGATCAAGAGGTAAATTTATGGGCAAGACGCACACCATCGGCATGCTCGCGCGCGACACCGGCGTGAAGGTTCCGACCATCCGCTTTTACGAGCAGATCGGGCTGCTGGGTACCGCGGAGAGAACGGCGAGTAATCGCCGCGTTTACGGCACTGATGCGCTGCGGCGGCTAAAATTCATTCGCCACGCGCGCGAGCTTGGCTTTGCCGTCGACGCGATCAGGCAGCTGTTGGCGCTTGCCGATCACAGCGAGAAATCCTGTGCCGAAGTCGATGCCATCGCAAAGGCTCATCTTGAGGAAATCGAGTCGAGGCTGGCGCGATTGCGCTCTCTCAAAACCGAGATCGATCGGATGCTAAAGGACTGCGGACGGGGGCAAGTCGGCGAATGCCGGATCATCGAGGTGTTGGCCGACCACAAGCACTGTCTGCACGCCGAGCACTGATTGGCAGTTAGTCGCAACGAGCGCTTGATCCTCAAGCCACTAGAGGAATTACCGTCGGACGATAGTTGCTGGCAGCTTCGCTATCAGCTCGGCATTGACCCTGGACTGACCAAGGATAGAGATTGTCCCGCCACCACACAAAGGCCCGGCGCAGCGTACCGTCGCCCTTCAGATTTAGTGCAGTGCTTTTGGGTGGGCTGATGTTATTGGCCCTGATCGCAGCGCCGACCGCAAGCCGGGGGGCCAGTACCAATTTGAAAGAGGCGCAACCAAGAGCGAACTCGATATCTGCCGCAGCGCTCGGCAGTTTAGGGGCGCCCGCGACACTAATGATGTTGCGCGAAGGCGACAGGATCGTTCAATCAGTTGCGGTGGGGATCGCAAATCGGCGAACAGGTCGTTCAGCAACAATCCACGACAGTTGGCGCATTGCCAGCATTACCAAAATGGTAACCGCTGTCGTTGTCATGCAACTGGTCCGTGAGGGTCGCCTAGGCCTGGACGATGCCGTCGCGACTTATCTATCGCGCGCCGTCCCGCTGGCGGATCAAATCACAATTCGGCAACTGCTCAATCATACCAGCGGTATTCCAGACTACCTCGCAGGCCCGCGTGTCCCAATCAATGTTTCAGCACGCGTGTTGAAGGCCAACCTCATCCGCAATCGACCGTTCCGGCAACGTCTCGCCGATGCCAATCGCCAACCGCGGTCGTTCAAGCCGGGCGAGATGCACGAGTACTCGAATACTAATTACATCTTGCTCGAACGCATCATCGCCCGCGTGAGCGGTATGTCGTACAATAAGGTCGTTCAATCCCGCGTGCTGAAGCCGCTTGGTCTAACGCACACAGCCTTTGTCGATCCGGTCAACCGAATACCGCGCTACCAGCTGCGAGGGTATGTAGCCGACGACACCAAAAGAGGTCCGTTCAAATCCCGCAAACGGCTGGTCGATGTGACACGCCACGATTATCTAAGCGGAGCCGATGGAGGTCTCACTTCGAATTTGACCGACCTCACCCGACTGATGGACGCGATCTGGAACGGCCCACTACTGACGGCGGGCGAGCGTGCGGCCATGACGAACAATACGGTCGAGGATCATGATGGCGTCTATCGCTATGGATTTGGCGTCGCCGCCTACAAGCAGTCATGTGGCATCACGGTTTATGGACATGAAGGGCGCGACCTCGGCGTTTACACGATAGCCCTCAGCGACAGGTCAAGCCGTCGCCACCTTGTCGTCGCCGTCAACAAGTTTATCGACGATCGTGCGGCGTTCGACCGCCAGCTGTTCAATATCCAGGAACAGGTCTTCTGTGGCGTTCGCACGCCCGATACCATCATCCATCCGAACGCTTCCAAGACCACTAGGTGACCGCCATGGATCGCGAAACCGCGCCAGGTAAATTTGACCGCTGATTTATCCTCGCCGTTTTGACAGGTCTCTTGTCGACCACCGTGATCACCGGCACGCCTGGAGCAGCCGTGACTCATCAAGTCACTGACGTTGCGGCGGATATTGTCGCAAGGCCCGGCGAACTACCCGAAATAATCATCGGCAAAATCGACGCCAAGATCGCCATCATCGAATACGCATCGATGACGTGCGGCCACTGTGCGAGCTTCCACAAGAATGTGCTGCCGGCGCTTAGGGAAAAATATCTCGACACCGGCAAGGCTCGACTCATCTTCCGCGAGTTTCCCCTCGAAGATCTGGCCGTCGCGGCCTCGATGCTGAGTAAGCGCCTCATGATCCTTTCAATTACCCACAGTTTCCCTGAGTCGTGGTGTCGCAGCCGAGTGTGAATTCTTGAGTCGATGGAATCGGTTGTGATTCTTTGTCGAGCACCAGAGTCGCGATGGCGGGTGCGAGATGGCAGCGAATTCCCCAAGCTCTGCAGCGACAGATGAGCATGCAGCCGCCAGCGCGGTGGACGATTGGGTCGAGCGCGAGACGGTCGACGGCGCGTTCAAGGATGAGCGTCTCGGGCGACGCTTCAAGACGCTCCTCGCGGACATCGGAGGCGCGATCGGCGCAAGCCTGCCGCTTGCATGTCAGGATTGGGCGAACACCAAGGCCGCATATCGTTTCCTGGCGAATGAGCGGGTCGATGAGAGCGACATTCTGAGCGGCCACTTCGCCGCGACCACCAAGCGCTTCGCCGCAACTGACGGCATGATCCTCGTGCTGCAGGTAAGCGTGAGCCAGAGACTACAGGGCTTTGCTGTTGACGAGCGCGGGCTCAGTTGGCGACGCTGCGCGTCGCCAGTGACTGCCAATTCCAGGGCAGCAGCTCTGAGAGCCGGTTGATCGGGTGGGAGCCGATGCGGGCGATGACGTCGCCGACGTAGGCTTCGGGCTCGATGCCGTTGAGGACGGCCGTGCGAATGATCGTGTAGAACGCGGCGGCGCGAACGCCGCCGGTGTCGCTGCCGGCGAAGAGCCAGTTCTTCGCGCCGACCTTGAGCGGCCTGATCTGGTTCTCAGCGGCATTGTTCGAGAGTTCGAGGCGACCGTCGTCGAGATAGCGCGTCAGTTCCGTCCAGCGCGAGCGGGCATAGCGGATCGCCTTGGCCAGATCACTCCTGCCGGGGATCTTGAGCAATTGCGCGTCGAGCCAGACGGCGAAGTCGTCGAGCTTTGGCCGTGCCGTTCGCTGCCGGACAGCGCTTCGGATGTCGGGCGGCTGACCTTTGATCGAGCGTTCGATGTCGAAAAGGGCGCCGATCCTATCTAGGGCTTCCTTGGCGATCGGTGACTTGCGTGACGCGTAGTCGTCGAAGAAGCCGCGTCGCACGTGGCTCCAGCACGCAACTTCGGCCACGGGCGGCGGCCCCTGCATCAGGTGCGCATTGGCGATTGAATAGAGCTTGTCGAAGCCCGAATAACCGTCCGCGTGTAGCGCGCCGGTGAATTGGCCAAGCTCCTTCCGGCAATGCTCGCCTTTGCGATCGGGCGTGTAGCGGTAGAGCACGGCGGGCGGAGCGAGGCCGGCATGCGCACGCTCGTCACGCAGATAGACCCAGAGTCGTCCGGTCTTGGTCTTGCCCGCGCCCGGCGCGAGCACCGGGACCGGCGTGTCGTCACAATGAAGAACGCGGCCGGCCATGATGTGGCGGGCGATCAACTCGACGAGCGGGGCGAGCAACCAAGCAACATGGCCAAGCCATTCGGCGAGTTGGCTGCGATCGATGTCGAGGCCGCGGCGGGCGCAGATCTCGGCGAGGCGATAGAGCGGGATGTGGTCACAGAATTTGCTGATCACGATGTGGCCGAGGACACTCGCGTCGACCATGCCGCGCGGGATCGGCAGATCCGGCATCGGCGCCTGCATCATGGCCTCGCACTTGCGGCACGAGCACGCCGGCCGGATATGGCGATCGACCTCGAAGTGGCCTGGCACATAGCGGAGCACTTCGGTGACGCTCTCGCTCACGTCGCGCAGATCGGTGCCGCCGCAGCGCTTGCAGACGTCGGGTGGCCTGTGGACGACGTCCCGACGCGGAAACGCTTGTGGCAGTTGGCGACGCTTCTTCTCCGGCTTTTCGTCTTCGGCTGGCGGCGCATCGATGTTCGGC
>JAPXTA010000118.1:0-16227 GCA_033812735.1 Hyphomicrobiaceae bacterium | reverse complement strand
TTTCAATCATCGCGGCACAAGTGGTGACCGCGCTTATGCCAAGCGCATAGAGGCCGCAGCCAACCTCGCCGATATCATCGAGAACGGCAAAGGGCGGATCGTCGGCTTCTACAGCGAGCGCGATGCCGGGTTCAGCGGCCCTGGCGCATTGGCGATCGACAAAGGGGGCCGCGAGGCTGGCATTCTCGCGCAAACAGCACTCGGCCGCGACTGGGCCTTGAAGGTCAAGGCGGATCTCAAGGACGATCAGTTCCGTGACTATCGAGGCATCGAAGCCAACATCGGCTATCGCGTCGACGAGCAGTGGAAAGTGACCGTCGGCGCGCGAAGCGACGACAATAAGCCCCACATCGACAGCGCGAGTTCAGTGTTCAATCAGCGCGGCAGCCGCACCGACGCCGCCGTTCGGGTCGACTATGACTCACTCGCCGATTGGACCACTTACGCCTACGCACAAGCGACGCTGGAGCGTTCAGGCGAGCGCGATCCGAACAACCGTGTCGGCGTGGGTGGAAGCATCCGTCTGACAGAAAAGCTTGTCGCCAAGGGCGAAGTGTCCGGCGGCGATGGCGGCTTCGGCACGAAAGTGGGCACCGAGTACAAGATCGACGAACGTCAAACCGCCTATATCAACTACATTCTCGATCCCGATCGCACCGATATCATGTCACGCGGCGGCGAAGGCGTGCTGGTGAGTGGTGCGCGGACGCGCTTCGGCGACAACGCCAGCGTATTTGCGGAAGAACGCTTGCGGCACGGCGGTGGCTACTCCGGCCTCACCCACGCCTACGGCCTCGACTTCGTGCCATATGAGCATTGGCGCGCTGGCCTTGGTGCGGAATGGGGCGAGCTGAACGATCCGGTCGCAGGCGACGTGAAGCGGATCGCCTTGAGTTCGAGCATCGGTTACGCTCATGCTGGCCTCACCTACTCAGGTAAATTCGAATACCGGAACGATCAGATCGCATCCCTCGCCACTGGCGAATCTGAGCGCGATACCTACCTCACGCGCAACACCGTCGGCGTCAAAGTCAGCGACGACTGGCGCTTTATCGGTCGCCTGAATGGCTCGTACTCGGATGGTAGCCTCGGCACGTTTTACGACGGCCGGTTCCTCGAGGCAGTCACAGGTTTGGCCTATCGTCCTGTCGCCAACGATCGCCTCAACATGCTGTTCAAGTACACCTACTTCTACGACCTTCCGAGCCCCGGCCAGCTCGCACTCGGTGGGTCGATCGCAGACTATGCACAGCAGAGCCACATTCTCTCGGTGGACGCATCCTACGACGTCACCGCGTGGATGACACTTGGCGGCAAATACGCCTATCGCTCGGGTGAGTTGCGCGACAACCGAACGGGTGGCCCTTGGTTCAGCAGCGAAGCCCATCTCCTGATCGGCCGCGTCGACCTTCGCATCGTCAAGGAGTGGGACGTCCTCGGTGAACTCCGCCTGCTCGAGGTGCCGACCGCCGAAGACCGGCGGTTCGGCGCTCTCGTTGCGGTCTACCGCCATCTCAACGACAACATAAAAATGGGCATCGGCTACAATTTCACGGACTTCTCCGACGATCTGACTCATCTGAATTATGATCGTCGCGGTGTGTTCTTGAACGCTCTCGCGAAGTTCTGATCGCCTGTCAGAGCCGGAGGCTGGCTTCACGGCACGCCATGTGCTGTTCTGAACTCTATAGCCTCCCGTTGACCAAACGCGCCACGGTGGAGTTTGTTGAAATGAAGCGAAGCGTTTCCGTCATTTCCTCGATGGCAACGCGCCATATTCTGTCCGAACTCGTCCGGAAATTCGAAGTATCGTTTGATTGCAGCATCGCTCTGACATCGATCGGCGGCGTGGACGCAGCAAGGCGGCTTGCAACAGGCGAGGCGTTCGATCTGGTAGTTTTGGCGCGCGACGCGCTCGGCAAGCTTGCGCGCGATGGCCATGTGATGGCCGATAGCATGGTCGACTTCGCAAGGTCACCCGCCGCGATCGCAGTGCACGAGAGCGCCGAATGCCCGGCTATCTGCGATGAAGCAGCGATCCGCGATATGCTGAGGGCCGCAGGGATTGTGGGTGTTTCCACGGGGCCGAGCGGCAAGGCAGTCCGAACGTTGCTGCGAGAGTGGGGATTTGTCGAACCTCAGTTGACGATCGTTGAAGCGCCCCCCGGTATGCCTGTCGCACGCCTTGTGGCTGCCAGAGCGGTCGATATCGGGTTCCAGCAAATGAGCGAATTGTTGGGAGAGCCGGGCATCAACATCTTCGGCCCCATCCCCGACCACGTCTTGCCGATGACCACCTTCGCCATGGCCGCGTGCCGAAACGGCGCCAACCCGGCGGACGCTGCGGCCCTCCTGCGATACCTGTCGTCGGCCGAGGCCTCGTCCGCCAAGAGCCGCGGCGGGATGCAACCCTAATAGGTGCCGGGTATCGCGATCGGCAGAGGCAGAGGATATGCGTCCGTCACTCCTGACGCGCCAAGAGATAATGGCGCTTCTCACGATCGAAGTCGACGATGGCGAAGCCCTCTGCGAACTGACGCTGCAACAGTGACCGCAGGGCATGCCTCTGGTCGTGGGCACGGCGCGGATCGGTTTGTGTCAGAACGCCGAGGTTGGCCGGCAAGGCAAAGTCCAGAGGCGTCGCAGCACTCGCCGTCCGCGCATTGCCTGCGGCTAGCGCAGTGACTACGGATGAACAAAGGTCCCAGTCGACCAGCAGCCGATCGGAGGCGAGTCCACTGTTGATGCCGCCCATCACGCCGTAATAGTCCTCGAGGTAGATGCGCGACGTCGCACCGAGCCGATGTATATTTAACGTCGCGTTCAAGGCCTGCAGGGGATCGAATGTCCAGCGAATCCGCTTGATGCCTCTCGCAAGGCACCATTCGCGCTGGTAGCGCTTGAGTTGCAAGCCAAGTCCCGATCCGCGCGACTGATCGAGTACGGCGAGCCGGTGCGAGTGCTGAATTTCGGGGTCGCGGGTCGGAAAGCCGAACACATAGCCGGCCAATCGCCCCGCTGCGAAGGCGCCGGCAACTAGGCCTCCCTCGGCTTGGATGACCATCATCAGATCGGCTGGATCAGGCAGATCGTCTTCGCCCCAGACCTCGCGCTGCAAGGTCTCAGCCTGACGAAACTCTCCCATACCCGAGAGCTCGCGGATCGTAACGTCGGTCAGAGTCGGAACTCCCGGTGAGAAAGCGTGACCCGGTTCAGATAGTCGAGGTCGAGCGTCACGCCGATACCAGGGCCTTTGGGAACAGGCATTCGCCCACCGCGTGCCTCGAGCTTCTCGACGATGATATCGCGGGTGAAGTAACGGCTCGCCGACGATGTGTCACCTGGCTTCGTGAAGTTCGGGAGGGTGGAAAGATGGATGTTATGAGCCCGGCCCACACCGCCTTCGAGCATCCCACCGCACCAAACGGGCACTGAAAAGGCTTCGCAAAGATCGTGGATGCGGCGAGCTGCTGCGTGTCCTCCTGATCGGCCGACCTTTATGTTGATCACACGCGCGGCATCGGTCACGAGGGCATTGCGTGCATGCTCGACCGTACGGATGCATTCATCCAGGCAGATCGGTGTCTTGAGACGCGATTGCAGCTGCGCATGGTCGTGAATGTCGTCCCAGGCAAGAGGCTGCTCGATGTATTCCAACGCAAAATCATCCAAGCGTGCCAGAAGGCTGCTATCGGAGAGCGTATAACTGCAATTGGCATCGACCGTGAGATGAGCGTCCGGAAAGGCGCGGCGAACCGCGTGCAGCAAGCCGATATCATGGCCCGGTTTGACCTTCAGTTTGATCCGCTTGTAGCCCTGCTCCAGATGGTCCGCGACGCGCTCGACCGTGCCGGCGATAGGTCCGATCCCCAATGATACGCCGACATCGATGGCATCGCCTTCGCCACCAAGGACCGTTTGCAAAGGTAGCCCCAGCGACTTCGCCCACAGGTCCCAAAACGCCATCTCCACCGTTGCCTTGGCCATGTAGTTTCCGCGCCAGGGCATCAACTTGCGCGCAAGCGACTCGGGATTGGCAAACGTCTGTCCGACAACTTGCGGCAAGAGCGCGTCGGTCAGGAATGCTGTCGCGCTGGGCACGGTCTCCTCGAGATAGTCCGGCAGAGGATCCATCACGCCCTCCGCATAGCCCTCGAGCCCGTTGGACCGAAGGATCAAGAGCGGAAAGACCTTCTCGGTTTGTGTGCCAGCGGCGATCGTGAACGGCGTGACCAAAGGCAGCCGCACGACGAACAGCTCGGCTCCGTCGATCCTCAAAGGATCTTTGCTGGAATGTGGATCAGTCATCGCGTCATCCCCACGAACAAAGACCGATGCCTAGATGCATCCTGCCCGTCGATGAAGGTTGGTTATGGCGCGGCAGGAAACTGGTCAAGCTTTCACGAGCCATGGGACGAAAGCGAGGTCGGCTACATGCGGTGTCAAGACCGTACTCGATAGAGACTTGCTGGCCCGATACAGCGCCCTACCATGGCTCAGTTCGCGTGCAGAACGCGGTGTATGAACGCCAGCTTGCTGTATGCCGGCGCAGATACCACAAAGGGATAGAAGTCCAACTGACCCATGCTGCGAGACAGGCTATTCAAAGCTATCGACAGCGGGATCCAACGCTCCATCAGGCTTTCGAAGGTCACGTCGCGGTAGATGTCGTTGACCTCGTACGGCCAGGCCGCTCCGTGCATCATGCCGGCTGCGCGAGGCTCCATGCCTTCGGCTTGAGCGGTGTCGAGCGCATCGACCATGTGGATGTAATGCGCCCAAGTTTCAGCCCAGTCTTCCCAGGGGTGTGAACTCGCATAGGCGGACAGATAGTGCTCTTGCCAATTGGCCGGCGGACCCAGGGCGTAGTGACGCGCGAGAGCCTGAGCATAGTCTTGGCGCTCGTCGCCGAAGATCGCTCGCGCTTCGTCTATGAGCGGCGTGCCCTCGATGAGAACGGACCAATAGAAGTGTCCGCTCTCGTGCCGAAGATGGCCCAGCAGCGAGCGATACGCCTCGCCGAACGAGGTGCGTTGACGTTCTCGCTCTACGCTGTCCGTCTCGCGCAGATTGATCGTGATGACGCCGTCGAGGTGACCTGTCGCTGCGTCCTGCTTGAACTCGAACGCGAGCGCTCCCTGTCCGCGCGTTGTCGCGTCAAGCGGCAGACCAAAACGCATCAATGAAAAGACAAGCCGCTTCTTGGCCCGCTCGAGTTTGTCCCACGCATCTAGGTTGCCGGCCACGGATAGATTGGGGATGGTTCGATTGAGGCGGCATGCGACGCATAGGTCAGCGGTGGTGCTGGAAGGAGCGAGCCAATTGCAAACACCATGAGCGTAGTTTGAGCAGTGCTGGACGACGGTGCCTGCTGCGCCCGCGACGTGCCAATGGCCCTCGACATCGGCAGGCTGCAACGCGACCATCTCGAGGCTCGCCGGATCGAACGCTAGATGACTTTCGCAGCGCAGGCATTTGATATTGCCGAAATAGACTTTGTTGCCGCAAGCGCCGCACAAGAACGTTTTCATGCGTAAAGCCCGTATCTGTCAGGAGCGCCTAGGTACACCGACCAAACCGCCAACGAAAGCGGCAAAGCCTAGCTGCAAATTGATCGACTTGCCTAATATTGTGGCGTGTTGGGGCGTAGATGACGCAAAACACATGGTCTAGCTTGTCGTCTTGAAGATCGACGAATAACCGATCAGCTGAACCAGAAGTTCCCTGCAATTCCGGACGCCGCCCCCGTGCTCCATGTCGCCCTCACCCACAAGACCACGTACCAGTATGACAAGCGCGTCAGCATGGGGCCGCAAATTGTGCGGCTCCGGCCAGCCCCGCATAGTCGCACGCCGATCCTGTCGTATTCGCTGACGATCGAACCCAAAGACAGTTTCGTAAACTGGCAGCAGGATCCATTCGGCAATTACCAGGCGCGCATCGTCATCCCCGAGAAGACCAGCAGCTTCTCCGTGACGGTCGATCTCGTCGCTGACATGGCGGTGATCAATCCGTTCGATTTCTTCGTAGAGGACAGCGCCAAGGACTGGCCCTTCAACTATGATCCTCTCGTGCTGAAGGAGCTGGGTCCTTACCTCGAAGTAGATCCAGCGGGGCCGCTCCTGACGCGGTATCTTGCCGGCATTCCACGCCAACCAACCAACACAATCGACTTCGTCGTCGATCTGAACCGGCGCCTGCACGCCCACGTCAGCTATCTTATTCGCATGGAGCCGGGCGTTCAGACTCCGGAGGACACACTCGCGAAGGCGTCAGGATCCTGCCGCGACAGCGGCTGGCTACTGGTGCAGATCCTGAGGCATCTCGGTCTCGCCGCACGGTTCGTGTCAGGCTACCTCATTCAGCTGACGGCCGACGTAAAGGCACTCGATGGCCCGACCGGGGCGGAGGCCGACTTCACTGATCTGCATGCTTGGACCGAGGTGTACCTGCCAGGTGCCGGCTGGGTAGGCCTCGACCCGACCTCGGGTCTCCTTGCCGGCGAAGGCCACATCCCGCTCGCTGCGACGCCCCATCCTGTGAGCGCAGCACCCATCACGGGAGGTCATGAGGCTGCCGAAGTAAGCTTCGGATTCGATATGAGCGTCACGCGAATCCGCGAGACGCCACGTGTGACGAAGCCATATTCGGACGAAACGTGGCTTCAGATCGAGAACGCGGGTCACGTCGTTGACGCCCGGTTAAAGGCGGGAGACGTGCGGCTCAGCATGGGCGGCGAGCCGACGTTCGTCGCAGCCAACGACATGGATGGCGCAGAGTGGAACATCGCGGCGGTAGGGCCAACGAAGAAGGCCTACGCCGAGGATCTGATACGCCGCTTGCAGGCGCGGTTCGCACCGGGCAGCCTCATCCATACCGGCCAGGGAAAATGGTATCCCGGCGAGCAATTGCCGCGATGGGCCTACTCGATCTACTGGCGAGCTGACGGTGAACCGCTATGGCAACAGCCTCGGTTGCTGGCGTCGGAAAAGGCTGGGCGGCCTGCAACGATTGAAGACGCCGGCAGGTTCATGGAAGCACTCTGCGGGCAAATCGGACTGCCGGCGGATAGCGCGATTGCTGCTTACGAGGACGCCGGATACTTTGCGTTGGTCGAACAGCGGCTGCCCGTCGGTATCGAGCCGCGCAACAACAAGCTCGAAGATCCAGCAGAGCGCGAGCGCCTTGTCCGCGTCTTCGACTGGGGCGTCACGAAAGCAAAGAGCTTCGTCCTTCCGATTCAGGCTTGGCATTCGGCCGATCGCGGTCGGCGTTGGGCAACCGAGCGATGGGCCCTGCGACGCGAGCGGTTGTTTCTTGTCCCCGGCGACTCGCCGAGCGGCTATCGCCTTCCGCTCGCGTCTTTGCCGTCTATACCAGCATTGGACTATCCGCACGTCCTTCCGCGCGATCCATTCGCCGAGGCCGCCGCGCTACCCAAGCGCTCGATTATCATGCAACGCCGGCCAGCCGTTGCCCTCGAGTCGCCACAGGCAGGGCCGCCGCAAGCGGATATCCATGGCGCGGTGCGCACGGCTTTGGTGGTCGAAGAGCGCGATAGCCAGCTCTATGTGTTCATGCCGCCGCTGCCGGATGCGGAGGACTACGCCGCGCTCGTAGCGGCGATTGAGGAAACGGCAAAGGCAGTCGACATACCTGTGTTCGTAGAGGGATACGCGCCACCAGCCGACCCGCGGCTGAATGTTCTCAAAGTAACGCCGGACCCCGGCGTGATCGAGGTCAACGTACAGCCAGCGAGGAGCTGGGATGAGGCGGTGGGGATCACCACCGCACTCTACGAGGAAGCGCATCAAGCGCGCTTGGCAACCGAGAAGTTCATGCTCGATGGTCGCCATACCGGAACCGGTGGCGGGAACCACATCGTGCTCGGTGGCATCACGCCGGCCGATAGTCCGTTTCTGAGACGGCCCGACCTGTTGGCCTCCATCGTCAGCTATTGGCAGAACCACCCCTCACTGTCCTACCTCTTTGCGGGGCTCTTCATCGGACCAACCAGTCAGGCACCGCGCGCCGACGAAGGCCGTCACGAAAATCTGCACGAACTCGAAATCGCGCTTGCCCAAATCCCAGACCCCGCCAAGGGCAGCGTGCAGCCGTGGCTCGTCGACCGGATATTCCGTAATCTGCTTGTCGACGTCACCGGCAATACGCATCGCGCCGAAATCTGCATCGACAAGCTGTATTCGCCGGATAGCCCGACCGGACGGCTCGGGCTTGTCGAGTTTCGCTCGTTTGAAATGCCGCCGCATGCGCGCATGAGCTTGGCGCAGCAGCTTTTGCTGCGATCGCTGGTCGCAATGTTCTGGGAGAAGCCCTATCGCAAGAAGCTGATCCGCTGGGGAACGGCACTGCACGATCGCTTCATGCTGCCGCATTTCGTATGGTCTGACTTTGCAGACATCATCGCGGATCTTCGCGAAGCAGGCATCCCGATTGAAGGCGAATGGTTCAAACCGCATTTCGAGTTCCGCTTCCCGCTGCTTGGCAGAACGTCTGCCGCAGGCGTCGAGGTGCAGATTCGTCAGGCACTCGAGCCTTGGCACGTTCTTGGCGAAGAGGGCATCGTCGGCGGCACCGCGCGTTACGTTGACTCTTCGCTGGAACGGGTCGAGGTGAAGGCCCGAGGCATGACAGGTGATCGCTTCGCGGTGACCTGCAACGGTGTCGCCCTCAATATGGCGCCGACGAGTACCTCCGGCGAGGTCGTCGCTGGCGTCCGGTATCGCGCCTGGTGGCCGCCCTCCGCCCTCCACCCCACGATCCCGACGCACGTGCCTCTCGTATTCGATCTCGTCGATACGTGGACCGGTCGTTCGCTTGCCGGGTGCCGGTATCATGTGTCGCATCCGGGCGGCCGAAGCTTTGAAACGTTCCCAGTGAACGCCTACGAGGCGGAAGGCCGGCGATTGGCGCGGTTCGAGACGGCAGGCCATACAGCGGGTGCCGTCCGGCCGCTCGCCGTTCCGGTCAACCCCGACTATCCATTCACCCTCGATCTGAGGCGTGTCGGATTGTAAGGCATGATTGGACGAACCCTGCCCATCCGGTTGCCATGCGGGGTGATTCGAGCCGATAGTGGCGGGGCCAAGGCTAGTCGCGACCGCTACTGGCGATCGCCCAGTACCTGAAACCGCGGGTTCGACTTCTATAAATGCAAACCGCCCAATCTGCCCTCGATGTTAAGGATGAGACTTGGTCTCGCCTTCTGCAGGAGTATCGGCTTGCCGTCGAAGGCAAGTTCGATGAGATGCTGGACGCGTCCGGTCAGGTTCGCAAGCATTGGGAGCCGGTCGCGGCCGCGATGCAGGCAATGCCACAGCCGGAACGCATCCTCCGGTCCGAACGCATCGATCGGCGGGTGCGCGATACCGGCATTGCCTACGACATATTCTCCGACCCCTCGAAACCCGTACAGCGGTGGCAGCTCGATCTCTTTCCGATCGCGATATCGAGCGCGGAATGGCGCTGGCTTTCCGCGGCACTCATTCAGCGCGCACGGCTTTTCGACGCGGTGCTGTCCGAAATCTACGGCGAACAGAAGCTGCTGCGCGATGGGATCGTCCCGGCCGAACTGGTCTTTTCAGACAGCAGTTATCTTGTGCCGTGCCAAACGATCCAACCCAAAGGCGGCTTCCTCAGATTCTATGCAGCCGATCTCGCGCGCGGTGCGGATGGCCGTTGGCGCATCATCGATAGCCACACGGAGACACTCGCCGGCGTCGGATTTGCCCTGGCCAACCGGATGGTTCACACGCACATCGCCGGCGACATTTTCAAGCAGGCGAACGCTGTACGGTTAGCATCCCACTTTCAGAAAGTGCAGGCGGCGCTGATCAATCACTGCGGGCGCAGCAATGCCCGCATCGCGTTGTTGACGCCGGGACCTCAGCACGAAGATTATTTCTCGCATGCGTTTGTCGCCCGGTATCTCGGTTACCTTCTGGTGGAAGGCGCTGATCTCAGGACTCGCGGCTCACAGGTTCATTTGAAGACCCTCGAAGGTCTGAAGGAAATCGATCTCATCGTCAGGTGTGTCGATGGCCGCGTTATGGATCCGGTCGAGCTGGATCCCAATGGCTTCGATGGCCCGCCGGGGATGCTGCGAATTTGCCGGGAGAGCCCGTCGTTGGTCGTCAACGCGATCGGCTCCGCAATCGCACAGAACCGGGGCCTTGGGCCCTCTTTGCCGCGCCTCTGCAAGCATTTGCTCGGCGAGGAACTGCTCATCGAAGACGCCTCCCGCCTTTGGCTGGGCGACGCCAAGGCGCGCAATCATGTTCTGGCGAATCTGGATCGCTATATCGTTCGCGCGACGCAGGAGGGTACAGGGCGTCCCGGCAGCGCTGCCATGGGGCGCAAACCAGAAAGTCTGGACGCCGGCGAACGCCAGCTCCTGCTGCGCGATATCGATTTGCACGGCGCACGGCTGGTGGCGGAGGGACGGACCACGTTTTCTACGGCGCCGACGTTCCGTGCCGGCAAGCTCGTCCCGACGCCGTTTGCGGCGCGCTTCTTCGTCGCCAATACCGGCAGTGAGTTCGAGGCCATGCCCGGCGGGCTGGCTATGGCGGTGGCTCCCTCCCGGGCTGTTGCCCTGTCGGCACCGGATGGGCACACGCGCGACGTCTGGGTGTTGTCCGATTCCGAGCAAGCGCCGCATGTCAGTCTGTGGCGGCCGCAACTTGAAACCGCACGCGTGCAGAGATCGCAGCGTGTCATCCAGAGCCGCGTTGCGGATGATCTTTTCTGGCTGGGCCGCTACAGCGAACGCGCCGATTGGACCATGCGTGTGCTGCGCAGTGCGCTTCGTCGCGTGGAGGAGGATAGTGGCCCCGTGGCAGGCCGCCGTGCGGCGCTTAGATGCCTCAATGTGCTTCTGACGAGTGGGCAAACGCCGGCCGTGGATGCCCGTGTCCCCTTGCGCGATGCCGATCTGGAAGCGATGGCGCTGCGGCTCATCACCGATCCGACAAGTCTTCGTACGCTTGAGCGCACATTCGATGGCTTGAGCCGGGTCGCACACATGACGCGCGACCGCTTGTCGCTCGAATCTTGGCAAGCGTTGAGCCGGTTCGGGCGGGGCAATGACTGGCGCGCAGCTCTTGCCGCAGCAAAACCGGTTCGCGTGCTGGATCTTCTCGACGACGGCCTGGCGTCCCTCGCGGCGTTCAATGGCCTGATGCACGAGAACATGACACGAAACTACGGCTGGTCATTCCTCGATATTGGCCGCCGCCTCGAGCGGGCGTTCAATCTGAGCGAAGCGATCATGTCGCTGTTCGTCCCCGCGCCGGACGGTGAACAGAAGACCAGCAGCCTGCTGCTGCTGTTGGAGCTGGCGGACAGCTATATCACGTACCGCTCGCGCTATCGCCTCGACCCGATGATGGCCTTGGTGCTCGATCTCCTGCTGCTCGACGAGACCAATCCTCGAAGCCTCGCTTACCAGCTGGAGGCGATGTCGCGTCACATGGAGGATCTCCCGGATTCCAAGAAGGGGGTATCTCTGACCGAGGACCGGCGCATCATTCTGTCGCTCCTGACGGCGGTCAGGTTGGCGGATGTGGAGGCCATTGCGGCAGATGGCACGCACACAGCGCTGCAAGTTGTTTTGCAGCAGTTGATCACCAGCCTTCCCGATCTTTCCAACGCAATCGGACGCCACTACTTCAATCTTACCGATGATGCGCCGCACCGCGTGAGCACGGGTTGAAGGCGTCCGCATGATCTACGACATCACACACCGGACACTTTACGCCTACAGTCAGCAGGTCGTGCAATCACAGCACCTTGCTCATCTGTCGCCGCGACCGCATGTGCGGCAGATCGTTCATCATCACAGCATCATCGTGGAGCCTGGTCCCGCCCTTCGCCACGAGATGATCGATGCGCTCGGCAATCGCGCGCTGCTGCTCGATATCGAGGTGCCGCACAAGGAATTCGTCGTCCTTGCCCGCAGCAATATCGAAGTCTCCGCCGCGCCACAGCTGCAGCCGGAGGCCACATGCTCCTGGGGCGAGCTTGATGCCGCTGTCGCGTCGCAAGCAGGCGGCGATACGCTCGACGTCATTCGCTATCGCTGCGCGTCGAAGGCGACGCCCCTCGGCAACGAAATCGCCAACTATGCCGCGGTATCGTTCAAGCCCGGCCGACCGACGATCGAAGCAGCCATAGATCTCACGCGTCGCATCCACGCGGAGTTCAAGTTCGATCCGCGAGCCACCGATATATCAACGCCGATCGCTACAGTGCTGAGCCAACGACGCGGCGTGTGCCAGGATTTCGCACATCTGGCGCTCGCCTGTCTCAGAGCCTTTCGTGTGCCGGCCCGCTACGTCAGTGGGTACATTTTGACCCGTCCGCCGCCAGGTCACGCCAAGCTCCAAGGCGCGGATGCATCGCATGCATGGATTTCCACGTGGTCACCCGAGACAGGCTGGGTGGATCTCGATCCGACGAACGGTCTGGTCGTGACAGACGAACACATCGCATTCGCCCACGGTCGCGACTACTTCGATGTAACCCCGTTGACCGGCGTATTGCTCGGCGGCGGGACGCACACGGTGCAGGTTTCCGTGGACGTCATTGATCGGACAAGTCCCGGCGAACGCCACACGGCAAGGTAGGCAAGGTGCCGCGCCGAAGAACGCGATCGCTAACGCGGCGGTTTCAACGAAAAAGAGACATCTCAGCCAAGCGTCATGCCGTGGCGGCACGACCGGCGATTCCGCGCAAAGGAGCCATCGGCTCGGTCATAAGTCATTGATTTTGATGGTGGGTGATGAAGGATTCGAACCTTCGACCCGCTGATTAAGAGTCAGCTGCTCTACCAACTGAGCTAATCACCCTCTGGCGCGTTAAGCGCAAGCGGCTGTGAACTAGCACTGGCCACCCTGCCTGTCCAGTGCGCGTTTCACGAATATGCTGGAAAACCAGAACGGGCGCTGCTGCCCTCAACTCAATAGACGGCCCGGCCGCCGGAAATGTCGAACACGCCGCCGGTCGTGAACGAGCAATCCTCGCTGGAGAGCCAGGCGATCATTGCCGCGATCTCCTTGACCTCGACGAAGCGATTCATCGGGATCTTGGACAGCATGAAGTCGATATGTTCCTGCTTCATCTGCGCGAAAATGTCGGTTTTCGCGGCAGCCGGTGTGATGCAGTTCACCATGATGTTCGATGTCGCCAGTTCTTTGCCGAGCGATTTCGTCAGCCCGATGAGGCCGGCCTTCGAGGCCGAATAGTGCGACGCATTGGGATTGCCGTCCTTGCCGGCGATCGAGGCGATGTTGACGATCCGCCCGTAACCGGCGGCGAGCATCTTCGGCACCACGGCATGGCACACGAGATAGGGCGCGACGAGATTGACCTCGACCACCTTCCGCCAGACGGCCGGCTCCAATTCCCAGAGCTTGCCGTTGCCGCCGGTGATGCCGGCATTATTGACGAGAATGTCGATCTTGCCGTGGCGCTTCACGACGGCATCGGCTGCCGTGGCGACCGACCGCTCGTCCGTGAGTTCGACGACATCGGTCGAAACCTTACCGAGCGCACCAAGGCTTTCCGCGGCAGATTTGAGCGCGGCCGCGTCCATATCCCAGAGTACCACAGCGCCTGCCTTCGACTGCAGCATGCGTTCAGCGGCGGCATAGCCGATGCCCCTTGCGCCACCCGTGATGACGGCCACGCGGCCGGCAAGGTCGATCTGGTTCATGTGAATTCTTCCTAAGTCCCGAACATGTTCGAACGGCCCGCAATCTGCCGCGAAAGCCGCTCCAGCACAAATGATTAGAGGTGTCGGTCCCATTGACGGCCGCCATGGCAGGAATGCATCTGGCCGTGGCCAGTGGTGCCGCTTAGAATGCAACCATGATCAGGCTCGGCATCACCGGCCACCGGCCGAACAGGCTGCAGCTCGACCCCCTTGTGCTGGCGGGGCGGGTGCGGGAGGTGCTCGGCGCTTTGGTCAGTGCCGCGGCCGATCCCCAAGCCACGGGCCCGGTCCTAGATGTGCAGTCGCCACTTGCAGAAGGCGCCGATCAACTCGTTGCCGAGCAGGCGCTTTTACTGGGCCAGCAACTCACGGCCCTGTTGCCGATGGCGATCGCCGACTATGAGGCGACGTTTGCCGCAGCGTCGGCGCGCAAACCATTTCGCAAGCTATTGGCGGCTGCGAGCAGCACATTGACCTTGGAGGCGCGCGCCCGCCACCGTCAGGCGGCATTCGCCGCCATTGGGCTCACGACGGTCGCCCGATCCGATTTGATGCTAACCATTTGGGACGGCAAGCCAGCCGATGGCCCAGGCGGAACGCCGCAGATCCTGCAATCGGCACTCCAATCGAATGTGCCTGTGATCTGGATCGATGCCGTTCGCGACCGTGCGCCGGTATTGTTGCGAGCTGATCCGCAAGACCAATACGCCGGATGCGACGCGCTGACCGCACTGGCACGCCAGGCAAAGCCGATTGCTGAGCCGGCGTATCGCGCGCTTGTCGCCGCGGTACGCGCCGAGGCGCAGTAGCGCTCGATGTAGGGCTACCCCTTGAAACCCGGGGTCGCATAGCCGTGCCGGGCGAGAAGCCGCTGCGCAGGGTCCGATTTCAGGAAGTCATAGAGCCGCCGCGCCTCCGTGCTCGCGCCTTTGACGAGGGCCATGCGCTGGATCAGCGGGCGATGCCAGCCATGCGGGATGTCGCTGGCATGAAGCGTCCGCCCGATCGACGGCTGACCCGTGAGTGATTTGGCGACGAGACCGACCGCCGCCGCACCAGTGGCGACGAGCCGGACCGCCTCGGCGACGTCGTCGGTGTAGACGAAGCGCGGTCTCAACAGGTCGCTGACGCTCCAGCGTTCGAGTACATCGACCGCAAGCTGACCGTATGGCGTCGTCTCCGGGTCTGCGAGTGCGACCCGAAACGGCACCTCGTTACGCGCGGCTTCCGCGACGGCGCCGAGTGAAATGTCGTCTGCGAGGGTGCTGCGCCGATTGATGACGAGCGACAACCGGCCCTCGGCGAGTGCGGTACCGCCGTCCTCGAGCAAACCTTCCTGCGCGCATCGGATGATCGGCGCCTCATCGGCGCTGATGACGATATCGGCACGCTCCCCCTTGCGTAAGCGCCGGTCTATGTCCGCGCTGGTGTGGTAGTCGGCATGCACCGAACCGCCGCCGATGGAACCGAAGGCCCGCAGCAGATCCGGCAGCGCGTGGCCGAGATCC
Source organism: Hyphomicrobiaceae bacterium (assembly GCA_033812735.1). Classification (GTDB taxonomy): domain Bacteria; phylum Pseudomonadota; class Alphaproteobacteria; order Rhizobiales; family Hyphomicrobiaceae; genus JABFRJ01. The sequence goes on along the minus strand of JAPXTA010000118.1, from coordinate 984 downwards.
GTCGACGCGACAACGGTCGCCGACGCAGGGATGCTGCCCGCCGCGTGAGCCGGCATGGACGGCGCGAGCGCGAATGCGGCGCCGGCAAGCATCAAGTTGCGCCTGCTTGTAGAGACCATCACGTCGGCCCTTCTGAGCGCGCTGCCTGCTATCCGGCGAATGGGAGCCGGTGAGGCCGCGAGCAAACCACCTGCCGCCCGGCGAGGATGGCTCGGCACGTATCCGAACCCGAAACTCCCAGGGCATTGCCGCTCCGGAAGATCGCGGATAACTCTTGAGCCGAACACGAAGCGACGAGGAAACGCTCCCATGGCCGCATCCGGCATCAAGACACGCGCCGCCATCCTTTACGAGGCGATGAAACCACGTCCGTATGCAACCTCGATGCCATTGGTGATCGAGGAGGTAGACTTGGCGCCTCCGGGCGAGGGCGAAGTGTTGGTTAAGATCCGCGCGGCGGGGCTTTGCCATTCCGACCTGTCGACGATCAATGGTGACCGTCCCCGTCAGTTGCCGATCGCGCTCGGTCACGAATGCGCGGGCGAAGTCCTCGAGGCCGGCCCGGGAGTGACCCGTTTCAAGACGGGTGACCACGTGATCCTGGTCTTTGTGCCGAGTTGCGGTGGCTGCTTGCCCTGCATGGAAGGCCGGCCGGCACTCTGCGAACCCGGCGCGGCGTCGAATGCCGCCAACACGCTCATGACCGGCGCTGTGCGCATATCGAAGAACGGCAAGCCGATCGGTCACCACGTCGGCGTCTCTGCCTTCTCGGAGCACGCTGTGGTGTCCGAAGGGTCTTTGGTCAAGATCGACAAGTCGCTGTCGTTCGAAGAGGCAGCCCTATTCGGTTGTGCCGTCGTCACGGGCGCGGGCGCGGTGGTGAATACCGCGAAGATCTCGGTCGGCTCCAGCGTTGCCGTCGTCGGCCTCGGCGGCGTCGGACTGATGTCGATGCTGGCAGCCCGCGCGGCGGGTGCGCGTCAG
>JAPXTA010000117.1:15579-16487 GCA_033812735.1 Hyphomicrobiaceae bacterium | reverse complement strand
CCGCCCTCGTCGAGTAGCTCGGCCGCAATCGCGCCGATCGACGATGCCGTGAGTGACGGTTGCCCCGCCTTCATGTTTCGAGCACTTTCATGCCTCGTCCGCGAAGATGTGGGTGCCGGTCTCGCCCTTGAGCGCAGGCACCGCCTCGTCGAGCTTGGCGATGACGACATGTTTGCCGCCGTTCTCGAGGAAGCGGATGGCGGCCTCGACCTTCGGCCCCATGCTACCAGGCGGGAACTGCCCCTCGGCGTGGTATTTCTTGAGGTCCGCGAGCGAAACGCGGTCGAGCCACTTCTGCGTCGGCTTGCCGAAATCGACCGCGATGCGTGGCACGGCGGTCAGCAGCATGATCGTGTCGATGCCGAGCACGCGCGCCATGTGTTGTGTCGTCAGATCCTTGTCGATGACCGCCTCGATGCCGTGCCGGACGCCCTTGGGACCGCGCACCACGGGAATGCCGCCGCCGCCGCCCGCGATCACGATGGTGCCGCGTTTGGAAAGTTCCCGGACGAGTGAGATGTCGCAGACATGGCGCGGCATGGGAGAGGGGACGACGTGCCGCCAGCCGCGCGCGCCGTCCTGCTTCATCAGCCAGCCGAGTTCCTTGCCGATCGCCTTCGCTTGCTCCTCCGAGAAGAAGGCGCCGACATATTTGGTGGGGTTCTTGAAAGCGGGATCGTCGGGATCGACCTCGACCTGCGTGAGCAGGCAGGCCACGTGCCGTGCGTTATCATGCTCGCGCAGCGCGTTCTCGAGCGCCTGCATCAACAGGTAGGCGATGCCGCCCTGACTGTGGGCGACACAGATGTCGAGCGACATCGGCGGAATGCGGTCGCGCGTCAGCGCCTGCCGCATCAGGATCTTGCCGACGACGGGCCCGTTGCCGTGCGTGATGATGAGTTCGGTCT
>JAPXTA010000117.1:0-15569 GCA_033812735.1 Hyphomicrobiaceae bacterium | reverse complement strand
TCACCGCGATGGAATCGAGCCCGTAGAGCACCAGGTTCTCGGCCGGGTCGATCTCGCAATCGTCCTCGATCATCTCGGCCACGCGGGCGGCCAGCCATTCGGGGCTGAGTTCGGTCTTGTCGAGCAAAGCGAGCGGTAGCAGCGCCTCAGCCGTCAGCTTGGCGATGTGCCGCTGCTCGTCCGAGGTGCCGGTGATGTTCTCCGGATGCGTGGCGTTGCCGCCGATGGCAATGACCAAACGCTTCGGCATCTTCAGTGCCGTCTTTTTGTCGGGCATGCGTGCCTCCCCTTAGGCGTCCGCAGTCGTTCAGGCGGTTCTGCCGACAGCTTGCAGCGCAAGCCGCATTGCCGCAGCGTTCGATGGCGTGACGATGACGCCGGCGCTTTCCAGGCTCGCGATCTGCCGCGCGCGGCTCTGCGGATCGCCGTCCGTACCCGTGACGGAAGCAATCACGAGCGGACCGTCCTTGCCGCGCCCCGCAAGCGTCTTCGCGAGATGTCCGCCGGGGTCCATATGCCCGCCATATCCGAGCACGCAGTCGAGAAGGATGACGCCGATGGTCTTGTCGGCGAGAGCAGCAGCAAGCGGCGCATCGCGCACGGCCGGCTCGATCATCGGATGCGGCCGCCCGAGCGTGTACTCGTCGTCGCCGAGATCGATCAGCACGGCATCGGCGGCGGCATCTGCAGCCTTCGCGCCCGGAACCGGCACGTTCGACGCGACGCTCAACCCTGCTTGCAACGCAACGATCTGCGCCTCCGCGCACATCGTGCCGCCAGCGAAGAGGCCACGGATGCCTTTAGCCGCCGCAGGCTTCAAGCCGCGCGCGATATACTGAGGCAGAGATTTGCCAAGCGCTGCGAATGCGGCAGCTTCGAGCGTCGGCGCCGCCGTCGCATTGGCGGGCAGATCAGGCGCGGCGCCAAGGAAGCAGATTGTGAACGGCTTCGGCGAACGGGCTACACGCTCGAGAACTTTCTTGGCCACGTCGGCGGCGGGCGGCTTCGAGATGATGACGATGTGATCGGTTGCCGGGTCGGCGTCGAGCAGGTCGATCCCCGTCAATGTCGTGATGCCGCCGACCTCCTTCTTGAGATCGCGCCCACCCGTGCCGATCGCGTGCGAAATGCCGCCGCCGTTATTCGCGATGAGACAGGAGACTTCCTGGATGCCGGTGCCGGACGCGCCGACGATGCCGATCTTGCCGCGCGGAATGACGTTGGCGAAGGCGAGGGGGACGCCGCCGATGATCGCGGTGCCGCAATCGGGGCCCATCATGAGAAGCCCGCGCGCGCGTGCCTCCTGCTTCAAGGCGACCTCGTCCTCGACCGGCACGTTGTCGGAAAACATCATCACGTTGAGACCGCGCCCGAGCGCCTTGCGTGCTTCCGCCGCCGCGAACGCTCCCGGCACTGAAATGAGCGCCACGTTGGCGGACGGATCGGCGGTAGCGGCGGCGCGAATGGTGCGCGGCGCCCATGCAGCCGTTGCGCCAGCTGCGCCCTTCGGTTTGTCGAGCAGCGCACGCGCCGCTGCGTGGGCCGCGTCTCCCGCCGCCTGATCCGCCGCCCGGATCGCAATGACTAGATCGCCCGGTCCGGCCGCCTCGCCATCGGGGCCGAGCACCCCCGCGTCCGCCATGATGCGCTTGTTGGCGGGCGTCGCCATCATCATCCCGCATTCCTCGATGCCGTCCATGGCAGCGACCGTGCGGGACATGCGCATCAAGGCGACGCTGTCGAGGTAGGTGCCCTTGCGGACTTCGTTGATGATGATGGGCATGCGTGCTCTCAGGGGTTCCGTCCGCGCAGCGGTCATAATTCCGAAGGGGGCACACTACCGTCTGGCGCGGCCCCGGCAAAGCACCCAGTTGCGCCCCAGTGCTGCGCAGTCACGGCATTGCCCAAGGCGCGGCCGGCAGGCAGGATCGGCAAGGACATTGAAGCAGGCATGAGGCGGGACGATGAAAACGCTACAGATCGGCGATGTGACGATTACGGCCATCGTCGAGCGCGAAGGGCCGTGGCGGCGGCCGGCCGACATGTTCCCCGCCTACGATCACGAAATCGGCCGCGAGCATCTGAAGACGATCGAGCCCGAGACGTTCGACACCGCCTCCGGCCTCATGTGCATCACCTATCAGACCTTCGTGGTCCGCACGCCGAAGCACCTCGTCCTCGTCGACACCTGCACGGGGCAGGACAAGGGCCACCCCGCGCCGTTCAACTTCGACACCACGCCGTGGCTCGACAACTTCAAGCGCGCCGGCCTGACGTTCGAGGACATCACGCACGTCTTTTGCACCCACCTCCACATCGACCACACCGGCTGGAATACGCGCCTCGTCGACGGCCGCTGGGTGCCGACCTTCCCGAACGCCAAATACATCTTCCACAAGGACGAGTACGCGTACTGGGAAGCGGCGACCAAGGAAGGCAGGAACCCGCCAGGGAACGTCTGGACCTACAACTGCCGCCCGATCGTCGAGGCGGGCCAGGCGCTGCTCGTCGACAACACTTATGAACTCGACGACACCTTCTCGCTGACGCCGACGCCGGGCCATTCGCCGCGCCACGTCTGCATCAACATCACGTCGAAGGGCCAGCGCGCGATCGTGACGGGCGACATGATGCATCACGCCCTGCAATGCCGCGAACCCGAGTGGTCCACGATCTTCGACGTCGATCGCGCAGAAGCCGCGCAGTCGCGCCGCCGCTTCCTCGATCGCGTCTGCGAGACCTCGACGGTGATTTTGCCGATCCACTTCCCCTCACCGACCGCCGGCCACATCAAGCCGCACGGCAAGAGCGGCTTTGATTATCGCTACGTGAGGAAGGAGTGAGCGCGCCGCGCGTAGGCACGGGGTCAGACCCAATGCTCTCCCACAAGCTTGCATCCCCGGAAGCTCGAACGGCCTTCGCAGTGAGAGCTATCCGGGGGCTTTTCCTGGTAAGGACCCCGGTTCATTTCGCTGCGCTCATGACCGGGGAAGCAAAAGGGGATTGGGGCGATTTGCGTCAAGATCCGGACATACTGCGAGTCGCTCTCGCATTGTCATTGATGGGACGTTGACGTGCGCACGTAACCAATCCGCTCGCGGCTTTCGATGTGGGACAGCAATGGATCAGACTCTGGTCCACCTGTCGGAGCGAACCACCGGCATTGAGTCCAGAGGGTTGATCCCGCCACTTGCGATCCGGCGCGCGGTTCAGCGCCGCAGCGAGTGGCCAGAAGATGCGGCGCAGCAAGTCGCGAGGACCAAGCGCGACTTGCGGTCTCGCTCTACTTGGTAGTTTGCATTCCCGGCCATGAGCGGAGCGACATGAGCCGGGATCTTTGCCCGGGAAAGGCGCCTGGGAAAGGCCCCGGCTCGCTCTCACTGCGGTGCAGTTCGAGCGTCCGGGGATGCAAACTTTCTGATGCTGCGGTGGGGCTGACCGCGACTTGCGATCCGGCGCGATTCAGCGTCTCAGCGAGTGGCAAGAAGAGCGCGCCGCACTAAGTTGCAGGGAAGGACTGCGTCCAAGATAAGAAAGTTCGAGACGCCGCTGCGGATCATGCGGCCGTTCCAGACGCACCTAACGCGTCATCTTAGAGTAATCAATTAAGCGAGAGCCATTCTCGTCATGAAAGCGTTCAAGTCGTGTCAGTTCGTCAACAATGAATTTGGCGAAAGAAGGCCATGAGGCAACCAAATCTCCATTGCTCAATCTACAGTTCACCTCTCCATTCTGGGCAATATAAATCGGATTGCCATCTGTATCATTAGAAAAGTAAATTGAATTGGTCTGGCGCGCGACGGTGTCTAGTAGGTTTCCGGATACTATATCCCATGGCTCCCAAAGCAATTCGTCAGCATTAGCTGTCCTTGTCGTTGTGCGGTAACCGCCCAAAGACAAAAGGCGGTTGAAGAAGCGAGCCCCATTTGCACGATTCAGAAAGTTCTCGAAGTCCAAGGGAATCGGCGTGCCAATCAAATTGGCTAAACGGCCAACATGATCGGCCCCCAAAGGTACGCCCAGCACATGCAAGTATGCATGCGTTCCAATTTTGGGGAGGGATCCAACAGCAAGACCGCCAGTCGTTCCTTGCAATACCCCTAGACGCCGCCAGCGCGAAATAAAGTTTAGAACTTCCTCATAAGCATCCATCAGGTTCATTCCTGATTAAATGGCGGGGTGCCGATTGCTAGGGCTCAATGAGCCCCAACGGGGCAATTTCGGCCCACACTAAACGTGTTGCCCGCCGTTGATGTGGAGTTCGGCGCCGTTCACGTAGCTCGACTGGTCAGTGCACAGGAAGTAGATGGCACGCGCAACTTCTTCCGGGTTGCCGAGGCGCTTCATCGGGATCTGTTCCTGCACGATGCGCTCCGTGCCGGGCGAGAGGATCGACGTGTCGATCTCACCGGGCGAGATCGCGTTGACGCGGATGTTGTGCGGCCCGAAGTCGGCCGCCATCTCGCGCGTCAATCCGGCAAGCGCTGCCTTGGAGGTCGCATAGGCCGTGCCGGCGAACGGATGCACGCGCGAGCCGGCGATCGATGTGACGTTGACCACCGCGCCGCGCGCCGCTTCGAGTTCGGCGATCAGCCCGCGTGCGAGCAGGATCGGCGCGAAGAAGTTCACCTGAAAGACACGTGCCCAATCGTCCAGCGGCGTCTCGATGGAACTCAGCCGCGCGCCGCCCGGACCCTTCGGACTGATAGCGGCGTTATTGACGAGCGCATTGAGGCGCGAGCCCTGCGCTTTCAGCCGTTCGCGAATCTCGGTGACGGCGTTGAGCGTGTCGGCAGCATTCGCGAGATCGACTTGGATGTGATCGTCGCGGCCCATCTCCCAGGGGCAATCTTCGGGAAAGGATTGGCGGGAACACGAGATCACGCGCCAGCCCGCCGACGAGAAGCGCTTGACCGTCGCGTGCCCAATACCGCGCGAGGCGCCGGTCAGCACGAGTGTCTTGCGTTCACTGTTCGATTTGTCGGTCATGACCGAACACTAGCACGCTTTCGCGCTGCATGTGGGCCGAAGTTCAGCCGGCGCGACCGCTTAGCTGACCGTCAGCTTTTGCAGCTGCGTCAGTTCGCCGATGCCCTTTTTCGCCAGCAGCATCAATTCGTCGAACTGTTTCTGGCTGAATGGGTCCTTCTCGGCCGTTCCCTGCACCTCGACGATCCCGCCCTTGCCGGTGATGACGAAGTTGGCGTCAGCCTCCGCCTCGCTGTCCTCGGCATAGTCGAGGTCGAGCACGGCTTTGCCCTCGTAAAGGCCGCATGAGACGGCAGCGATGCTGTCGCGCATCACCTCGCCCTTGAGCATGTCGCGCGCCTTCATCCATTGCAGGCAATCGTGCAGCGCGATCCAGGCGCCGGTGATCGAAGCGGTGCGCGTGCCGCCGTCGGCCTGCAGCACGTCGCAATCGACCGAGATTTGCCGCTCGCCGAGCGCCTTCAAATCGACGACGGCGCGCAAAGAACGGCCAATGAGCCGTTGGATTTCCTGCGTGCGACCCGAGGCGTGACCAACAGTGACTTCGCGGCGTGTCCGGTCCTTCGTCGCGCGCGGCAGCATCGCATATTCGGCCGTCACCCAGCCGCGCCCCTGACCCTTGAGCCACGGCGGAATGCGTTCTTCGAGGCTCGCCGTGCACAGCACATGCGTGTTGCCGAATTTCACCAGGCATGAGCCCTCCGCATGCATCGATACGGCTCGTTCGAACGAGACGCGGCGGAGTTCGTCGGGCTGGCGTTTGGAGGGGCGCATGTGGCCTCGATGCGGACGGAAGGGGAGGGAAAGGGTCGCTGTCTATTAGGTTCTCGGACCCTGATGAGCAACCGAAATGACGCACCCGCGACCTTCGCAGCACGTGCAGTTCATGCACGCCGGGTATGCGGGCGCGCGATAGACTTTGTCCGTCAAATCGCTAGAGCTTCAATGCATGCAACGAAATAACTTTGTCCGGTGACCGGCATGCATGCGACGTTCAAGGCTGTAGCTGGCAAGGCGGTAGCCGGCGAGGTAAAACCCGCCGACATCGAATTCCTCATCGAAAAGGCACTTGAGCCCGGCGAAACCCACGAGATCGCCAAATCGCTCGTTTGGCTGCGCCTGCCGCTGCCGTTCGTGCTCAACCACGTCAATTGCTGGCTGCTCGAGGACAAGGACGGCTGGACGATCATCGACACCGGCGCCGATAAGCCGCAGTCGCGTGAGATCTGGGACGACGTGCTGGCGAACCGGCTGAAGGGAAAGCCGGTCAAGGACATCATCTGCACCCACGGCCATCCCGACCACGTCGGGCTCGCGGGCTGGCTCTGCGAGAAACTCGGCGTCCGCCTGCACATGACGCTGGCCGAATGGCTTGCCCCGCAGCTGTGGCGCGAGCAGGGCCTGAAGCCGATGCAGCCTGAGGAACGCCGCGGCCTCACGCGGAACGGCGTGCCGGAGGCGGCAATCGCGAAGATGGCGATGTCGCGCGAATCCGCGCCCTTCCGCAATCACCCACTACCCATGAGCTTCGCGCGCATCCGCGACGGCGATACGATGAAGTTCGGCGGCCGTAGCTGGAAAGTGCTCGTCAACGGCGGACACGCCGACGAACACGCCTCGTTCTATTGCGCCAAGGACAAGATTCTCATCGCCGGCGATCAGATCCTCTCGAAAATCTCGCCTGTTGTCGGCGTGTTCCTGAGCCAGCCCTGGTCGGACCCGCTCAGCGACTACCTGAAATCCTTGCAGCGCCTGCGCAAACTGCCCGAGGACACCCTCGTCCTGCCGTCGCATGGCCTGCCGTTCCGCGGCCTTCATACCAGGATCGACCAGCTCGCCCACCACCACGACCTGCGTCTGCAAAAGTTGATCGAGCTGATGACTGGCGACAAGAGCGGCCTCGAATTGGCGGAGGGCTTGTTCTCGCGCGCCGTTGCCGATGGGCAATTGATGATGGCGCTCGCCGAGACGCTCGCGCATGCCAATCACCTCGTGACGACAGGCAAAGCCAAGCGCATCGAGACGGGCCCTATCGTCAAGTATCGCCGCATCTGATTACTCGCACCGGTCACGCGCACGGAGACATCAATGGCACATTCGGTTCTAAAACGCCCCGATGGTGCCAAGCTGGCTGTCTTTACCGACGGTGATGGCCCGGACTTGGTGCTGGTCACGGGGCTGTCGGGCACCGCTGGGTTCTGGGACCCGCTCATTCCCGAGCTGTCGAAGTGCTATCGCGTCACCCGCTTCGATCAGCGCGGTATCGCCGGCAGCACACGTGGTGATGCACCGCTTCTCGTCGAAACGCTCGCTGACGATTGCCGCGCCGTGATCGCGCATGCCGGTTGCAAGAAGGCGATCCTGCTCGGGCATTCCATGGGCGGTATCATTTCGCAAGAACTGGCGCTGGGCGATGCGTCCGGTGTTGCGGGCTTGATCCTGTCGGGCACATGGGCGCGCCCCAACCCCTACATGGCCGAGCTGTTCCGCGCCCGTAACAACATCATGAAGAATGCGCCGCGCGAATACACCTCGATGCTCGCCTTCCTCGGGTACCCGCCGGATTGGCTCGACCGTCACTGGGCCTTCTATCGCACCCTCGTCGACAACGCGCCGGTGAAGCCCGACCAGCAACATGCCGTAACCGAGCGCATTGCCGCACTGCTCGCCTTCGACCGCAGTGCCGATATCGCCAAGATCAAACTGCCGACGCTCGTCCAAGGCGCGGATGACGATCTCATCGTTCCGGGATTCCTCCAGCGCGAACTGCACCAGCTGATGCCCGGCTCTGCCTTGTCGATGATGGCCAACGGTGGTCACTTCTTCCCCGTTAGCCGCCCCGATGCCTTCCAGCGTGCGCTCGATTGTCATGCGGAGCGTATCGGCTTGAGGAAATGCTGACGCGACGCGTCGTCATCGTCGGCGGTTACGGCACATTCGGTGCGCGCGCCGCCGAACGTCTGGCCCGTGATGCGACCGCGGCGATTGTAATCGCTGGCCGCAATGGCGAGAACGCTGCCGCAGCCGCCGCAGCCCTTCGAGCGCATACCCCGACTGTCATCGAACATGCCGTGCTCGACGCCGAACGCCCCAGCCACGACGCCCTGCGTGCCTTGCGACCCGCCGTCGTCCTCAACGCCTCCGGCCCCTTTCAATCGCAGAGCTACGCGCTCGCCGAAGCCGCCATCGCCGCCGGCGCGCACTATGTCGACCTTGCCGATGGCCGCGCATTCGTAACCGGCATAACGAAACTGGACGCCGCCGCGCGCGCGGCTGATGTCTTGGTCGCGTCCGGCGCGAGTAGCGTGCCGGCACTTGCCGCCGCCGTCATCGACAGCCGCCTTTCAGACTTTGCTCATCTGGCCGGGATCGACTACGGCATCGTCCCTGCCGGCGATTTCGATCCCGGCATCGCGACGACGCGGTCGATCCTCGGCTACGTCGGCAAACCGTTCACGACCCTTCAAGACGGCAAGCGCGTCGACGTTCACGGCTGGCAGGGCGTCGGCAGTCATGTATTTCCGGCGATCGGACGGCGCTGGCTCGGCTACTGCGACGTGCCGGACCTCGATCTGTTTCCGGCCCGCTATCCATCCCTCGAGACGCTGACGTTCCGTGCGGGCCTTGCCGTCGCGCCGATGCATTTCGGCATGTGGGGATTGTCGTGGCTCGTGCGCGCTGGACTGCTGCGAAGGCCTGAACGTCTGGCCGCACCATTGCTGTCGATGAAGCGGTTGTTTGCGGGACTAGGCGGCAGCACCGGCGCGATGTTCGTGACGCTCGCGGGAACGGGACACGACGGCAAGCCGCGGCGGCTGACCTGGCGCCTTCTCGCGCCGGATGGCCGTGGCCCCTATGTGCCGCCGACGCCGGCAGTGATCATCACGCGCAAACTGCTCGACGAGGCGATTGGAGCGCGTGGCGCGATGCCGGCGCTCGGCTTGATGACGCTCGACGAATTTGCCGCGGAAACGGCGGATCTCGGTATTTCCACGGCCTGGCAATAAAAGCGAACGGCCGCGCATTGGGTTGCGCGGCCGCCGTATTTGTCATGAGCTCAGCTAGATCACTCGACCCTGAGCTTGAGATCCTGGATCAACGTGCCCCACCGCTTGCGCTCGATGCCGATCCAATCCGCGAAGCCCTTGCGGTCGGAGCCGACGGTGTGCATGCCGGCTTTCGATAGCCGTTCCTTGACCGCATCGGTCTTGCAGACGGCGAGCAGATCCGCCTCGATCTTGGCGACGATATCGGCCGGTGTCTTGGCGTTGACGCCGATGCCGAACCAGCTTTCGACCTGGAAGCCCGGCACGGTCTCGGCGACGGTCGGGAATTCAGGCGCGAAGGCATCCTTTTGGAGGCCAGTCGTCGCGAGGCCGACGAGCGTACCCGCCTTCACTTGCGGATAGACCGACGGCAGGTTGTCGAACATCAGATCGACCTGGCCGCCGACGAGATCGTTGAGGGCAGGCGCCGAGCCGCGATAGGCGACGTGCACCATGTCGATGCCGGCCATCTTCTTGAAGAGTTCGCCCGACAGATGGATCGTCGTGCCGTTGCCCGACGAAGCGAAGTTGAGCTTGCCCGGATTCTTTTTGGCGTAGTCGATCAGATCCTTGGTCGATTTGATCTCGCCGGCGAGCTGCTTCTTGATGGTGAGCAGGTTGGAAAAGCGCGAAATCTGCGAGATCGGCAGCAGATCCTTCTCCGGATCGTAGTTCAGCTTGGCATAGAGAAACTGGTTGATCGCGATCTGCGGCGGTACGACGAACAAGGTCGACCCGTCGGTCGCGCCTTTCGCGATCCGGTCCATGCCGACGTTCGCCGCTGCACCGGCGACGTTTTCCACGACAACCGTCGTCTTCCAGTGCGTCGTCAACGCGTCAGCCACCACGCGGCCGACGATATCGGTGGCGCCGCCGGCGGGATACGGCACCAGCATCTTGATGGTCTGGCTTCCGGGGTAGCCCTGAGCGCGAACGATCGCGGGGGAAAAGACGCCAGCCGCGGCAAGGCCGGCGAGAGTTGTACGGCGTGTGAGCCGTGAGGTCATGAGAGCGGTCCTCCTGATGCTTATTTTATTCGGCTATTCGGATCGCATGCCATGCGATCCGCTGGCAAGCCTTCCGTGCGCCCGGGCAACCATGGCCTAACGAGCCAATTCCGCATCGATCTTGTCGAACATGTATTTCCATTTGGCCTGTTGCGTCTCGACAAGGGTTCGCATGGCCTCCCGGAGGCCTGCCAGCACCTTGCAGTCCACGCCCTCGCCGCTCTGCGAGTTAATTTTGATCAGAAGCTGCTCCGACTGCTGGTCGTAGGCCGCGATCTTGTCGTCGCGCACGAATGCGGCACCTTCCGTCATCAACTGGTCGTTGGTCCAGTTGCGCTTTGCCTTCAGTGACCGAAGCTTCGCCTGGAAAGTGGGCGTATTCGCCTGGGTGAGCTGGAGGAGTGTGTTGGAGGCCTCGTCGACGACCGCTTCGAAGTCCGCCCGTTGACAGGTCTCGGCAGCGCTAGGCCCCACGGTCAGGCCGTGACAGATCAAAGCGATGCCGAGCCCGAATAGCCCAGCCCTCCAGCCTGATTTGCCGCTTCCGCCCATCCCCACCCTCGGACCGCATCGGACGGTGTTGGCCTAGCCGGCTAGCGGCAAGGCCCGTCCGGCAACGAAATGGCCATCCGCGTCGACCCGGGTCAAGCAGAAGTCTTTCGCCGTCCCGCTCCATAGCCCGCGATCGCGTCCGGGCCTATGCCCAGCGATGGCCACCCGAACAGGCCGTCAGGCAACGCCTCAACCGCGATGCCAAGCATGTCGTATGGGTGAATTTCCGAATTGTGTCAGATCGTTGCCATCAAGCAAAACCTGTCAAAAGAATATGATCGTTGCACGGATTGTCCTTTACACCCTTCGAGAGGGCCAGATAAGAATTGGGTCAGCGGGCTCCACTATGGGTTGCGGCGGAACAATTGGCTCCGCTGCACCGTTCGTAGATGAGTTAATTCCTTCGATTTCGGCTGCTAGTGCAGGAGCGTATCATGGGTAAAGCGGCTGGCTTTCTGTTGATCCTCGCCGGCGTCGGAACCGCGGCGTACGTCGTACCCGCATTCGATGTGAAGGAAGAGCCGAGGCGTGCCGCACCGGCATCCTCGATCACCACCGCCTCGATCATGCCCGCGTCCCAGCCAACCGTTTCCCAGCCGCCCCTCTCCCAACCGGCCGCCTCGCAACCGGCAGTGGCGCAACCTGCGCCGGTAGCTCGCGCAGCGCCTCAGGTCGAGCCGATCCGTGAGCAGGCATCGGTCGCCAAGGCGAAGCCGCTTGTTGCCGGGGCGTCGGCGCCGATCAAAGTCGAAAATGCGTCTGAACCGATCAAGGTCGCCTCTGGCGCTCCCCAACGCGGCGATCAGCGCCTCGCGTTGACGAAGGAAATTCAACGCGAACTCCGCCGTGTCGGATGCTATGTGGGCGATATCGATGGCGAGTGGTCCGCTGAAACCCGCCAGGGCATGAAGACGTTCATCGACCGCGTCAACGCAACTCTGCCGATCGACCAGCCCGACCATATTCTTAAAACCCTCGTCAGTGGCCATCCGGGCGACGCCTGCGGCAAGAGCTGCCCGGCCGGTCAGACGGCCGCTGCGAACGGCCGCTGCATGCCGAGCCAAGTCATCGCTCAATCACCGAGCCAACAGACGAAGCGGCCAGCCGACAAGGCCGTCGCGCAGGCTCGTCCGGACCGTGCTGCGCCTTCGCGTGACGCTACAACGCCGCGTGATTCGACAGTGCAGCGTGACATTGCGGCCGTGGTGCCCGCTCCGAAGGTGCAGCCGCAGAAGCCCGCTTCGGAAGCAGTCGTGTCGAGTTGGGCCCCGACGGTCGTTGCGGCAGCTGTACCGCCCGTCGCGGTACCGCCTGCCGCCGTCCCGCAACCGCGCGCCGAAGCGCGTCCGGCCGAATTGCCAGGCCGGATGGCCGTCGGCGTCGGCGCCGACACCGAGCAGCCGGTGGCGGCACCCGCCCCCAAGGCCGGTTCCAAGATCGTCATCAAACGCCGCGATGGCGTTGCAGCTGGTGTACCCTCACCGGCCGCACAAATGCCGGCTGACGTCGTCGCCGCGCCGGTTGCGCCGCGCCAAAAGACAGCCGCAATCCCGCCCGCAGAGCCAACCGTCGTCGAAAGCGAATCCGCCCCGGCCGCTGCGCCGCCCCGTCCGTCGGCCCGCAAGCAAGGACAACCCGGCGTTTATCGCGTGCCGTCTGCCCCGCCGCGCTACGTCGGGGTCTACGTCAGCCCGCCGCGCGTCTACAGTGGTTATAGTGCGTCCAGTGGGCGCGGCGCCTTCGGCCCGAGCATCTTCAAGCGCCTCGAGCGGGACGCCCGCTGACGGACTTGCGAAGTAGATGAACTTCCCTTGGCGCCGGCTCCGAGCCGGCGCTTTGCTGACAACTTGCCCGCCAAAAGCGCCACGTCGCGTTCTGAGGCACGACCAATGATGGACTTGCTCTTGCGGCGTTAGCTGCTAAACGGGGGCGGGTTTTAGAGAACAGGGTGCTTCCCTCACATGGCCATTCTCGTCGACAAGTCTACCAAGGTCATCTGCCAGGGGATCACCGGCAGCCAAGGCACCTTCCACACCAAGCAGGCCAAGGCTTATGGTACGCAGGTCGTCGGTGGCGTGACCCCGGGCAAGGGCGGCTCCAAGCACCCCGATGCCGAGCTTGCTGACGTCCCGCTGTTCGACAGCGTTCACGACGCCGTCAAGAAGACCGGCGCGACCGCGACCTCGATCTACGTTCCCCCGCCTTTCGCCGCTGACGCCATTCTTGAAGCCATCGATGCGGAAATCCCGCTGATCATCTGCATCACCGAGGGCATCCCCGTGATGGACATGATCAAGGTGAAGCGCGCGTTGACCGGTTCGTGGTCGCGCCTCATCGGCCCGAACTGCCCCGGCGTCCTGACGCCGAACCAGTGCAAGATCGGCATCATGCCGGGCAACATCTTCAAGAAGGGCAACGTCGGCATCGTCTCGCGGTCCGGCACGCTGACCTACGAGGCCGTCAAGCAGACGTCCGACGCCGGCCTCGGCCAATCGACGGCCGTTGGAATCGGTGGCGACCCGGTCAAGGGCACCGAGTTCATCGACGTCCTCGACATGTTCCTGTCCGACCCCGACACACACGCCATCATCATGATTGGTGAAATCGGCGGCTCGGCCGAAGAAGACGCCGCGGAATTCATCAAGCGCGAAGCCGCCAAGGGCCGCAAGAAGCCGATGGCCGGTTTCATCGCGGGGTCGACGGCGCCTCCAGGCCGCCGCATGGGCCACGCCGGCGCGATCATCTCCGGCGGCAAGGGCAAGGCCGAAGATAAGTTCGAAGCGATGCGGTCCGCTGGCATCGCCATCGCCGACAGCCCGGCAAGCCTCGGCACCACGCTCGCCGCCCGCATCAAGGGTTGAGCGCTAGCACACCACTCTTGTCATGGCGGGCCGCGGGCCCGCCATCCATCGCGCCGCGTTTCCTGAACGATGCGAGCGGCATATTCAGCGCAGCAACATCAGCATTCACTCAGCCTCTCCATGGATGGCAGGGACACGCCCCGCCATGACAAAATTTGTATGTGAGGCGCGAGAGACATCTGCTCCATTAACGCTCGCAGAACGCGAGGCTTTTCGCGCGCCACAACCTCATGCATAGTGCTCCTGTCTTCGACTGGGCCGGGATGTCTACGTAGCGTCCAGACAGGGTCGAGGATGCTGCGGGCACGGGCCGGATATGGTCTTCCATGCGAAGACGGCGGCTCCCGCCGGACCAATGGGTTGGCGACCGCGCCACTAAACGGGGATCGAGTGTCCCCTGAGCCTGAATCGACAGGCCCTGGCGCCGGCGCGTACCAACCGCAGCGAGCGGATCGAAATCGAGCCGCATCCTCCCTCCCTTATCCGCGGCTCGTAAAGTAGATCCGTGCCCGGCCATTTTTTGTTTGCGGCTTGGCGCGTTAACCCTGCCGATCGGGCCGGGCCGCTCAAAACTCGCGTCGAAGGCTGATCGCACGGGAAAGTGCGCGGACAATCCCGTTAACCCTTGCCCTACCGCCTTGCCGCGGCCCGTTTCGTGCATCAGATGAGGCAACAAGCGCCGTGCCTCGTGCGCGGTCGGACAGATTGGCACGATCTACAACATGAGCATCACGTCACTTATTGCCGCCGCGTACGTCGAGGTGCAGCGCACGACCGGCGTGAAGCCCGATGTCCGCGCGCGGGTAAACCGCCTGCTCCGCCGCCCGACCGAGCCGGATTTTCGCGCCCTCGCCCATTTCACACCCCCGCCCGGGATGGTCTACGTCGATGCCGGCGCCAATCGTGGCGAGACGATCGCCTCGGCGCGCATGTATCTCCCCGATGTGCCGATCGTCGCCTTCGAGCCGAACCCGGTGCTGGTCGAGATGATCAACAAGAAGCGCGAATCCGATCGGGCGTTCACGCTGCATGCCGCCGGCCTCGGTGAAGATGAAGGCTCGTTCGAGCTTCATGTGCCCTATTACAAGGGCGTCCCGTTCGATGGCCTCTCGTCGTTCGTGCGTGAGGAAGCCGCCACTTGGTTGAATGCCGATCGCCTCGCGGGCTTCGACCCCAAGCACCAGGACATCCGCACCTTCACGTGCAAGGTCGAACGCCTGGATAGCTTCAAGCTGGTGCCGTGCTTCATCAAGATCGACGTCCAGGGCTTGGAACCCGCCGTCATCCGCGGCGGCGCGGAGACGATCCGCCGCTACCGCCCCGTCATCCTGATGGAAAACAACAAACCCGAAACCGATGCCGCCCAGCTCATCGCCATGGGCTACGTGCCCCATGCCTGGCGCGATGGCCGCATGCACGCCAAGGCGACGGGCGTCCTCAACACGTTCTACATTCATCCATCGACGCGCGACATGTTCGCGGCATCGATCTTCGCTTGAGCGGGTTCGGCCGCGCGCCGAAAGGGAAACATGAGTTGGGCGAAAAGACCGTCCGGCACCGGCGTGTTCGTGCCGAAGCGATCGGGTACGCGTCCCTCGGGCATGTAGTACGTGCCGAAGACGATATCCCACATAGGCAACAGCGCTGCGAAATTGCGCCCTTCGGCGTCAGCGTCGCTTGAATGATGCCAGCGATGGAAGCGCGGGGAAGCGAGAACCTTGCGGAAGGGTCCCCAGTCCCAGTCGACGTTGGCGTGAAGCAGCAAGCCGAAGACGCCGAAGATCGGTCCGGTCCACAGCAACGTCGCAGGTTTAAACCCGAGGCAGAGCAGCGGCAGCATCGCGGCGAGGCGGCCGACGAGTTCGTTGACCGGATGGACGCGCACAGCCGAGAGCCAATCCAGCGTCGTCGGTGCGTGGTGCACAGCATGGAAGCGCCACAGACGCCGGCCGTGGAACGTGCGATGAACCCAATAGCCGCAGAAGTCGGCGATCAACAGCATCAGGATCGCCTGTACGGCAACCGGTAAGCGGCCGATGGGCCCGAACCCGCCAAGGATGTCCGCTTCATCCAGCCGGCCATAGACCAGCAGTGCGAATGCCGCGAGCACGATC
>JAPXTA010000116.1:0-16492 GCA_033812735.1 Hyphomicrobiaceae bacterium | reverse complement strand
CGCCAGTCACTTTCCCGGAATGTCGGGCGAACGAAGGCCACATGGCAGAGTGGCCAGATGCCTTCGTTTGCAAAGCCGTAGTAGTAGCCGTCCTGCTCTTCGTCGGTCAGCCAAACACGCCTGAGGCTGTAAGATGGATCGTGGGGCGGAACGGCGACGCGATCCGTCTTGTCGACGACGAGCCTATCGGCGCTGCCGCTGCCGTGTGCGATCCAGGTGCCACGGCATGCACGCGCGACAGGTTCCAGTGCAGCGACCAAGCCGCTCGCAGGGGTTTGGAGCGTGATGGATCCGTCAGCTGCGCTGTTGTGAATGTAAGGCTCTCGATTCGAGACGATAATGAGTTCTGCGCCGGGCAGCTCGTCGGTGATGAGTTTGTGCAGTGTGGCTGGTGACCAATCGATGCGGATACGTTCGTCGTATCTCCGTTCCGATTTTATGTCGTCGAGAAGGGCGCGAAGATCGCCTTCGACGGGTTGCAGGGCGGCTGGCCGACCGCCAATACGCCGATAGCCCTGTTGGGCAAGTGCGTCCCTGAATGATCTGGTCCAGCCACGCATGAGGATTGCGATCATTATCGCGGACAGAATGGATAGGCAGAGGATCACGGCCAAGAGTGAGAACGTGATGTATCGGCGTGCATCGAGTTCGCGCACCTCGGCGAACGCCATGTCTTGCGCGATGATCAAGTGTCCGCCTGCCAGCGGAAAGCTCGCTGCGTGGATTCGATGATCGCCATCGTCCAGCATCGTCGTGTTCGGCCGCGCTGTGCGTGGGACGAGCGCGCAATTCATCCAGACTGGGCGGGGCGTACTGTTGTGCTGTAGCTGTCCGCTTGCTTGGCAGAATCCTATCGCGAGCGCGCTGCCACTTCCGGAAATCTGGCTGAACAGTTCATCGAGTTTCGACTGGTTTGGGTTGGCGAGGCCGCCTTCCACATTGGTTCGGATAGAGCGGAACAGAATTTGCGCGCGCTGGTCTGCATCGCGCAGCGACCAATTTTCCACGACAGCTCTCGACAACGGCGAGACGAGTGCAAGCAATAGACCAATAGTGACGGCTGCCAGCAGCACGAGCCATTGGATTGATGTGCCACGCTCGATCAGTCTGCGAAGCCACGGAGATGGGTTTTCTTGTACAGCGGCCGGTAAGCCGGCTTGGCCCAAACTGGGTTTTGGCGTCAATTCCGGCATGGGGTACCCCATGGCGTATCACTGTTGATGGGCGCTCTCGAAGCCAGGCGCGCGACCTCTCTTGCAAGCCATTGGCGGACAGCGGCCGGACTTGAGAAGTCAGCTTGATGCGAAGGGAAGACGTTGCTTGCGACCGTCAGACCAACCCCATCCAGATCTGTGGCCGCCGCCAGTGCGGAAATGTCCGTGACGTCGTCGCCGATCATGACCGGGCGGCGGCCCCGAAAAATTGCGGTCTCGAGCAGACTCCGAAGTGCGCCACCCTTCGTTATGCCTGCTGGTACGATGTCGAACACACGCCGGCCGCGCATCATTTTCCATCCAGGGTGACGGGCGACGAGAGCGGTCAATTCTTTGGTTAGGGGTATCTCGGCATCTGGAGCGTTTCTGAAGTGCACGGCGAGCGCCGACGTTTTTATCTCCAGCAAGACAGGTGCAAACCTGGCGGCGATTTCAGCGGCGGGCGCTGTCAGGGTTGACGATACCAGCGATGTCATCTGCTCCATCGAGCCTTCTGGTGTGAAGCGGACGACGCTGCCATGCTCGCCAGCGCCTGCAAATCGAAGCGGTGCGAGGAGTGCGTCCACCTGAGCCATGGACCGCCCCGACAGGATTGCCAGCGCGCCCCCAAGCTCGGCGCGCAGCGCGTGCAAAACCATGGTGAGACCGGATGGAACGGTCACCAGGTCCGGATGGGAGGCGATATCTAAAAGGGTGCCGTCGATGTCCAAGAACAGCGCGTCGTCTGCCTGTAGTTCAAATGACATGTGGCCGCCCTTCACTGATAGCCGGGCTCCTGGCGCTGCATTGGCTCGAGGTAGACGCGGGTGGGGCCGCGGTCCTTCTCAAAATTCGGTATCGGCAATGAAACGCTGTGGCGGGGAATGCTTGCGCATGTCGCAATGGGAAAACGCGGGCGGGACACTGCGGTTCCCGTCAAAACGTAAGCTATTCAGAATCCAATAAAAAAAGGGCAGCGGAAGGTCGATCCGCTGCCCAATTCTTGACGTTCCGGATGGAACGGTCAGGCTGCTGCCTGCTCCCGCTCGCGTACGATAAGACGCGGACGGCGGGTTTTCGTCTTGACGGGCTCTGCCGCGCGACGGTCGTGGCGCTGAACCTTCTGTCCAGTCGGACGGAAAGACTGCACCAAGGTGCTTACGACAAGATCGCTCACATCATCGGTGCCCATGAACAGCACGTCGCACGCCACGTCGCCCGTTTCCGGGAAACTGCGGAATGTGATGTGACCCTCACGGAGCACTACAACGCCGGAAATACCACCGTTGTTTGCGAAACGATGCACGTGGCTGTGAAGGGGATTTCCCCCCGCCAGCTCGACGCAGCGCTTCAGCGTCTTTTCGATATGTGAGACGTCGTCGAGACGTTTCGCACCTGACAGATCTACAATCAGGTGCGTACCTGCGAACTGGACGCCGGATTCCTCGCGAGAGGGTGCCGACGAACCAAGAACTTCCGCTTGGGTGGTGCTTGAACGAGTCAAGTCCATCCCCAATTGGAAGAGGGTGTCATTAAAGGCCATATGACCCTCCCCAACCAGTAGACAGATTCTGACCCGCCGCTCCTTACCTTGGTGGTTTCAGGTGACCCTTGACCTTTGGGGCAGGTGGACTGACGGACGGGGGTGCATATGAGGCATGATGCCCCCCCACGCAAGAGAAAATAGGACCTCGATTAAAAATATTCGTACGAA
The DNA here is from genome assembly GCA_033812735.1 of Hyphomicrobiaceae bacterium. Classification (GTDB taxonomy): domain Bacteria; phylum Pseudomonadota; class Alphaproteobacteria; order Rhizobiales; family Hyphomicrobiaceae; genus JABFRJ01. Next base: position 13,585 of record JAPXTA010000116.1, on the reverse strand, counting down.
CCTCAAGTTCCGTCACATTCCTGCAAAAAAATTCGCCGGGCGCGCGGAGCGGATCGCCGGCAAAAGGCGTTGAATCGGAAGCGAAACCGCGCCTCGTATGGCGATCACTTGATCAGGTTCTTCAGGAACTCGCGCGCTTTCGCTTTTGCAGCCGGATCGCCGTCCAAGACGCCCTTCACGGTGCTTTCCGCTTCCTTCCGGTCGAGCTTTTTGATCGCTTCGACGGCCTGATTCGGATTTTTGACGATGCCCTGTAGCTCCGGCGCGACCGCGATCTTGTCGAACGTTCCTGCTACCCGGACGGGAACTTCGATGTTGCCGACGTTGAGTGTCATCTGACCGACTTGGATCGACTGCGGGCCCGCAAGCTTGGGCCGGGCAACGTAGTCGATGGTGCGAGCCGGTAGATTGACGGTCCCCGTTCCGGTGACGCGCACTTGGGGTGTTGTGAACTTCAAGTCTTGGTTCTGTGCCACGCCATTTACGATGTTGACCGATCCCGAGAGTTCGGAAAACTCGGTGCGGTCGGACGGTACTCTTTCAAACGACGGCTGGCGGCCTTGCGAGAGCGCCTGGAGGATCTTTGGGATTGAAATTCCAACCAGAGCGCCGTTGGCCATGGCTATTTCGGCTTTGCCGGTCAGGGATTCGACGATCTGACGCTCGGATTGGCCGTGGCCCGACAGGGACGTCGAGATGCGTGCTTTGCCTGCGACAATGTCGACCCCGCCGGCGTCACGCAGAAAATCGAGGCTGGAAACGCCATCGATCAACAGATTGGCACCGACAACCGGGAGCGAGGCGTTGGTTGCATCCGCGGTGATCGTTCCGCGCGCGCGACCGTCGTAGATTTGAAGATCCGCAATATCGACCCTTCCCACTTTGTTCGTCAGGGTGATGGCTGTTTGACCGTTGCCGGCTTTCAGTTTTCCTGCCGTCAGCGCGGCGAACGCCAATTTGACATCGGCATCGAATAACCCAAGCGACGTCAGATCGATTGGCTCGTCGCTCCAGCCGTTCCGGCCCATGAAGCCGCGCACTTGAGGTCGCGCGGGCGTGGCGGGCTTGGCCTTTAGCAGGTCGTCGATGCTGGCGGGCAAAGCTGGTGCCGCCACCGCTGACGGCTGAGGAGCCGAAGCGCGGCCGTCGAGGGCACGAACAGCCGTCACCTGGTCAACGTGTACCGCCGAGGCCTGCAGGTTTGCCGTGAGGCGGGGGCGCGGCATGCCAGCCATCGCCAAAGCTGCGTTGCCACGGACCGTCATTCCGTCGACCGCCAGTGTCATTTCCGAGAGAGTCACACCGGCCGCGTTGGTGCGCGTGTTGGCTTTAAAGTCCAGTGGTCCGTTTGCGATGCCGCCACCGAGGGGTAGGCCGGCCCAGGCACTGATGTCTTGGATCGACCCGGCTTTGACGGTCAGGTTGCCGTCAATGTCTGGTCCGGCTGCGAGCGCGACGTTGCCGGCGAAGGATATATCGGCGCCGGGGGCCTTAAAGGTCGAACGGACGGCGAAGGGCTTTTGATCAATGACAGCCCGAAAAGGCTGCGCAACGGCTGATGCATTGACGACCTTGCCGCGCCAGGTTGCATGCCCCTCTACCGAGACGGGCGCTGCCAAATTGTCGGCGGTCAGCGTTGCCGTCAGGCCGGTCAGTGTATCGGATTTACCTGTTCGCTCGTCGAGATGGCGCAGTGTCCCGTTGATGATCTGCAGGCTCTTCAATGCCGCTCTGTCGTCCGCTGTCGACGATGTGCTTTCGGGGGCAGAAGGAGGTGTTGCCCCTTTTGCAAACTCCTCGAGTTCCTTCGGCCGCGGGGTGACATCGGTGACACGCCCAACTTGAGCGTAGCGTACGGGTGCCGATGCTGTGTCGGCTGCGAAGTCCCAGCTGCGGCGACCATTGCGATCGATCCGGAACAGGATCACCGGATCTCGCAGAACGAGGCGCTCAAGTTTCACTTTGCCCGTCAGCAAAGGCCAGATTTCTGCTTGTGCCTCGACGGACGCCGCGCGTGCGAAAGCGCTCGTGCTCATCGGTTTCGGTTCGGACAGCGTCACATCGTTGAGCACCACGGCCAAGCGCGGCCAAAGGGAAACCGATGCTTGTTCGCCGATCGTCAAGGTGCGTCCGGTGCGTGCCTTGACCTCTGCGATGGCCCGTTCGCGAATGGCGTCGACAGGAATGAGGCGATCGACCGCGAAGACGGCAGCGGCGGTGCCGAGCAGAACTACGGCCGCGAGACCGGCCACCACTTTGGTCCACAGCCGGGTCGGCTGTGCCGGCTTTCGGCGCGATGGTGCACGAGAGCGCTGATTTCCGGTCGATCGAGTTGCTGGTTTGGCTGGCGCGTTTGAGCCCGGAGGCCGGGGGTTGGCAGGTCGCGGTTGGTTCCGCGGCTGGGCCGCCAACTCGTGCGGCGTCGCCGCACCGAAACTCGCAGGCGACCGCTGTTGTTGATCCCCTTTCGGCGGCGCGCGCCGGACCGGCGCTGACGCAGCGCCTGAAGCGGGGGCATGCGGCTGCTGCGGCTTCTCTCTCAACGGATCCTGCCGGAGACGTTTGGGAGCACCGGGCTCTGGTGGTTTTCGTTTTGTCATCGTCCAGATTGCCGTTGCGATTGGCCGCAGCCTGTCACGTTGAATACGGCGGAACGCATACGGAGGCCAGGGTCCTCAACTGGCCTGTTCGTGTGTGCGAATTATGGTCGCCCGCTGGTGTGGGGTCAAAAATACAACGTTTGGCCCTGTATCCGCATGAGTGCGGCGAGATTTCACCTGAGCGAGGCAGCGGATCAGCGTAAATTGATCGGATGAAGGCTAACTGCATCATTCAGAGGACCGTTCTGGCCACTTGCCTTCTGGCATTGGCTGCCGGGTCGTCGACGGCGCAGCCGGTGTCGCTCGTTCGAGAGGTTCGCGTTGGGGTACTTGCTCACGACGTGCCGGGGCTTTGGAGTGGGTTCAGGCTCGAGCACGGGGTCGACGCGAACGTCGAGCTCCTCTTGTCGCCGTCGGTCGACCTTCTTGGTGGCAGTATCCGGCCGGCAATTGGTGGATCGTTCAATTTCGCAGGCGGAACCTCCAAGGTCTATCTCGATGCCCGATGGATGTTCGAGGGACAGTCCGGGTGGTTTGCCGGCCTCGGCATCGGCGCGGCCCTGCACGATGGCGTGCTTGATCCGACCGAGCCTGATCGCAAGGCACTTGGCCGCCGCGTCTTGTTTCACATCCCGCTCGAGATCGGCTTCCGGTTCGACCGGCACCAGAGCATCTCGGTTTTCTTCGATCACGTGTCGAACGGGTATACGACCACATTTAATGAGGGCCTCGACAGCCTCGGGGTCCGCTACGGCTACAAATTTTAACGGACGCGCACCGCGTTAAGCGGATGTTATCCATTCAACGGCAGCGTGTTTAACGGGCTGCTAACCAACCATTTGGGGCCCTAACCTCACTCAGTCTTTCGTGGAGCCGTGCGCCATGATCGATCGCCGCCGCGTCCCCCGATTTGCCGCTGGTCTCGAGGCCACTGTCACCGCGCCGCTCAGGCCGCGGATTGCCGTGCTTGTGACCGACATATCCTCGCATGGCGCGATGCTGAAGTTTCCTCGTCCCGAATACTTGCCTTCGGGTTTCTTCCTCACCCTCGGCTCCTTCACAACCAAGTGCAACATCCGTCACCGCGACGGTGCGAAGATCGGGGTTGAGTTCGAAACCGAGTACGACTGGTCACATGAGGGTGCGCCGACTTTCGCGGCGATGCTAGGTCCCGGTCAGCGGCACATCTGGGAGCCGCGGATATCAAAGCTCTGACAGCCGCCGACGCTACGGCCGGCGCGCGAGCAGACGCACGATCGAGGATGGTCCGGTATGCCGGTTGCCTTCCTCAAGTGCGACATCAACTTCTTCGAGATGGATGATTTCCATGCTGGCGAAGTCCTGCCGCAAGGCGGATGGCTCAAACAGCATATCTTTATCAGTGGGGCCACCGACGCTGCCTTTAGCGCGCTGCAAGAGCTGACGCGGCGTGTAGGCTTCGAGGACGATGAAGCCGCCGGGCTTCAGCGCAGCGATCATATGGCGATGCATTTGCGGGCGGAGGCTGGACGGCCAGTGCAGGTAGATGCTGGCGACGAGATCGACCGAGGCGTTCGGCCAATGCCATGCGGTAAGGTCCGCCGCCTGGGCATCGATGGTCACGCCGCGTTTGGCGGCCAACGTCTGCGCCTTCTGCACGCCGACTTGTGAGGCGTCGACAGTCGTCACCTTCAACCCCAGCTCTGCCAAATAGACGCCGTTGCGTCCTTCGCCGTCGCCGGGGACGAGTGCCACCATGCCGGGTTTCAGCCGATCACGCTGTGCGGCCAGCCATTCGTTCGGCTTTTCGCCGAAGGCAAATCCGGGCTCGGCGTATCGTTGATCCCAGAAGGCGCCTGGAGAAGGTGCTTTTGTCTGATCCGCCATTCTGTCGATCCTTCGGAGGCCCTGCTTTAGCGGCTATCGCTTCTGAGCATGTAACGAGGCAACGATGATGTCGATCTCGGCGTCGGATTTGTTCTGCACGGCAGCACACGCCAGCGCTGCCATCTCGCCGGTGCGCACGTCCACGTCGTCTTCAGGGGTCTTCGCGCCACCCGAGACGGCGGTATCGCCGCGAACGAAATCCCGATAGCGGATCGAGAGGACGTTCTTTGGCCCGATGAAAACGGTTCCACCCAATATGAATTGGCCGCCAGAGGGGTGGCTGCGCGGCACGTCGTTGTACCACGTCAGTACGTGGGTCGCGTCGATCGGCTGGGCGTCGCGGCCTTGGACCTCGACGCGGAGCGTATCGCTGGTCTCGCCGGTACAGACACGCTGCTTGACGCTACCGTTGTCGATCACCTTGCAGGCTTGAGGCGGGAGAGCGTGTTGTTTCGCGAAAGCGGCGGCTGGTTCGCATGAGGCAGCCGCAAGCCTTTCAGGTGCCGCCAGCGCCGCCAACGCAATCACACAGGTTCCCAAGTGCCGACGCTCGACCTTCATGCACGAAGTCCTTCCCCAACGCCAAACACCTGGCAGATCCGATGTGCCCTTTCTGACCATCCGAACTTCGTGTCAGCAATGCGGCGAGCGAGGCCGGTCGGGGTGCGACCACGTTCACAGGATGAACTTGCTCAGGTCGACATTCGCGGCGAGGTCGCCGAGTTGCCGGGTGACATAAGCGCGGTCGATGCTGATCGTTTGACCGGGTTTATCAGAGGCCTCGAAGGAAATGTCATCGAGCACGCGCTCCATGACGGTCTGAAGGCGGCGTGCGCCTATGTTCTCGACGGTCGAGTTCACCTGCACGGCGATGTCGGCCAGGGCGTCAATGGCATCGTCGGTGAACGCGAGGGTTACCTGCTCGGTCGCCATCAGCGCGATGTACTGCTTGATGAGGCTTGCTTCGGGCTCGGTCAGGATGCGGCGGAAGTCTTCGCGTGAGAGCGTCTTGAGTTCGACGCGAATGGGCAGTCGGCCCTGCAATTCGGGCAGCAGGTCAGACGGCTTCGCGACGTGGAATGCGCCTGACGCTATGAACAGGATGTGGTCGGTCTTGACGGGGCCATGCTTGGTCGAGATCGTCGTGCCTTCGATCAGCGGGAGCAGGTCGCGCTGCACGCCTTCGCGCGATACGTCCGCACCGACGCGGCCACCTTCGCTGCGCGCGCAGATCTTGTCGATTTCGTCGAGGAAGACGATGCCGTTGTTCTCGACGGCGCGGATCGCTTCGGAGGTGATCTGCTCGCTGTCGATGAGTTTATCGCTCTCCTCGGCGATGAGCGGCTCGTAGGCGTCCTTCACCGTCACGCGGCGTGACTTGCGGCGACCACCACCCAATGCCTTGCCGAGCATGTCTTGCAGATTGATCATGCCCATTTGGCCGCCGGGGATGTCGAGCATCGGAAACGCGGGCGAGCTGTCAGCCAGATCGACTTCGATCTCCTTGTCGTTGAGTTCGTTGTTGCGCAGGCGGCGGCGGAAGCTTTCGCGCGTTTCGGGGCGCGCGTCCTTGCCGACCAGACCGTCGAGCACGCGTTCCTCGGCATTCTTCTCGGCGCGGGCTTTCACTTCCTTGCGCTTCTGTTCGCGCACCAAGCCGATGCCGACCTCGACGAGGTCGCGCACGATGCTGTCGACATCGCGGCCTACATAGCCGACCTCGGTGAACTTGGTGGCTTCGATTTTCAGAAACGGCGCGCCAGCCAGACGGGCGAGGCGGCGGGCAATTTCGGTCTTGCCGCAGCCGGTCGGGCCGATCATCAGGATGTTCTTGGGAAGCACTTCTTCCCTGAGGTCGCCGGTGATCTGCTGGCGGCGCCAACGGTTGCGCAGCGCGATGGCGACGGCGCGCTTGGCATCGTTTTGGCCGACGATGTAGCGGTCGAGTTCGGAGACGATTTCGCGAGGGGAGAAGTTGGTCATGTTCGCTCTTTAACGCACGCTGTCCAGTTGCTCGATGACGACGTTTTCGTTCGAGTAAACGCAAATATCGGCGGCGATGGCCATGGCGCGGCGGGCAATGTCTTCGGCAGACTTGTCGCTATCCAACAACGCGCGGGCGGCCGCGAGGGCATAGTTGCCGCCGGAGCCAATGCCCATGCAATCGCTTTCAGGTTCGAGGACGTCACCGGTTCCAGTCAGGACGAGTGTTCTCTCGCGGTCGGCGACCAACATCATGGCTTCGAGGCGCCGCAGGTAGCGATCGGTGCGCCAGTCCTTCGCCAATTCGACGGCGGCGCGGGTCAGTTGACCTGGAAAGCGCTCCAGCTTCGTTTCGAGGCGTTCGAACAGCGTAAAGGCGTCTGCGGTGGCGCCGGCAAAGCCGCCGATGACGTCGCCTTTGCCGAGCGAGCGGACTTTGCGTGCGTTCGCCTTGATCACTGTCTGGCCGAGGCTGACTTGTCCGTCTCCGGCGATCACGACCTTGCCGCCTTTGCGCACGGTCAGGATGGTGGTCATTGCAGGCCTCTTTCACAGCGATCGGGTACGATTCTAAGCGTCATATGGCGTCCGAAGCCGCTTCCGGCAAGCATCGTGCGGGTGCACAAACTGAAAGGGCGCCACGAGGGCGCCCTTTTGATCGACGTGCTGTGCACTGTCTCAGTGCTGGGTCTCAGTTCTGGGTCTTAGTGCTGGCCCCAGAACTCCACGACCGCGCGACCCTTGGCGACGCCGCCCTGCTGGAAGATGCGGGTGCGGTAGGTCGGACGGATCTCGGAGATGACACGCGAGCCACCCTTGAGGTCGATTGGGCCGTACGTGCCACCTGCGTCGACGCGGGTACGGTTGGCCGGGATGATGTCGACCTCACCGTTGCCATAGACGACGCGCACTTCGAACAGTGTGATCGCCTGGTCCTTGACGTTGACGCGGATCTTGCGGAAGCCGCCTTCGTTCCGGCCGACTTCGACACGGTCGTTGCGATCGATGGTGAAGCCTGCCGTCTGGGCGCCGAGGAGAACGAAGCCCTGATTGAACTTGCGACCCTCGCCCTGCGGGCCAAGCCAGCCTTCGGCATACTGGCCGTAGACTTCGACATAGGCGCGGCCCTTGAAGTTCGGACGCGAGTTATAGATCAGCTGGATTTCCTTGATGAAGCGGTCGCCCTTGAGGTTCAGCCAGCGTGTGCGGCTGTCCTTCTTCACGTCGGCATTGTAGGCGATCTCCTCGCTTTCGCCGTTGGCGTAGACGACCTTCATCGAGCGGATGAAGATGTCGTTGTCGAGCACGCGAAGGCGGAGTTTGTCGAACTTGCCAATTTCGGCACCGACAGGGATCACGTCGCGGTCGACGCCGAATCCGACGGTTTGGGTTCCGAAGAGAACATCGCCGCCCTGGACCATCTGGCCGGGTTGCGCTTTGACCGGTTCAGATTTGGTCGGAGCGGCGGCGATCGGACCGCTGGCCGGCGCTGCAGCTGGTGCTGCCGGCGTTGCGGCCGCAGCTGTCCGCGTGGCGCGAGCGCCAGTCGGATTCTGCAGGCCGTAGACTTCGATGACGGCCGGCTGGCCGCGGCCCTTATAGCTGAGATTGACGCGGTCGACGAAGCGCTGGGCGTCGCGCTGATCGATCGGACGCGTGCGGTCGCCCTGATTCAGGTTGATCGGGCGGCGCTCATTATGAGCCGCTGCTCCGGAATAGACGACCTCGACATTATCAATGTCGACGCCACCTTGTTTCGCGATCAGGCGAAATGCCTTGAAGCTTCCTTTTGCCCCCGACACATCGATTGAATCGCTCGAGCCGCTTCCGCTGACGCTCTTGCTGCCGAGCAAAACCCAGTTATCCTGGGCCTGCGCGGCGGATGCCATGCTCAACGTCGCGGCTGCGACGCTGGCAATAACCAGCCTCCGGAACATAGACATACTCCACAAATCTTCAGGGAAGCCCCCGGCTTCTTTGGAGCCGCCAAACTATCCAACAGTGAACTGAAAGGCTACTCGCGACAGGCGCGAGGACCTTAGCCGGTGCAAGAGAGATGAACCGGTGGGGCGATTCGGCCACAGTCAATCATAGCGGTGCTGCCTGAATGTGCGTGATGTGTGAACTGTCGTTCATCGGTTTCGCAGAGCCGCAGCTTTCGATGCTCGAAAGCTATGCTGAGGCTCTGCGCCGTGGGTGGAGTTCCAACACGGTGCGCGACGTATCCGTTGAAGAACTTGCCGAGATTGCGCGAGATCCCGAAGGCTTTATCGCGGCGCGCCGCGACGACGCTCCACTCGGCATGGTGACGTTGCTAGACGGGACGATTGTGCCGAAACTTCCGGGGCGCATCCGGTGGATTTGGGACGGAGAATTCGCCGGGGCGATCAATTTGCGATGGCCCGCCGAGGGCGGAGCGCTGCCGGCGTATGTTCTCGGACATGTCGGATATTCTGTTGTTCCGTGGAAGCAGGGGCACGGCTATGCGCGGAAGGCGCTTCGTCACATGCTGAGCGAGGCACGGGACGTCGGGCTTACTCGCCTCGACATCACCACCGACGCTGACAATGTGGCGTCGCAGAAGGTCGTGCTAGCTAATGGCGGGCGCTTTGTGACCACGTTCACGAGCGACTATTGGGGCGATCAGCTCCGGCATCTTTACGCCATCGATCTCTAGCGCTGCCTATGGCGCGGCCATCGATTCCAACGTTGTGCGGCTGGCCTCGTCAGCTGGAAAAAATAGCTCGAACCGGAGATCGGCTGCCGTCACATCATGCGCGGCACTGAATTGGCCGACGACCGAGAATAGCGACATTCGCGCGCCGTTCGGCAAACGGAAATGCGCGCACAGGAGCGGGCTATCGGCTGGTGATGCTGGCAGCCCGCCCAGATCGGCCGCAACTTTTTCCCGGAAGGCGTCGAGGCGTGCAAGCATCTCGTGGTCGGCCGAACGAAGCGCTTCCGCCTTCAGGCGCTGGGCGAACTCGGCGGCGAGGCTCGGCCAGTTCTCGATGACCTCAGAGGTTCGATCGGAGTTTGCAAGACGCGTGAGGATATTGGTGTCCGTGGGGTCGCCGCCGATCAAGTCGAATAGTTTTGCCGCTACGGCATTGGCGCCGACGATGTTCCAGCCACGGTCCAATAAGATTCCCGGATATGGCGTGTGTCGATCGAGCAGCCGGTCGAGTGCCTGGCGCAGCGGTTTGAGATCTGCGTCGTCGAGGGCCCTTTGTTCGTAGATCGGTGCAAATCCGGCGGTGAGCAGCAGATCGTTGCGGTCGCGGAGCGGTACCTCGAGTGCAGACATCAATTGGCCGACCATGTCGCGGCTCGGTTTGGCGCGGCCAGTTTCCAGAAAGGCGAGATGGCGGGCGGAGATGCCCGCTTCAAGCGCGAGATCGAGCTGGCTCATGCGGCGGCGTGCGCGCCAGTCCCTGAGGGCATTGGCGAAGGGTGTGCGGTCGGGCATCGGTGCGGGCTCGCTTTCGTACGACCTGCCGCGGCGCGCTGAATTGCGCGCCGGATCGCAAGTCGCGGAGACTACCGTAGCTCGAACTGCGCAGGCCGCCACTTACTTGCGGCGTAATTGTTTCGCCTTCCGGCTTTGGCGAGAACCGCACCAGCGCAAATCGAGCCAAGGAGCGAAACGATGACTGACTTCTGGATCAAGTGGCTGAAGGGTTGGAGCCTTTTCACAATTGCGTTCGGCGCGATGTTCGCCGTCATGGATGTGAGCGGACTCGGCTCGTCGGCGCGGCTTTTCACCGACGTGGCGTTTCTCAGGATGCCCGGTTCGGTGCCGCTCAATGCCGGCCGGGAAGGCTTGCTGATGGCCGGCATCATGGGCGCGGTGATGATGGGTTGGGGTCTTTATATGCATCAGACCGTCGAGACGATGGCGCGTGCCGATGCGGGCCAGTTGCGCCGGGCGGTCATGTCGGCATTCACGCTGTGGTTCCTCGTCGATCAGGCGGTTTCCTGGCGGATGGGCGCCTACGGCAACATGGTCTCGAACGTGGCGTTCTATGCGGTGTTTATGCTGCCGTTCCTTGCCGGTCAGCAACGCGATGCGGCCCCGTCAGTCGCCTAGATTTACCGTTGGAGAGCGTCGAGAGCCGGCCATGGTGTGACCCACGGCCGGCTCCTCTGCGTTTGCCGGCGCTAGAGGGCGACCATCGGCGGGCTTGCGGGCGGCGGCGGGCTGGGGTTTATGTTGTTGACGACGCACGACATCGCCGGGACCCGGGCACATGACGCAGATCCCTGATTTCACGACTGTTTCCCTCGAAGCCAAGGCGGCTCCGGCGACGGGTTCCAGCACCCTGGCCAAGACCTTTCAGACGCCGGAGGGGATCGAAATCAAGGGCCGGTATACGGCCGCCGATACAGCCGGTCTCGATTTCCTGAATGGGTATCCGGGCATCGCGCCGTTCCTGCGCGGGCCATACCCCACGATGTACGTGACCCAGCCTTGGACCGTGCGGCAGTACGCCGGGTTCTCGACGGCAGAAGATTCGAATGCCTTCTACCGCCGCAACATCGCGGCGGGACAGAAAGGTTTGTCGGTCGCGTTCGATCTGGCGACGCACCGCGGCTACGACAGCGACCATCCGCGTGTGAAGGGCGACGTCGGCATGGCGGGTGTTGCCATCGATAGCATCTACGACATGCGGACGCTGTTCGACGGCATCAACCTCGCGGAGATGTCCGTCTCGATGACCATGAACGGTGCGGTTCTGCCGATCCTCGCCTTGTTCATTGTCGCGGGTGAGGAACAAGGCGTGCCGCCCGAGAAGCTGTCGGGCACCATTCAGAACGACATTCTCAAAGAATTCATGGTGCGGAACACCTACATCTATCCGCCCGCGCCTTCGATGCGGATCATCTCGGACATCTTCGCCTACACGTCGCAGAAGATGCCGAAATTCAATTCGATCTCGATCTCCGGCTATCATATGCAGGAAGCGGGCGCGACGGCTGATCTCGAGCTTGCCTATACGCTTGCCGACGGGGTCGAGTATGCGCGCGCTGGTGTTGCCGCTGGTCTCGGCATCGACAAGTTTGCGCCGCGGCTGTCGTTCTTCTGGGCGATCGGCATGAACTTCTTCATGGAAGTCGCAAAGCTTCGCGCAGCGCGGTTGATCTGGGCGAACCTGATCAAGAAAGAGTTCGCACCGAAGGACGAGCGGTCGCTGTCGCTGCGCACGCATTCGCAGACCTCGGGCTGGTCGCTCACCGCGCAGGACGTGTTCAACAACGTGACACGTACAGCGATCGAAGCGATGGCCGCGACGCAGGGGCACACGCAGTCGCTGCACACCAATGCGCTCGACGAAGCCATCGCGCTGCCGACGGATTTCTCGGCACGGATCGCGCGCAACACGCAACTTTTCCTGCAGCAGGAAAGCGGTACGTGCCGCGTCGCCGACCCTTGGGGCGGCAGTCACTATGTCGAGCGGCTGACGTATGATCTCGCCGTCAAGGCGATGGCACATATCGAAGAAGTCGAACGTCTCGGCGGTATGGCGAAGGCGATTGCAGCGGGCATTCCGAAGTTGCGCATCGAAGAGGCCGCCGCACGCACGCAGGCGCGCATCGACAGTGGGCGGCAGACCATTGTCGGCGTCAACAAGTTCAAGATCGAGAACCAGGCCGAGATCGAGATCCTGAAAGTCGACAACAAGAAAGTGCGTGACCAGCAGCTCGACAAACTTCAGCGCCTCAAGGCCGAGCGGAACGCAGACGAGGTCGCGGCGAAGCTCAAGGCGCTTGCCGATGGTGCGCGTAGCGGCGGTAATCTGCTCGCGCTCGCCGTCGATGCGGCACGCGCGAAAGCGACCGTCGGCGAGATTTCGGATGCGCTCGAGGGCGTGTTCGGCCGTCATCAGGCCGAGATCCGCTCCATCACTGGCGTCTATCGTTCGGAGGCTTCTGCGATGACCGGCGACATCGACCGCGTGCGCAATCTCGTCACGCAATTCGAGGCGAACGACGGGCGGCGGCCGCGTATTCTGGTCGCTAAGATGGGGCAGGACGGGCACGATCGTGGGCAGAAGGTGATCGCGACGGCGTTCGCCGATCTCGGCTTTGACGTCGATATCGGGCCGCTGTTCGCGACGCCAGACGAAGCCGCGCGGCAGGCGGTCGAGAACGACGTGCATATCGTCGGTGTGTCGTCGCTTGCGGCGGGTCACCTGACGCTCGTGCCGGAATTGCGCGCGGCGCTCGAGAAAGAAGGACGCGGCGACATCATGATCGTCGTTGGCGGCGTCATTCCGCCCGGTGACTACGATGCACTATTCAAAGCTGGTGCGAAGGCCGTCTTCGGACCGGGGACGAACATTGCGGTTGCGGCGGCTGACCTGATCGTCAAGCTCAACGCAGCGCTCGGCTACGCGAAAGACGCGGCGGAGTAGACACTCTCTCAAGGTTCCCCGGAATTGTTGCCGAGGTCACGAGGCAAGAATGTCCGGGTCCTCACCGCTCGCGCTCTCACTCGACTGCTGAAGACCCCGGACTTTCGCTTCGCGAAATCCGGGGCACCAAAAGAAGCGTGATTTATTGCGGGGTTTAAGATCACACGCGGATGGTTGCGCCAGCGATCGAACGGGCGCGACTGCGGACGGCGCCGCCGTCATTGCCCGACAGAATGATCCACTGGCCGTTGTCGGCCTTGCCGACGATCTCGCCGACGTGGTGAGGCCAGACGACGATGGCGCCGATCTGCGGCTGGCCGGGGCTGCCCCACTTGCGCCAGTTGGCGGCGAGGTTGAACTCCGGGCCACCGCCGTGGCGGGTGCGCATGAACCAACCGCACCAGGCGCTGGGGCGGGGGCCGAGGCCGGAACGGCTGGAGGAGCCGCTGTCATCGTAGGAAGCGCGGGTTGATCGCGAGGACGAGCGGCGGCTGGAGCTGTCGTCATCGGACGACGACCGTGAGGCACGTGCCGAGCGGCTGCGTGTGGGACGTTGATCGTCTTCGGTTATGCTACGGCTGCTCGGGCTGTTGTTGTCCCAGTAGTGCCAACGGCTTGCCTCGGCAGACGTGGACAACGCAAACGTCATCGCTGCCGCGGCGGCAGCCAGAATACGCAGATACATTAGATCTTTCCCCAGGTCGGAGGCGCGGCCGGCAC
>JAPXTA010000115.1:0-16819 GCA_033812735.1 Hyphomicrobiaceae bacterium | reverse complement strand
ATAGCCGCGCGTCTTCGCCTCGGGCAATCCCGCGAACCAGTCGCGGATCGGCGTGAAGGCACCCGTGTACGTCGCCGGGTTCGAGCGCGGCGTGCGGCCGATCGGCGACTGGTCGATGTCGATCACTTTGTCCAAGTGCTCGAAGCCCTCGATCTTGTCGTGCGCACCCGGCGCCTCGCGCGCGCCGTTGAGCTTGCGCGCCGCCGCTTTGAACACGGTATCGATCAGGAACGTCGACTTGCCGCCGCCCGACACGCCCGTCACGCAGGTGAGAAGCCCAAGCGGAATGTCCGCCGAGATATTCTTCAGATTGTTCTCCCGCGCGCCCGTCACCTTGAGCGCCTTGCCCTTCACCGGCTGGCGGCGCGTCTTCGGCACCGGCACCTGCTTGATACCGGTCAGGTATTCGCCCGTCAGCGAGTGCGGATTGGCAAGGATTTCATTCGGCGTCCCCGCCGCAACGATCTGCCCGCCATGCACGCCCGCGCCCGGCCCGATGTCGACCACGTAATCCGCAGTCAGGATCGCGTCCTCGTCATGCTCCACGACCAGCACCGTGTTGCCGAGATCGCGCAGATGCTGCAGCGTCACAAGCAGCCGCGCGTTGTCGCGTTGATGCAAACCGATGGATGGCTCGTCGAGCACATAGAGCACGCCCGTCAGCCCCGAGCCGATCTGCGAGGCGAGCCGGATGCGCTGGCTTTCGCCGCCGCTGAGTGTCCCCGACGCACGCGACAGCGTGAGATAATCAAGCCCGACGTCGTTGAGGAACTTCAGCCGCTCGACGATCTCCTTGAGGATGCGCGTCGCAATCTCGCTCTGCTGCTTGGTGAACGTATCAGGCAGATCACCGAACCACTGGCCCGCCGCCTTGATCGAGAGATCGCAAACTTCGCCGATGTGACGCCCGCCGACCTTTACCGCCAGCGACTGCGGCTTCAAGCGATAGCCGCCGCACGCCTCGCAGGGATGCGCGCCCTGGAAGCGCGACAACTCCTCGCGCACCCAGTCGCTATCCGTCTCGCGCCAGCGCCGCTCGATGTTGCCGATCACGCCCTCGAACGCCTTCACCGTGCGATAGGTCCGCATGCCGTCGGCGTAGACGAACTCGATCTCCTCCTCGCCCGAGCCGTGCATCAGCATGGCTTGTATCGACTTCGACAGCTTCTCGTACGGCGTCGACAGCGAGAACTTGTAGTGCTTGGCAAGCGCCTGCAGCGTCTGCTCGTAGTAGGGCGACGTGTTGCCCGTCTTCGACCACGGCCAGATCGCACCGTCCGCGAGCGACAGCGAGGTATCCGGCACGACCAATTCTTCCTCGAACTGCAACTCCGTGCCGAGGCCGTCGCACTTCGGGCAAGCGCCGGCTGGTGCGTTGAACGAGAAGATGCGCGGCTCGATCTCCTCGATCGTGAAGCCGGATACCGGGCAGGCGAACCGCTCCGAGAAGATCAGCCGTTCGTGCGTATCGTTCTTCGATTTGTTCGCGCCTTCCGTCTCGGATTTCGGCAGTGGCTTGTCGGCAAACTCGACGATCGCGAGACCGTCAGCGAGTTTCAGCGCCGTCTCGAAACTATCGGCCAGCCGCGCCTTGATGTCGGCCTTCACGACAAGCCGGTCCACCACGACGTCGATGTCGTGCTTGAACTTCTTGTCGAGCTTCGGCGCATCAGGGATCTCGACGATGGTGCCGTTGATCTTGACGCGCTGGAACCCCTTCTTCTGCCACTCCGCGAGTTCTTTTTTGTACTCGCCCTTGCGACCCCTAACGACCGGCGCCATCAGGTAGAGCCGCGTGCCCTCGGGCAACGCCATCACCTTGTCGACCATCTGCGTGACGGTCTGGCTTTCGATCGGCAAACCCGTCGCCGGCGAATACGGCACACCGACGCGCGCGAACAGCAGACGCAGGTAGTCGTAGATCTCCGTGACCGTGCCAACGGTCGAGCGCGGGTTCTTGCTCGTCGTCTTCTGCTCGATCGAGATCGCGGGCGAAAGACCGTCGATGTGATCGACATCGGGCTTCTGCATCATCTCGAGGAATTGCCGCGCATAAGCCGACAAACTCTCGACGTAGCGGCGCTGTCCCTCGGCATAGATCGTGTCGAACGCGAGCGACGACTTTCCCGACCCCGAGAGCCCCGTGAACACGATCAGCGCGTCCCGCGGCACCTCGAGATCGACGTTCTTCAAGTTGTGCTCGCGCGCACCCCTGACGTGAATCGTTTTTCGGTCCGCCGCGCGGCCGACCGCAACCGCGCTCTTGCCGCCGAGGGAGAGTGATCCGGGCGCGGATGCCCCGGCCTTAGCTTTCGGTGTCTTTGTCATGGCGACGGTCTAACGGATCAAAGTTGCCCCAGCAATCGGCTGGCTTGCGGCTGTTCACCGGCCTCTTACGCCGTTTCGATCAAGCCGTATCTCACCGCTGCCGAAAAATGTGATCACTCAGCCCCTTGCGCCGTGCTGCCAACAAGCGCACACTTCACTTGTTCCGTCTGCAATCGCGCCGGAAAAGTCGCATGCTTGGTCGCCGATTGCGCGGACATCGTAAGGGCTTCTTGCCCCAGCTCCATGCCTCTGTGAGGCAGAAGGAGGGAGGATGACTCCACCGGACCAAAGGTCGCGGTTCTGCCCGCGGCGGAACCACAGGCTGGATGAGTGATCCCCGTAAAGGGATATCGGTGTCTGGGCTGTCCAAACCCACAATTTGAAGTCTGTTTCGAGCCGGTGTGACACACCGCGTCTCGACTGTGAGCCTGGGGTGCCAGGCACAAACCAAAATCGGATTTGATCCGTGGCCCCGCTTCGCCATGCGCGACGGGGCTTCTTCACGCCTTCACCCCTTGTGATCGCGCCACAGCAGCGGCGTGAAGACGACCGCGTGTTCCTCCGCCACCCTGAGATCGGCCGCTGCGGCTTCAAACTCGGCCGAACCCGGCGTCAGCGTCTTGCATAGCGCCAGCAGCTGAGTTGCCGGCCGTGGCCGCGCCACCTGCTCAACGGCGACAGCCGAAACAACCGGCTGATAGAAGCGCTTGGGATACCCATGTGTCAGCACCACGCCAGCCATCCTGATCGGGCCGAGTTGATTGTCCGCTGGCCGTCGCGACGGCGTGTGCAGCATCGTCATGCGCACCTCGCCCTCCTTGATCGCCAGCAGCGTCATCAACACGCGATCAGCATGCATGAAGACATCACCGGAATAGTCGGACGACTGCGGCACCCCGCCATCGGAGACGTAACGCATCCGCTCCGTAAAGGTGAGGCAGCCCTTCTGCCCATCCCAGGCAATCTCCATGACCGATCGGGAGATACGCTCAGCTGTCAAGAACGATCTGCGGTGCAGCAAGTATTGGCCCGCGAGAAACCCGAATTCGGCTCTCGAATAGCCCCCATGCGAGGCTGTCTCGCTATGGCCCGCAGGGGTAGCGGCGCCATACAGCGATGAATCGAGCCCGGCATGCTGGGTGATGGCAGCGAACGTCCGCCGCTTGATGGTGAGTTCCGATCCGGGTTCGAGGCACTTCTTCAGCGTGTTCAGCGAAACGCGCAAGACGGACGCTGCATACGCAGCATCCGTGAGCTGCGACCGTGCTCGATGCGCATTCAGGTCATCACGAAACCGCCGCCGCGCGGCATCTTTCAATCGGATCAACATGGCGAGAGGCCCGGCAGAACGAGAGGCGGCTCAAAATGCGACGAAGCCGCTGCCCACCCGCAGTACGGTTCGACGGCAATCGATAGCAACTGACAGCTCTTGACGTCTCGCGGTACGCCGATGTCCGAATTTGCCAAAAAACGCCCTTGCCATGCTCGAAATAAGTCCGTCAGCCTACGCACATTGAGCCATCAAATTCAACACGGATCAGAACTGCGTGCTCGCGCCCCGTCCGCGGCGGATGCGCCGCAACGCCGTCGAAGCTCTGTTGCGGAGCTTGCCCATTCCGTTGCCCTGTTTATGGTGTGGCGCACTGCCCGTCGCGTAGGGAACGGATCACCTCACAAATGAAAATTCTCGTCCTCGGCGCCGGCGCACTCGGCGGCTTCTACGGTGGCTGGCTGGCCGAGCAGGGTGCGGAAGTAACCTTCCTCGTGCGCCCCGCGCGCAAGGCACGCCTCGACGCCGACGGCCTGGTCATCGAAAGCCCGATCGCTCCCCTGCGCCGCAAAGTCAAAGCCGTAACGGCCGATAGCGTCAAACCCGACGCCGACATCGTACTTCTGACCTGCAAAGCCTACGATCTCGACGACGCTTTGGCTGCCGTCAGCCCAGCGATGGGGCCACAGACCGCCATTCTTCCCATTCTGAACGGCATGGCGCACATCGATCGGCTGGCGGCCGAGTTCGGCGCAAACCGCGTCATCGGCGGCCTCGCCAAGATTCAGGCAACCCTCGGCCCCGATGGCCGCATCCTCCATATGAACGACTGGAACGAGATCATCTTCGGCGAACTGGACGGCCGCCTAAGCGAGCGTGTCCGCAGGCTCGAGAGCCTCTTCCCAAAACCCCAGATCCGCGCCAAGGCCGTCTCCAACATCCGCGAAGAGCTTTGGAAGAAACTCGTCCACCTCAGCACGGTGGCGACTGTCACGACCCTGACGCGTCAAGCGCTGGGCACCGTCAACACAACGGCCGACGGCCCATGGCTCATCGAAACGACCCTTGGCGCAGCCGCACGCGTGTCAGCAGCCGAGGGCTATCCGATGACCCCGGAGTTCATGACCGCCTACCGGGCCACGTTTGCCTCGGCAGGCAGCGCCTACAAAGCCTCGATGCTGCGTGACATGGAAAAGGGCAACCGGGCCGAAGGGGAGCACATCCTCGGCTACATGCGGGATCGCGCGGCAGCCCATGGCATCGACGCGCCGATCTTCCGGATCGCAGCCGCCAACGTACAGGCCTACGAGGCCGGCCGCAGTCGGTAACAACACGAGTTGTAGCTCCCTGCCGCCCTGCTCCCGCCAATAAGCTCGCGATCTTTTCACTGGTACAAACCGGGGACCATTCCGTAATCTGGTTGTCGAAACCCATTCGACGGGTGCCAGCCCCCCGCAGGCCACCGATCGACCCAAGTGGAGTGATTTGAATGCGCGTGCTCGATCCTGGCCTCGCCCTGGCCAACTGCCATCGCAAGGCACGGGCTACAGTCGGCTTCCTTGGGCTGGCGGCGGGCTTTGTGACGCTGGCCTCCACCCTCGCACCCACGCCAGCCGCGGCCCAGTTCCGCAACGGCCCGACCACGATCGCCCCGCTTGCCGAAAAACTGCTCGATGCCGTGGTCAACATCTCGACCTCCCAAACCGTGAAGGGCGCCGAGGGCGTGCCGCTGCCCCGCGTTCCCAAAGGCTCGCCATTCGAGGAGTTCTTCGAGGACTTCTTCAACAAACGTCCGAACGGCGGGCGCGGCGGCGGCGGCGACCGCAAGGTGTCCTCCCTCGGCTCCGGCTTCGTCATCAATGCCGAGGAAGGCCTGATCGTCACCAACAATCACGTCATCGAGGGCGCCGACGAGATCGTCGCCAACTTCGCCGACGGCTCCAAGCTCAAGGTCGACAAGATCCTCGGCCGTGACACCAAGACCGACCTCGCTCTTCTGAAGGTCACACCCGGCAAAAAGAAGCTCGCCGAAGTGAAGTTCGGCAACTCGACGTCCATGAAGGTCGGCGACTGGGTGATGGCAATCGGCAATCCCTTCGGCCTCGGTGGCTCGGTCTCCGTCGGCATCATTTCGTCGAAAGAACGCGACATCGGCTCTGGCCCCTACGACGAGTTCCTGCAGACCGACGCCGCCATCAACAAGGGCAACTCCGGCGGCCCGCTGTTCAATATGAACGGCGAGGTCATCGGTGTGAACACCGCCATCATCTCACCATCCGGCGGCTCCATCGGCATCGGCTTCTCCGTCCCCTCCGACAGCGCCGCCGTCACCGTCGATCAATTGCGTCTCTATGGCGAAACCCGCCGCGGCTGGCTCGGTGTCAAGATCCGCTCGATCACTGAAGACCTCGCGGAAAGCCTCGGTGTCGCCGAAAACGTCGGCGCTCTGATCGAAAGCGTGACCCCGAACGGCCCCGCCGCCAAAGGCGGCATTCAGGACGGCGACATCGTCCTCAAGTTCGATGGCAAGGACATCTCGAACAGCCGCGGCCTGCCGAAGGTCGTCGCCCGCACACCGGACGGCAAGCAGGTCGACGTCGACATCCTCCGCAAGGGCCAGAAGCAGACCATCAAGATCGTCGTCGGTCGTCTCCAGGAAACGGATGACAAGAAGCCGGCTGCCGCAGCCGACAAGGGCGGCAGCGCACCGGCTCCCGGCAATACCCCCGCCGAGAAGGCGCTCGAACAGTCGCTCGTCGGCGTCAAGTTGGCGCCACTCACCGACGACCAGCGCAAAAAGTTCGGCATCGACGCCAAGGTGAAGGGCGTCGTCGTCACCGAGATCGATCCACAAAGCCCGGCAGCGCAAAAGGGCCTCAAGGCTGGCGACACCATTGTCGAGGTGGCGCAGGAGACCGTGTCCACGCTCGACGACATCGTCAAATCGATCGACAAGATCAAGAAGGCGGGCCGCAAGGCCGTCCTCCTGCGCCTCGAAGACGCCAAGGGCGAACTTCGCTTCGTCGCCGTCCCCATCCCCTGACCAATTTTGCGGTGCAATAGACGGAAGACGGGCGCAAGCGGTTGTGCTATGACGCCGCTGAATTGTCACATCGACGCCGATGCGGCACCGGAATTGAAGCGTATCCTATTGATGGCGTTCGAAAATAGCGTCGTCTCGGTTGCCTTTGGATCTCCGGCCATCCAGTTGAAAGTGTAGTAGACCGCCGGCGGCGACGCCCGGCGGCCGGCTCGCATACCGCCCCGGAGTTCACCTTGTCTGCCCCCGATCACAGCCTGCTCGACACCATCACGGACAACCTCGCCCCCATTCACCGTGACGGATACAAGTTCGTTGCCATCGCGGCCGGTATCGCCCTGTTCTTCTGGTTCATGCTGCCGTTCTCAATCCTCGCCTATATCGCGCTGGGATTGGCCGCCTATGTCGCCTACTTCTTCCGCGATCCGCCACGCGTCACCCCGCTTCGCGAAGGCCTGATCGTCTCGCCGGCCGACGGCCGCGTCTCCTCGATCGAGCGTCTGCGCCCGCCGGCTGAGCTTGGCCTCGGCGATGAGGAGCGCCTGCGCATCTCGATCTTCCTGTCCGTCTTCGACGTCCATATCAACCGCGCGCCTGTCGCCGGTCGCATTACCCGCTCGATCTATGTACCCGGCGCCTTCCTCAACGCCGCGCTCGATAAGGCCAGCGAGGAAAACGAGCGCCGCTCCCTGGTCATCACCTCGTCGAACGGCCAGGAATTCGCCGTTGTCCAGATCGCGGGCCTGATCGCCCGCCGCATCGTCACCTTCGTCAAGGAAGGCGACACGGTCGGAATCGGCGAGCGCTTCGGCCTCATTCGCTTTGGCAGCCGTGTCGACGTCTACCTGCCGGTCGGTCATGGCGCCCTCGTCGCCGTCGGCCAGCGTGCCGTCGGGGGAGAAACAGTTCTCGCCGACCTGAAATCCGCCGAACCCGAGCGCGAGGCGCGGCGCGCCTGAGCACGCACCTGAGTGGACGAGGCAATTGAGAGGGGCTCGCATGAACGACGAATTCAACGACGGTTCCGCAGGACGCCCCGTGCGCCAGGGCCTTCTCCGTCACCGCCAGATCCCGGTTCGCGCCCTACTGCCGAATTTCTTCACGCTGCTGAGCCTGTGCGCCGGACTGACCGCGATCCGCGTCGCCATCGAACACAAGTATGAAACCGCACTCCTTCTCATCGCCGCCGCAGCCCTGATCGACGGCATCGACGGACGTTTGGCCCGCGCACTGAAAGTTCCCTCCCGCTTCGGCGCCGAGCTCGACAGCTTGGCCGACACCGTCAACTTCGGCGTCGCACCCGCCTTGCTTCTCTATATCTGGGGCATGGGCGGCATGCGCGGCTTCGGCTGGGTCGCAGCCCTCGTCTTCGCCTGCTGCATGGCACTGCGTCTCGCCCGCTTCAACGCCGCTCTCGATACCGACAAGCCGAAATGGCAAGGCAACTACTTCACCGGCATTCCCGCGCCGGCCGGAGCGATCACGGTCCTGCTCCCCTTCTACCTCCACGGCCTCGATATCGTGAACGTGCGTGCTTATCCGTTCCTGATCGCCATCTATGTGCTCGCGATCGCCTTCATGCTCGTCTCAACTATTCCGACGTGGTCGGGAAAGCTTCTCGGCGAACGCATCTCCCGCGAATGGGTGCTCCCCATCTTCGCCCTCGCAGCCCTCCTCGTCGGTATGCTGTGGACCTATCCTTACGCCACCGTCTCGCTGCTCGTGATCGGCTACCTGTCGCTCATCCCGTTCAGCTACCGGCGGTTTCAGGCGCGTTTGGCGGAAGACGCGGCCTTTGCGCCATCAGCGTCGTTTCCTGCAGCACCCCGCGATCATCGCGCGACCGATCCCGATGTCGCCCCCGACGTCGCCATGCCGCCCAACGAGACCAAGCATTGAAAGCCTCGTCTGCGATCAACTAAGGTCGGGGTTCGCGCTGACCTTGGAATAGATGATTTGTACAAGCATAGATTTTGTTGAACACTTATTTTTGGCATGCGCGAGTGTAATTTAAACGCGCTGAAAGGACGTTCGGTGAGAACCGCCCCCCAGGCGACGAACATCATGCTTGGACCGCTGACCCTCGAACGTCGGACGCTACTTGCTCTGACCGCGTGGGTCGTGATGTCGGCCTTCCTGCTCTACGTCGCGGCGCCTCAGACCGCACCGGGCATCCTGGTCTCATGCCTCGTTGCCCCCGTCATTTGGTGCCATGCCGATGGCCAGCCGCTGACTGTCCCCGGACAAAACGGCGATCACTCGCAGACCAATTTGATGGCGGCTTTGATCCTCGCCTTCATCGTGTGGATGCTGGCCTCCCTCGCCTGGTCGCCGAACAGACGCATCGGTCTTGCAGCCACAGTTTGGTGTTTCGTCATTTTCGCCGTCACCTTCGTGGTCACGTCGCTCGCCCCCCGCGTCGCATCCGATGCAAGGCAGAGAATGGCGATTGGCCTCGTCTTGGCTGTCGCCATCGCGACAGTCCTGGTCCTCTGGGAAGCTCGCACCAATATGTCGTTGCGCCGTCTGACCATGAGCCTCTTACCCGCGCTGAGATCCCGCGGCGACGGCACCGTCGTCGAGAACGACTGGGTGCTGTTCTTGCCACCCTATCTCATCAAGAAGAACGTGGCCGTACTCATGATGATGTTCTGGCCGGCACTGCTGATCTCAGTCCGATACGCCGATACGTCATGGCGCAAACGAGCCCTCACTGCAGCCGTGGCGTTCTTTGCTTTCACGATCATGTTGGCCGATCATGATACCTCCAAGGTCGCGCTGGCCCTGAGTGCCGGTCTTTTCATGATCGCGCAGTTGGATGCGCGCCTTGCGCAACGCACCGCGATTGCATCCTGGCTGCTTGCTTCCCTCGCCGTCGTCCCCATCAGTATCGCCGCCTATTCGGCCGAACTGCACAAGGCCTCGTTCATTCAATACTCCGGCCGCCACCGCATCTTCATCTGGGGGCAGACGGCCGAGAACGTACTCAAGGCGCCTGTGCTCGGCTTGGGCCTGGCTGCGACACGTTATCTCGACGAGCAGCAGCCCCCGAGTGCGGCAACTCAGCCCGGCGTCGAATTTCCGCCGGGAACGAACGTCCATTCGCACAACGTCTTCCTTCAGACGTGGCACGAACTGGGCTTCGTCGGCGCCGTCCTGTTGGCCCTCGCAGTGCTACCGATCATCTCCTGGATAAAGCGCCGGCATCAGGCAGATCAGCCCTACCTTTTCGCCGCCTTCGCAACGGTTGCGACGATGGCGTCGCTCAGTTGGTCGCTTATCGCGGCCTGGTTCGCCGCCGCCTTCGGCATCACATTCATTCTAGCCCAATTCGCAGCACTCGTTGCCGAGGGCACACGCTCCAAGGCGGTCACACCTCCCGCCGATCGCGACGGCGGTATTCCATCAGCATGAGCGGCGCCACCCTTCGCGCGGCGGCGTGAAACCGCACTGGTTCGGGCGCGGTGAACGGCAGCGCCAGGTCGCGCCGCGCTACACCCGTGACCGCTCTTGCGAACTCCCGGCCGATCGCCAGCGAGAGACCGACCGCGCGCCCATTGCAGCCGACCCACGCGTAGCCGTCCGGCCCGAGCGCGTGAAACCGCGGCATGAAGTCGGTGGTCATCCCGACATATCCGTTCCAGACGTAGTCGAAGCTGACGTTGCCGACATGCGGAAACAGCCGCTGCAAGCGCGCGCCGATGTAGGGCTTCAACCGCGCGGCCCCGTTACGCGGATTGACGAGCGCGCCACCAGTCACCAGCCGGTGGCGCGCATCGTAACGCATGAAATAGAGCTCGCCATGCGTGTCCGACACCGCAGTGCGCTCCGGCATGACCACTCGGCGCGCGCTTTCGCTGATCGGCGCCGTCGCCATCTGCCACGATAGAACCGGCACGACTTCCCGTGCGATATCCGGCGTCAGCAAATGCGCGAACGCATCGGTGTAGGCATTCGTCGCGACGATGACCGCGCGCGCCGTCACCCGTGCGAACGGCAGGGTTGCGACCCACATCGGCGCCGCCCGATTGAGCGCGAGAACAGGCGAGTCACTGAAGATCTGCCCGCCGCGCTCCATCACTGCGCGCGCCATACCTCTAGCGAGCGCTAGCGGATTGACATGTCCACCGGTCGGATTCCACCAGCCACCATGCCACGCGTCACTGCCGAGCTTGGCCGCCATCGCCGCCTTGTCGATCAACGCAACCGGCGCGCCGCGCTTACTCCACTCGCGCACCCGCCGTTCGGCTATCTTCATGCGGCCGGGCGAATGCACCGGCTGCACCCAACCGGTCTGCTCCGCCTCCGCCTCGATCCGCTCTTCGGCCACGAGCTTGAAAAGTCCGTCCGCGCTGTCCCGCAGCAACCCGACGAAGCGCTCCCCCGTCTCACCATGGCGCGCGGCCAGCATATCCGGATCGGCCCGTGACAGCGTTGGAATGACCTGGCCATTATTGCGCCCCGACGCGCCATAGCCTGGCTCGACCGCGTCGACCACCATCACCTCGGCACCCATGCGTCTGAGATGCAGCGCCGCCGAAAGCCCGGTGAAGCCTGCCCCGATGACGAGAACATCGGTGCGGAGCATGCCTTCGAGATGCGTCAATCCTGCAAGCGGCGGCGTCACCGCGGCCCACAGCGACTGAGGCAGGTCTGACAGGCGTTGCGGCACATTCGTCATCGCGTGATCGTTTCCCGCAGTCCGATGCTGAGGCGACAGTCCTACACGCGCGCGCCCATCGGGCACAATCGTCCGCCGCATGCCTCGCATCGCCGCACCACAGGTGGCCGGATCGGTTCCCCCGGTGCTATGCTTCTGCCGTTCCACCTCCGCGACCGGACCCATTCCCCATGCCCGTGACACCATCCGACATCGAGGCCGCCGCCGCGCGCGTGACGCCGTACATCCGCCGCACGCCACTTCTCGACGTCGCGCCGCACGAGTTCGGCACCGATCGCCCCGTCCAGCTGAAGCTCGAGTTCCTCCAGCACGCCGGCTCCTTCAAGTCGCGCGGCGCCTTCAACAATCTGCTCGACGGCGATGTTCCCAAGGCCGGCGTCGCCGCAGCGTCAGGCGGCAACCACGGAGCGGCCGTCGCCTACGCCGCCCAGAGCCTCGGTCACAAGGCGACGATCTTCGTCCCCGAAATCTCGAGCCCCGCCAAGATCGCGGCCATCAAGTCGTTCGGCGCCGAGGCCCGGGTCGGCGGCGCCCGCTACAACGATGCGCTCGATGCCTGCAACGCCTTCATCGCTCAATCGGGTGCCCGCTCCGTCCACGCCTACGACACCGCCCTCACGATCACAGGCCAAGGCACGCTCGCCCGCGAATGGGAGGCACAGTCTGGCGCGGACAGGCCCGACACCGTGCTCGTCGCGGTCGGTGGCGGTGGCCTCATCTCCGGTATGGCCGCGTGGTGGCAGCGCCGCGTCAAGGTCGTTGGCGTCGAACCCCGGAACTCCCGCGCGCTCCACGCAGCCCTCGAAGCCGGCCGCCCCGTCGACGTCACCGTCGATAGCATCGCCGCCGACAGCCTCGGTGCGAAGGCCGCCGGCAACCTCGTCTACGAGATATCGTCGAAGTGGGTCGACCACGTTGCACTCGTCGATGACGACGCCATCACCGCGACCCAGCGCCGCCTCTGGCGCGACTTCCGCATAGCGAGCGAACCAGGTGGCGCCGCCGCCCTCGCCGCACTCGTCTCCGGCGCCTACAAACCCAAGCCAGGCGAACGCGTCGGCGTCCTCCTCTGCGGCGCCAACGTCGATCTCGCGAAGCTGGCCACCTAAGTGCCCCGGCGATGTCTCAGCCTGGTTTCACAGCCGCAAACCGCGCTCCGCCCATGATCTTCTGCTGAACCAGTCCGACGAACAGCACATACGATTTGTAGAAATCGTCGTGGCCTGCCGGGGTATTCGCTTCCTCGGCCTCGCCGCGCAGCTTCTGGTACATGCGCAAGCGTTCGGCGAGGATCACACCCCACGCCCCAGTCTCGTCTTCGACAACTTCGATCTCGAAGCCCGCATCGCGCAGCAACTTGGCGTGCCCCTCGATATCGATCAGCGTCGCCGCCGCCATGCCGTCCCACAGAAGCTTCTGATCCGCCGCCGATAACGGCTGGTGGACGATCCAATCCGTGAAGGCGATGCGACCGCCCGGCCTAAGCACGCGGTAGGCTTCCTTCAGCGCCTTTCCCATGTCAGGCACATGGAACAGCGCTTCCTGGCTGACGACGGCATCCTGGCTTCCATCCGGCAAAGGCAGCGCCATGACGTTGCCCTCGATCACCCGGACCTGCTGGTCTAGTCCGACCAACCGGGTCAAGTCGGCCGCGCCCGCCACCCGCGCCGGCGTGAGTTCGACCCCCGTGACATGAGCGCCATAGCGATGAGCCATGTACCGGGCGGGACCGCCGAGGCCAGCGCAGAGATCGACGACTTTGCAGCCCGCACCAATCCGCGCGCATTTGGCGAGCGCATCGTTCGCGGCCGTGCCTCCATAGTGGTCCTGATCGTACGGAAACAGCTCTTCTGGACGCAAGCCGTCGAGATGACCGCGCGCCGCCTCGAGCTTCGTCAAAATGATCTGTGCCGAAATCGGATGGCGCTCGTAGAAATCGGCGGCGGTTCTTATTTGCGAGGCCATGGTCGAGACTCCCGGCGTTGAAGCGCCCAGATCGTACATCGGAGGAATCGCCCTCGAAAAGCCGTTGCGCTCACCCGGCCTGCGAGATCGTACCGTTGGCCCATCAGACGAAATGAGATTAGGCTGTCGCAGTCCCAATTCGATAGCGGGAACACGCCATGTCGAGACCAGCTATTCTCAGATTGTTCGCTTTGACCTTAGTTTTTCTGGTCGCCGCCACCGTCATAGGTCGAGGCAGCCTGCCATTCGCAATGACGAACCCCGTTCTGGCGGAAGAAAAGAAAAAGGAGCCAATCAGGATAAACGACGTCAAAACTGATCAGGCATGCACAAAGATGAAATCAAGCTGCAAGCAGAATGAGCAAGTAAAAGCGCTCCTGCGAACGGCGCCGCCGGGGAACAAGCCCTCGCAGGCGAGTCAGGGCGGCAGCAGTAAAGTCGCCCCTCGAAAGTAGCCGCTGCCGTACCGTTGGCCCGTAGCCCGAAATGCGCTTAGACTGGCGTCGACCTGACCGCTCCCGCATCCCGCACGGCCAAACATGACCACCCTACTGATCACGCATCCCTGCTTCCTCGACCACGACACCGGCCCCGGCCACCCCGAGCGCCCGGATCGGATGCGCGCGATCAACAAGGTGCTGGAACACGACCTCTTCAACGACCTGAAGCGGGTCGAAGCGCCTCTCCGCGACGACGTCGAGGCAGCGATCGCCCTCGCCCACCCCCAGCACTACATCGACGAGATCAAAGCCTCTCGCCCGCGCCCGAGCGAGGAGCCCGTCAGGCTCGACCCCGATACGGTCCTGTCGCCCGGCTCCTGGGAGGCCGCTCTTCGCGCCGTCAGCGCCGGCATGATGGCGGTCGATGAAGTCATGGCCGGCACCGTCAAGAACGCCTTTTGCCAGGTCCGCCCCTGCGGCCACCACGCCGAGGCGACGCGCGCCATGGGCTTCTGCATCTTCTCCAACATCGCCATTGCGGGCATGTACGCGAGAAAACGCCACGGCGCCGAGCGCATCGCCGTCGTCGATTTCGACGTCCACCACGGCAACGGCACGCAAGACATCTTCTGGTCCGACAAAGACCTCTATCTGGCGTCCACCCACCAGATGCCGCTCTATCCCGGCACCGGCGCCCTCAACGAGACCGGCGTCGGCAACATCATCAACGCGCCCCTTCGTCCCGGCGATGGCGGCGAACAATTCCGCGAGGCCATGGAATCGCGGGTGCTCCCCTCGCTCCGCAATTTCGCGCCCGATATCGTCTTCATCTCGGCCGGCTTCGACGCCCACGAGGACGACCCTCTGGCAAACCTTCGCCTGAAGGAGGCCGACTTCGCCTGGGCCACCGAGAAACTCGTTGATATCGCCGAGAAACAGTCTGGCGGCCGGGTCGTCTCCATGCTGGAAGGGGGCTATAACCTAACGGCGCTCGCCCGCTCCGTGGCGGTGCACGTCAACCGGCTGATGCTCGCCTGACCGTTGTGGCACGTACTTAGCCACAGCGTGGCCGCTAGCGCCCCGCCCACCCACGACGCGAGGCTTCGATGCAAACCAACGCTCCTGCCCCTCCCGCACCCAAGAATCATAAAGATATCAAAGAAATGACCTTTGAGCGGGCGCTCAAGGAGCTGGAGCAGATCGTCGGCCGCCTGGAGCGGGGCGATGTCGAACTCGAGGAAAGCATCGCCATCTACGAACGCGGCGAGGCCCTGCGCGACCACTGCGACCGGCTGCTGAAGCAGGCTGAGGCGAAGGTGGAGAAGCTGACCCTCAACCGGTCCGGCGAGCCGACGGGCGCCGAGCCGTTCGATCCCAACAGCTGACCGATCGCTGATCCAATCCGGACGGAATGGCATAACGTTTCTGCAGGCTACCACGCCGCGCGGAAAAACTATTCCTGATTTCAACAATCAGGATGCAGGCTTCCGTCCTTTCCGCTAATGACGGGATCGAGTTCTATGTCATGAGCGCGACAAAAATGAGCGAAAGCTCCCAGAAATACCCGCTGCTCGACCAGGTGAAATGCCCGGCCGACCTTCGTCAACTCGCTGAAAAGGACCTCCCTCAGCTTGCCGACGAGCTGCGCCGGGAGACGATTTCAGCCGTCTCGGTCACGGGTGGACACCTCGGCGCCGGCCTCGGCGTCGTAGAGCTGACCGTCGCCCTCCACTACGTATTCAACACGCCGGACGACCGCCTGATCTGGGACGTCGGCCATCAAGCCTACCCGCATAAGATCCTGACCGAGCGCCGCGACAGCATTCGGACCTTGCGCCAGGGCGGCGGCCTCTCAGGCTTCACCAAGCGCGCCGAGAGCAAATACGACCCCTTCGGCGCCGCCCATTCGTCGACATCGATCTCCGCTGGCCTCGGCATGGCGGTCGCCCGCGACCTCGACAACCGCGACAACAACGTCATCGCCGTTATTGGCGATGGCGCCATGAGCGCTGGGATGGCCTACGAGGCCATGAACAACGCTGGCGCCCGCAACGAGCGCCTCATTGTCATTCTCAATGACAACGACATGTCGATCGCGCCCCCTGTCGGCGCTCTCTCGCGTTACCTTGCCCGCATCTCGTCGAGCGGCACCTACCTGCAGCTTCGCGAAATCGGCAAGCAGCTCGCCCAGCGCCTGCCGAAACAGTGGGAGCGCCGCGCCGCCCGCGCCGAGGAATATACCCGCACCTACTGGACCGGCGGCACACTCTTCGAAGAGCTCGGCTTCTACTACGTCGGCCCGATCGACGGCCACGACCTCGATGTCATGCTGTCAGTGCTGAAAAACGTCCGCGACGCCCGCCAGGGCCCGATCCTCGTTCACGTCGTCACCAAGAAGGGCAAGGGCTACGCCCCCGCCGAGGCAGCCGCCGACAAATACCATGGCGTCAACACGTTCAACGTCATCACCGGCGCGCAGGCGAAGCCGAAACCAAACGCGCCGTCCTACACCCGCGTGTTCGCCGACAGTCTGATTCAGGAAGCACGCAAGGACCCTAAAATCGTCGCCGTCACGGCCGCCATGCCATCAGGCACCGGGCTCGACCTCTTCGGCAAGGAGTTCCCCGAGCGCACCTTCGACGTCGGCATCGCCGAACAGCATGCCGTGACGTTCGCAGCCGGCCTCGCCTCTGAAGGCTTCAAGCCGTTCGCCGCGATCTATTCGACGTTCCTCCAACGCGCATACGATCAGGTCGTCCACGACGTTGCCATCCAGAAGCTGCCCGTCCGCCTCGCCATCGACCGTGCCGGTCTCGTCGGCGCCGATGGCCCGACCCATGCAGGCTCTTTCGACGTCGCGTACCTCGGCATCCTCCCCGACATGATCATCATGGCTGCCGCCGACGAAGCCGAATTGAAGCACATGGTTGCAACCGCGGTCGCCATCGACGACCGTCCGAGTGCCTTCCGCTATCCGCGCGGCGAAGGCGTCGGCATCGAGATGCCGCCGGTCGGCATCCCGCTGGAAATCGGCAAAGGCCGCATCATCAGGGAGGGCACCAAGGTCGCGCTTCTCTCGCTCGGGACCCGCTTGG
>JAPXTA010000114.1:0-17036 GCA_033812735.1 Hyphomicrobiaceae bacterium | reverse complement strand
GGAGACGTGCAGGTTCAGCGCTGCAAGACGGCCGTGACTTCCTTTGGCGGGTCGAAGTCTTCGGGGATGCCCGACAGGCCGAGCTTGACGAACAGACGGCCGAGGGCTGGGGAAGCCGTGATCACCGCGAACGGGATCGCGAGAATGTAACCGGCCGTCAGCGGCAGGCTCCACCAGAACACTGCCGGATTGATCATCAACAGCAGCCCACACACGATTACGCCGAACAGCGTCTGCGGCCAGAGATTCTGCGCCGCTGTCAGGAACGAGATGCCGTAGGCGTCGCGGGACTGGCCGCCCCAGGTGACAGACTTGCCGAACGCCAAGCCGATCATGAAAATCGTGGTGCGAATGGTCGATACGGCGCCCTGGAGGAACGAGAAGACGAGTTCGAGTGCGGCGGAGGCGAAGAACCTGACCGGGCCGCCGTAGCGGGCCATACCGCCCTTGGTCATGACGGCGTCGATCAAGCCGGCGATCTTCGGCATCAAGTACATCACGAAGAACATGACGTAGAGGAAGATCGCGAGCCCCTTTGGATAGTTGGCGATGCCTTGGGCCTGCCAGGCGGCGAGCGGCAGCAGCGCGATCATCAGCGTCCAGGCGGGGATGCCGAGGAACATCAGAATCGCCCAGACGAGCTGGAAGCGGCTCATGGCGTAGAGGCCGGGCGTGTCGAGCAGCTTGACGTATTGCATGTTGCCTTGGCACCAGCGGACGTCGCGCTTGGCGAAGTCGAGCATCGTCGGCGGGTTTTCTTCCCAAGAGCCGTTCTCGACCGGAAGCACGCGGACTTCGTAGCCGGCGCGGCGCATGAACGTCGCTTCGACCTGATCGTGGCTGAGTACGTGGCCGCCGAGCGGCGGACCGCCCTTCAGGATCGGCAGATCGCACTGCTCGTAGAACGGCTTGATACGGACGACGGCATTGTGGCCCCAGAACGGGCCGCAGTCGCCGACCCACCAGGACTGACCCATGGTGTAGGAGCGCATGCCGTGGCGCATGCCGAACTGGAAGATGCGGGCGAAAGCGGATTGCGAGGGCATACCGACGACGAGCGACTGGAGGATGCCGATCTTCGGGTGCGCCTGCATCATGCGCACGAGTTTGACGATGGCGTCGCCGCTCATGACGCTGTCGGCATCGAGGGGGAGCATCAGCTCGAAATCGCGGCCCCAGCGTTCGCAGAAGTCGCGGACGTTGCCGGCCTTGTAGCCCTTGTTGTCGGTGCGGCGGCGGTAGGTGAGCTTGTCAGGCGTCGCGTCGGTGGCTTTCCAGTCGTCGAACGCCTTTTGCTCGACGGCCGCGACGGCCTCGTCGTTGGTGTCGGACAGAATGAAGTAGGAGAAGGCCTCGCCCTGACCGGTCGCCTCGACGCTCGCCTTGACGGTCTTGAGTCGGTGGATGGCGCGGGTCGGGTCCTCGTTGCGGACGGTCATGAAGATGGCCGTCTTGGTCTTGATCGGCGTTGGCGCATCACCCGCGGCGGCGAAAGGCGCGACTTCCGCCATCGGGTCCTTGTGGAAGTGGAGCAGCCATAGGCCTATCAAAGCGTTCCAGAAGCCGAGGACGGCCCAGGGCGTGCCGACCGCGAAGCAGACGAACATGACGACGTCTACGAGGCTCCAGCCGCCATGGCCGAGGACGCGGGCCGCCAGAACCATCATGGCGAGCCAGGTCACGACGTTGAGGCCGAGCACGAGGCGGCGGCGGAAGGCAAGGTCGGCCACGGACTGAAGTCCGGTAGGGGTCGTCTGCATCATCGGGTGTTTTCGGCCGAGCGAAGGTGTCGCGGTAAACGTGTCGGTCATTGGGGGTGGAACACCTGTAACAGAATGGGGGCGATCGCAAGTGGGTGGTCGCGCAAAATGCGCGTCAGAACGCCATTTGTGGTCTTGACCCCCGTGTTGGCCCTGCCGGGCAGCGCGCCCGGTACAATCCGTCGCTAGTCACCACGGCGGCACTGAATGCGTCATGAACGGGAGATGCGGCTAAACCGGGGCCGGCGTCCGAGGCGGGCTGCACGTGGCATGGTGCGGCTGCATTTCGCCGTAATTATTGCGTTCTTTCAACGCGTTGCATGGTCGATGCAAAAAATTGGCTTCCCCCCTTGAAAGCCAAAATCGCAAATCCAAAATCCACCGTCGCGGCGCGGTGCCATTTTGGGCCGCCCGCGTAGTCCACATCGCCGGTTAGGGCAAATTAAGGAGGTTCGACCGATGACGTTTCGCCCCCTGCATGACCGCGTCGTCGTGCGCCGCATCACCGCCGAACAGAAGTCGGCTGGCGGCATCATCATTCCAGACACCGCCCAGGAGAAGCCGCAGCAAGGCGAAGTGATCGCCGTCGGTCCGGGCGCTCGTGACGAGAACGGACGCCTCATCGCACTCGACGTGAAAGCCGGCGACATCGTTCTTTTTGGAAAGTGGTCCGGGACGGAAGTGAAGATCGATGGCGAGGAGCTATTGATCATGAAGGAAAGCGACATCATGGGCGTGCTCGACGCCGAGAAGGTGATGAAGCGCGCCGCCTGATCCCATCGAGATCCACATCCACTTCGAACATTATCGCCCGACAGGACCCGCGCCGCACCCGCTGGGCAGGTGGCTGCATGACTGTACGCCGTCGGGCCTCGCCAAATGGAGACTGACTGAATGTCTGCCAAGGACGTGAAATTCTCGTTCGATGCCCGTGAGAAGATGCTGCGCGGCGTCGATATTCTCGCCGATGCCGTCAAGGTCACGTTGGGCCCCAAAGGCCGCAACGTCGTGATCGAAAAGAAGTTCGGTCTGCCACGTACGACGAAGGACGGTGTCTCCGTCGCAAAGGAGATCGAACTCGAGGACAAGTTCGAGAATATGGGTGCGCAGATGCTGCGCGAGGTCGCCTCGAAGACCAACGATCTGGCTGGTGACGGGACAACGACGGCAACGGTGCTTGCTCAAGCGATCGTTAGAGAAGGTGCCCGATCGGTTGCTGCCGGCGCCAATCCGATGGATCTGAAGCGCGGCATCGATCTCGCCGTTCAGGCGGTGGTTTCAAATCTCAAGTCGCAGTCGCGGCCCGTCGCGAACAATAGCGAAGTGGCTCAGGTTGGAACGATATCGGCCAACGGTGATGCCGAGATCGGCAAGATGATCGCGTCGGCCATGGAGAAGGTCGGCAAGGAAGGCGTCATCACCGTGGAGGAGGCGAAGAGCCTCGA
Source organism: Hyphomicrobiaceae bacterium (assembly GCA_033812735.1). Lineage (GTDB taxonomy): Bacteria > Pseudomonadota > Alphaproteobacteria > Rhizobiales > Hyphomicrobiaceae > JABFRJ01. The sequence continues at coordinate 13,831 of JAPXTA010000114.1, read as the reverse complement.
GACGGAACTCGACGTTGTCGAAGGTATGCAGTTCGACCGCGGCTACATCTCGCCTTACTTCGTGACCAATCCCGAAAAGATGACGGTGGAGTTGGACGATCCGTATCTTCTGATCCACGAAAAGAAGCTGTCGAACCTGCAGCCGATGCTGCCGGTGCTCGAGGCTGTTGTTCAGACCGGCAAGCCGTTGCTGATCATCGCGGAGGAGGTCGAGAACGAGGCGCTCGCGACACTCGTCGTCAACAAGCTGCGGGGCGGATTGAAAGTCGCTGCGGTCAAGGCACCCGGCTTTGGCGATCGCCGCAAGGCGATGCTGGAAGACATCGCCGTGCTTTCGGGCGGCAACGTGATCTCGGAAGATCTCGGCATCAAGCTCGAGACCGTCACGCTCGGCATGCTCGGCCGCGCCAAGAAGGTGACGATCGACAAGGACAACACGACGATCGTGGACGGACACGGCAAGAAGTCCGACATCGAAGCGCGTGTGAAGCAGATCAAGCAGCAGATCGAAGAGACGACGTCCGACTACGACCGCGAGAAACTGCAGGAGCGGTTGGCCAAGCTTGCGGGCGGCGTTGCTGTGATCAAGGTCGGGGGCGCGACCGAGATCGAGGTGAAGGAGCGCAAGGACCGCGTCGACGATGCGCTGCATGCAACCCGCGCGGCTGTGGAAGAAGGCATCGTGCCGGGCGGGGGCGTCGCGCTTTTAAAAGCGTTGACGTCGCTCGATGGGCTCAATCATGCCAACGACGACCAGAAGGTCGGCATCAACATCGTTCGCCGCGCGATCCAATCACCTGCGCGGCAGATCGCCCAGAACGCCGGTGTGGACGGCTCGGTCATTGTCGGCAAGATCCTCGAATCGCCGTCGCCCACGTTCGGCTACGATGCCCAGACGGGAGAGTACGGCGACATGATCGCCAAGGGGATCATCGACCCGACCAAGGTGGTGCGGACTGCCTTGCAGGATGCGGCGTCCGTCGCCTCACTTCTCATCACGACGGAAGCCATGATCGCTGAAAAGCCGAAGAAGGCCACAGCGCCGGCGATGCCGGTCGGCGGCATGGATTTCTGATCCGTGACAGATGGCGGAGCGAGGGACACCTCCCTCCGCCGTCGATTTTTGAAGAGTGCAGCAGATTTTCAACCGGACCAATGAAGCCAACTTTCATCGTCGTTCCCTTCGTGCGCAGCGGTCAGTCGATCGGTACGCGCCAGTTCTTTGTCTTCGACGCGCTCGAACAAGCGCGGTTTGTCGCGCACCAGATCGCGCAACAGTTTCCAGGTGTGGCGATCATCGAGCGGTCGTTCGACGAGGCGACCGGCGACGACACCGACCGGCTCGTCGGTGCGCACGGTGCGGTGCCGCCGCAGTTTCCCGAAACGCGGGGGTGGTGCACGCGACTGCACTGACGGCGGCTTTGAGGGCTCGCGAATTGACAGGCGCGGCGGATTGGCCGATGCACCCTCGCGGTCAACTCCGGAGCCTCCCATGACCACTCGCCGTTCGACGGGCAAAATCGTTGTTGCGCGGGCCATCTGGTACGCGAAACAGGGCGTCGCTGAGCTTCGGCCGCAGCAACTGCCGGTGCCGTCGCCAGATCAGGTGCGGGTCAAGGCGCTCTATTCGGGCATCAGCCGGGGGACAGAGCGGTTGATTTTTTCGGGGCAGGTCGGCCCGTCCGAATACGACCGCATGCGCGCGCCGCTGCAGGAGGGGAACTTTCCGTTTCCGGTGAAGTACGGGTATTGCGCCGTTGGCACGGTGGATATCGGACCGGGGGCGCTGCAGGGTAAGACAGTGTTCTGCCTGCATCCGCACCAGGATGTGTTCAACGCGCCTGCCGGCATGGTCATTGCGGTGCCGGAGGGCATTCCGGCGAAGCGGGCGACGCTGGCTGCCAATGCCGAGACGGCGCTCAATGCCATCTGGGATTCAGGGGCGGGACCGGGCGACCGGATCGTCATCGTCGGTGCGGGTGTCGTCGGCTTGATGGTCGCGTCCATCGCGGCGCGGCTGCCGGGGGCGGAAGTGACCGTCGTCGACGTCGAGGAGACGCGGCGAGGGGCGGTCGAGAGCTTTGGCGCGACGTTCGTGCCCGCCGCTGAAGTGAAGGCGGCTATCGCCAAGGCGTCGAGCGGAACGCCGTATCTCGATGCCGACGTGGTCTTTCACACCTCCGTCAACGAGGCGGGCCTCAATCTGGCGCTCGATTGCGCGGGGATGGAGGGTACGGTCGTCGAGTTGTCTTGGTACGGCGACAAGCCGGTCAAGGTCTCGCTCGGCGGGCCGTTCCATTCGCGGCGGCTCAAGCTGATCTCCTCGCAAGTGGGGCAGGTGTCGCCGGGGCGGCGTCCGCGCTGGAACTATGGGCGGCGGATGACGGCGGCGCTCAGGTTGCTCGACAATCCGGCGCTCGATGCGCTGGTCGGCGAGGAAATCGCGTTCGACGAGGCGCCGCAGCGTATGGCGGAGATATTTGGACCGGGCGCGAAGGGGCTGGCGCCGGTGATCAGGTATTGAGGGGGGCACATGGGAGCAGGTGCGATGTGACCCGAATAACCCGAAGCGATCACTTATCGAATGTTCTGCGGAGGTCTCTTTCTCACCCGGTCGAGTCGCTCAGCTCCCAATACTCGTATGCCTCCCCATTTCTTCCTGAGCCCAACTCTAATTGAAGATCCAAAAAAAACTGCCGTGCCATTACTTTCGGCTGCGGGCCGTTCGCGTCAGGGGGTGGCTCTACTGTGGTCCTCTTGATAGGTACATGTGGAGCAGAGATGCGGAGGGCACATGTTCGACGTTGCGGTGATTGGGGCGGGCATCATTGGCAGCGCGGCGGCGCGCTATCTTGCCGAAGCAGGCCAGCGCGTGCTGCTGGTCGGGCCGGCGGAGCCTGCCGACCACGCGCAACACGACGGTGTTTTTGCGAGCCACTATGACAGCGGCCGCCTTGTCCGGCATAGTGAGCGCAACATCGTCTGGGCGCGGCTGGCCGACCGGGCGATGAAGCTTTATCCCACACTCGAACAACGCAGTGGCATGCGCTTCTATACGCCGGTCGGCGCGCTCACGATCACGCCCGCCCAGAATGCCAACGATGCCAAGTCCGGTGTGCGCGACGAGATCGAGCGCGAATTCGGCCCGCGGTTTCGCCGCATTGATGATCCGCGCGAGCTTGCAACGCTCTATCCTGAACTCGCTCTGCCGGGCGGGACGTTTGCGACTTATCAGGGGCCTCCAGCCGGGCACATCGACCCACGCCGGTTGATTGCTGCTCAACAGAAACTCGCCGTCGCCGCCGGTGCCGTGCTGGAACGGGCGATTGTGACGCGCTGCACGCCATCGTCAGAGCGCGTTACGATGACGACCCGCGACGGCGCCACGTACACGGCCTCTCATGTGCTCGTCACGGTCGGCTCGTTTGCGGCCTGCTTCGACCTCCTGCCGCAGCGCCCGAATATCTACGTCAAGAACGAACTTGTGACCCTCGCTGAGGTCTCGGCGGCCGACGGCGTGCGCCTCTCGCGTCTGCCCACGCTGAGCTATGACATCGCGGGTGCACCGATCGCGGATATCTACATGGTGCCGCCGGTGCAGTATCCGGACGGCCGCTGGTACTTCAAGCTTGGGTCCAACGCCTCGTCTGACCGGGAGCTGACGGATCTTGGCGCGATCCAGGCTTGGATGCGCGGTGACACGCAAGCTGATGCAGGCGACATCGCCGCACAAGCGGATGTGTTGCGATCGCTGTTTCCGGCCGTGCCATTCCTGTCGTTCACGTCAAAGCCATGCGTCATCTTCCGCACGCCGAGCCGACTGCCCGTCGTCGATCAGCAGCATCCGCGTTTGGCTGCGATCCTGGCCTGCAACGGCACGTCCGCGATGAGTGGCGACAGCATCGCCGCGGATGCGGTGGCCGCGCTATTGCCGCGCCTGGTGTAAATGGCAGCACGTGCTGAAGGCGGTGTCATTTGTTGACGGTGCTGGCGGCCGTGGCGGTCGATTGGTGAGTGTTTGGAAGTCTGGTGCCGGTTTCCCGCTATCTCGCATCTGCGAAATGATTTGACGGATCGCGCGAATTGGGTCATAGACGGCGCATCCATTGACCCGCGAGCGCGCGATAGCGCTTTCCGCGTCAGGTCCAAGCGGCCAGCCATTGGCCACGACCCGACGTCCAGCGTCTTCTCCCGGGACCCAATCCTGAAAACTTCGATGCCGAGGGCGTGCGCCCGGCAGTCGCGATGAGACCGGACGGGTCCGTCTGCGCGCTGCGTAGAGGCCGTACCGGCTTGGAGCTTTATGACCAATACTGTTTCTGCAACGTCCTTCGAGGCGTTGAACCTGGCTGCGCCCCTCATGCAGGCGCTGGCCGAGGCCGGCTATACGACGCCGACTCCTATCCAAGCACAGGCGATTCCGCCCGTGCTCGCCGGACGCGACCTGCTCGGCCTCGCCGAGACGGGGACCGGCAAGACGGCGGCGTTCGCGCTGCCGCTGCTGCACCGCCTTGCTGCCGTTCCGGGCCGCCCGGCGCCGCGGACCTGCCGTGCGCTGATCCTGGCGCCGACGCGCGAACTCGCCATCCAGATCGGTGAGAGCATTGCCGTCTACGGCAAGAATCTCGAACTCAGCCATACCGTCATCTATGGCGGCGTCGGCTCGCGTCCGCAGATGCGGGCGATGGAGCGCGGCGTCGACATCGTCGTCGCGACGCCCGGCCGCCTGCTCGATCTCATCGACACGCGTCACGTGCGGCTCGATCAGGTGACGCAGCTCATTCTCGACGAAGCCGACCGCATGCTCGACATGGGCTTCATCCATGACGTGCGCAAAATCGTGAAGCTGGTGCCGAAAGCGCGCCAGACCCTGATGTTCTCGGCGACGATGCCCGACGACATCGCCAAGCTCGCGGGCGAGGCGCTGCACAATCCGGTGCGCGTCGAAATCGCGCGCGCCGGCAAGACCGTCGACCGTATCGAACAGCGGGTGCACTACGTGACCGCTGGCCAGAAGCGGGCGGCGCTCGTCGCGCTGCTGCAGGATACGGCGATGCAGCGCGTCATCGTGTTCGCGCGCACCAAGCGCGGCGCCGACCGTGTTTCGCGCGGTTTGCAGGCGGCGAACATTCCGTCTCACGCCATTCATGGCAACAAGAGCCAGAATGCGCGGCAGGATGCGCTCGAAGCGTTCCGTTCGGGACGTACGCGCGTGCTCGTCGCAACAGATATTGCTGCGCGCGGCATCGACATCGACGACATCACGCATGTCATCAACTACGAGCTGCCGAACATTCCCGAGAGCTACGTCCATCGTATCGGCCGCACGGCCCGTGCCGGCGCGACCGGGATCGCCATTGCGCTGTGTGCGCCGGACGAAAAGCCCTATCTGCGCGATATCGAGCGCCTGACGCGACAGGTGATCAAGGACGGCGGCAAGGTCGAAGGCATCGAAGCCTTCGCCAACCTGCCCGAACCGAAACACGTTCCGCGCAGCGAAGAGGATGCGCCGCACTTCAAGCGCGGCACGGCGAGGATTCCGCAGGGACGCCGTCACAATCGCTTGCCGGAAGCCAAGCCGGAAGGTGCGGGGCGTCCGCCGCATGATCGCGGTGAGCGTCCGCGTGGTGAGGCTCGCGGTCCGGGTGGCGGTGATCGCCGTCCGCATGGCGGTGGTGGCGAGCGCCGTGAAGGCGGCCGCCCGTTCCAGGCGCGCGAGGGGCGGGGTGGTGAACGACCGGCGTTCCGCGGTGATCGCGGTGACCGTCCGCAAGGCGGTGGCTTCCGCGGTGGCGATCGGCCCCGGTCGGACCGCCCGTTCGGTGACCGTCCGCGTCCGCACGGCGACGGCCCGCGCCGTGACCGTCCGGAAGGCGCCGGGGCGTCGGACTCGCGCCACGAGCGTCGTGACCGTCCGTTCGAAGCGCGTGGAGAACAGCGTGGCCGTCCGCAGGGCGACCGCAAGCCATTTGGCCCGCGTGGCGGCGATCGCGGCGGTGATCGCGCCGAGCGTCCGCGCGGCGATTTTAAACCCCGTGACAACAGTGGTTCGCCGAGCGAACGTCCGCGCTGGAAGGCTGACGGCGATCGCCGGACGGCATCCGGTGATGCGCCGCGGCCTGCTCGCCGGGAGGGCGACCGGACGGGTGCGCCGCGTGGTGACTTCAGGGAGCGTGGACCGCGGCCTGAGCGGGACGGGCAGCGCCGGCCGCAGCATGCTGGCGGTGGGCGTCCGTTCGAGCAGCGTGGCGACCGCGCTAACCGCAGCGACCGTCCGCAGGGCGGCGAGCGCCGCCCCTTCAAGAGCGGCGGCTTCGGTCAGGGTTCAGGCCAGGGCGGCGGCTTCAAAAAGCCGTGGGAAGACCGGTCGGGCCGTGGCGAGCGGCCGCAAGGTCAGCGGTCTGAGCGGCGTGAGGACGGCGGCGCGCGAAGCGCTTCGTCCGCTGCCGGCAGCACCGGCAAGCCCGATTCCGCTCAAGGCTGAGGCGACGGGGGATTACATCCTGCGGTTCGACGCTCAGTGCGGGCCAGATATGCAATCGCTGTCGCGGCGCGCGTTTGGCTAAATTGTGCGACGAGTCAATGTGTTAGGGGTGGGGTATGCGGGCGTCGCACTGCTCGCATGCGCCCAGTCCGGTTGATGACGAGCAGCATGCGACGCATGTAGATATCGCTGTGACGGACAGCATGAAGGCAGTTCCCTCCCTTTGACGCCTTCACGCCCATCCTTGATGGGCAAAACTAACAGGCCGGGCCCAGTGCCCGGCCTTTTTTCTTTCCTGTTTCAAAGTGTTGGCTGGCTCGACGGGTCTTGAAGCCAGCGGTGGCGCGGCCCAACGGCGACGAGATGCTGAACCAGACGGTCAGGGTCTGACAGACGCACAGTCTCGAACGCGAGCGGTGTGAGCCGGTTCGCTACCGCTGCCAACAGCTCACCAGGGCGAAGGAGGAAGTCCGGATTGCGCGGACGGCCGAGCGCTTCGTTGCCGGCCGAAAACGTTTCGTAGATCAGTGCGCCGGCCGGCCCGACTGCCGCGACGATGTCAGGCAGGATCGGACGGTGTAGGTAATTCGTGACGATGACGCCATCGAATCGCCTATCGCCGAGCGGCCAGCCGGCAGGCATTTCCAAATCGGCTTCGATCAGTTCGACGGCGGCGTTACCGTGAAAGCCGGTTGCCTTGAGGTCGCGATCGACGGCGGTGACGGTGTACCCATGCTCAATCGCCAATCCGATGTGGCGGCCGCGCCCGCAGGCGACATCCAGGAGCGCACCGCCCGGCGGTATGGCGGCTAGCCACCGGGTGACCCAAAGGGAGGGCGGCGCTAGGGGTGTTTGATCACGCGGCATGGCGACACGGTGAGTGCTCGGAGCGCAAAGAAAAACCCGGGTGCCTGCGAGGCATCCGGGTCACATTGGTCATAAGGTGGCAAGACGATCAAGCAGCGGTAGACTTCTTGCGAGCCTTGCGCGCGGCATAGCGTGCGTCGCGCGCCGATTTCTGCTGCGCCAGCATTTCCTTTTCTGCCGCCATTTTGGCGAGATAAGCCGTACGCTCGGCCTTGAGGCGCATTTCTTCGGCAGCGGCGGCTGCGGCCTTTGCCTCGGCTTCCCGGCGGATTTTCTCTTCTTTAGCGATGCGCTGACGTTCCTCGCGCTCGGCGGCGAGGCGGACGCGTTCGGCCTGCATCTTCTCGAATTCCGGGTGACCGGGGCCAATCCGGCTCTTGAAACGCTCTAGAAGAGCTTGTTTGGCTTTGGTAGCCGCTTCGCGGCGATCGTTGTGGTCTTGAAACTTAAATCCGCTCATACGTCATCCTGCTCGGGGTGAAATCTAATCTGGAGCGACAAAGCCACCGTCCCAGCCAACCCATAGGGAGGCTCGTTCAAAGAGTAGTCGCCCAGCTTGAAGCGGGTGTGACATAACACCAACAACGGAAAAGCCCAAATGTTTCTTCGTGGCACAACGCAGCTATGCACCGAAGGGTGGCTGCAACTCTGCCATTTCTGGGCTCCGCACGGACGGTGGCGCTTTGCCGGTTGTCGGCGCCTGGTGCATCCGGCACACTTGGCCAAAAAGTGAGCGAGAGGGAGGGGGCTGATGCCAGCGCCGAAGCACGTATTCGATCCGCCATTCAACATCGTGCGCTGCAGCCACGTCGTGCTCGGCGTTGCCGATCTGGCCAAGTCGCGAGACTTCTACGCTGACACCCTCGGCCTTCATGTCGAAGACAGCGCAACAGACGCTGTTTATCTGCGGGGGGTGGAGGAGCGGCAGCACCATTCCGTGGTGCTGCTGACGTCCGCGGCCGGGGAATGCGGCGCGATCGGTTTCAAGGTCGCCAGTGAAGACGATCTCGACAAGGCGGCCCACTACTACAAGTCGAAGGGGTTGCCCGCGGTATTCGTGGAGCGGCCCTATCAGGGGCGGACGCTTCGGGCGACCGATCCGTTCGGGCTCACGCTCGAACTCTATCACAAGATGGAAAAGCGCGAGATCCTGCTCCAGAAGTATGCGCACTATCGCGGCGTGCAGCCGCAACGGCTCGATCATTTCAATGTCTTTGCCCCTGACGTTCAAGGCTCACTGGATTTCTACTCGGCACTCGGGTTCAGGCTTACCGAGTACGCCGAGGAAGATGGTCCGAACGGCCGGATCGCCGCAGGCTGGATGCACCGCAAGGGCAACGTTCACGACCTCGCGTTCACGAACGGCCGTGGGCCACGGCTGCATCATTTCGCCTATTGGGTCCCGACTGCGCTCAATATCATCCATCTCTGCGACCTGATGGCGACGACGGGTTTCCTTGCAAACATGGAGCGCGGGCCCGGCCGGCACGGCATCTCCAACGCGTTCTTCCTCTATGTGCGTGACCCGGACGGTCATCGCATCGAACTCTACACCAGCGACTATCAGACCATGGACCCCGACCATGAGCCGATCCGCTGGTCGTTGCGCGATCCGCGGCGGCAAACGCTTTGGGGGACGCCGGCGCCGAAGTCGTGGTTCGAGGAGGGGAGTGCGTTTTCCGGGTCCCCGCAGCGCGACGCGCTGTTCCAAGCAAACGTGATTGTTGCAAGCTAAGCCGTGCCCCTTGACGAGGGCTACGGCACTCGGCCCTAACTCGGCTGCGGCGAACGAGTGTCGCGGCGGGAACAGCAGGGCGAGCGATGAGTGGGAAGGCGAGGTCGGTACCTGTCGACAAACTGGGCGCGGCGGAGGCGAAGGCTGAAATCGCGCAACTCGTTGTTGAGATCGCGCATCACGACGCGCTTTATTACCGCCAGGACGCGCCGGAGATCTCGGATGCGGCGTACGATGCCTTGCGTCAGCGACTGAGCGCGTTAGAAGCCCGCTTCCCGGATCTCGTTCTGCCTGACAGTCCGACGAAGCGGGTCGGCGCGGCGCCGGTCGAGGCGTTCGGGAAAATCCGGCACGACGTGCCGATGCTGTCGCTGTCGAATGCGTTTGAGGACGTGGATGTCGCGGACTTCTGCGATCGGGTGAGGCGGTTTTTGAACCTGCCTTCGAGCGCAGAGGTTCAGTTCACCGCCGAGCCTAAGATCGACGGGCTTTCGATTTCGATCCGGTATGAAAGCGGGCGATTGAAATGGGCGGCGACGCGCGGCGATGGGGCCGAGGGCGAGGACGTGACGCGGAACGTGATGACGATCCGCGAGATACCGCACGTTCTCAAGGGCAAGGCAATTCCGGAGCGGATCGATATCCGAGGCGAAATCTATCTTGGGCACGAGGACTTCAGGGCTCTCAACGCCGCGCAGGAGGCAGCCGGAGAGAAGGTTTTCGCAAATCCGCGCAATGCGGCAGCGGGCTCGTTGCGCCAACTCGACAGCCGGATCACCGCCAGCCGGCCGCTGCGTTTTTTTGCGTACACCTGGGGCGAGGCGTCGGAGCTACCGGCCGACACGCAGAGCGGGGTTGTGCACGCGTTCAAGTCGTGGGGTCTGCCCACCAATCCGCTGATGAATACGTGTCACTCGGCTGACGACCTGCTCGCCTACTACCGCAGAACAGGCGAGCGGCGCTCAAGCCTCGGCTACGATATCGATGGTGTCGTCTACAAAGTGGAGCGGCTCGACTACCAGCAGCGGCTCGGCTTCATCTCCCGCTCGCCGCGCTGGGCCATTGCGCATAAATTTCCGGCCGAACAGGCGATGACGGTGCTCGAGGCGATCGAGATCCAGGTGGGCCGGACGGGTGCGCTGACGCCAGTCGCGAAACTGAAGCCCGTTACGGTCGGCGGTGTCGTCGTCTCGAATGCGACGCTGCACAACGAAGACGAGATTGCGCGCAAGGATATCCGGGTCGGCGACACGGTCGTCGTCCAGCGCGCGGGCGACGTTATTCCGCAAGTGGTCGAGGTCGTCAAAGAGAAGCGGCCGCATGGCGCGAAACCGTATCATTTCCCGGCGACGTGTCCGGTGTGCGGGTCGGCGGCGGTGCGCGACGAGGACGAGACGGGCGAAGACGTGGTGCGGCGGTGCACGGGTGGTCTCACGTGTGCGGCGCAGGCCAAGGAACGGTTGCGCCATTTCGTGTCGCGCAACGCGTTCGATATCGAAGGGCTCGGCGAAGAGCGCATCTATATGTTCTTCGACGAGGACTTGATCAAACGGCCAGCTGATATCTTCACCCTCGCCGCACGCGACACGAAAAGCAATCTACCGCTCGCGACGCGGGACGGCTACGGCAAACGGTCCGTGGAGAAGCTGTTCCAGGCGATCGAGGCGCGGCGCACGATTTCGCTCGATCGCTTCTTGTTTGCGCTCGGCATCCGCCATGTTGGTGAGACGACGGCGAAGGCCTTGGCGAAGGCTTTCGGGACATACGAGGCTTTCCGCGAGGCGGTCGTTGCGGCGAGCAAGCAAGCGCCAGGCCCCGACTATCTGCGGCTCACACATCTCAAGGGGCTCGGGCCGAAGTCGGCGGAGACGCTGATGCAATACGCGAAGACGCACGCGGCCCACGGCGGCGATCTCTTCGCGCATCGTCCCAATAGCTTTGCGGCGTTGGTTTCCGCGGTCAAAGGACTGCGGGCATCGGCCGCCGATGTTCTGGCGCAGAGCTTTGCCACGGTCGAGGAGTGCCTAGCTGCGGCGCGCCGGGCGGCGGATCAATTGCCTGGTGAGGACTATCGCGCCTTCGCTGGGTTGAGCGATATCGGACCCGTCGCCGCCGATGCGTTGATCGCGTTCTTCGACGAGCCCCACAATACCGAAGCGGTGGATGATCTGCTGCGGCAGATCGAGGTCTCGGCTTTCGAGACGCCGCGGGCGGTGGCGTCGCCGGTCACGGGCAAGACCGTCGTCTTTACCGGGACACTGACGCGGATGTCGCGGCCTGAGGCAAAGGCGCAAGCCGAGCGGTTCGGTGCCAAGGTTGCGGGATCGGTCTCGAAGAAGACCGACTACGTCGTTGCGGGCGCCGATGCCGGATCGAAGCTCGACAAAGCCCAGGAGCTGGGTGTCACGGTGTTGACCGAGGACGAGTGGCTGGCGTTGATCGGCCAGGGATAGAGGCCAGACCTGGTGGCCTGACGTGGAGGCCAGCCTTGGAGGCCAGCCTTGGAGGCCAGTCATCAATACCAGCGATAAGGGGTTGAATTCGCTGGTGTGAAAGCTATGTGTTTTGAGCCCGCCGTTGTTCGGCCATAAACGATGGCATGTTGGAACCCGTTGACAATTCATTGGGTCTCGACGGTAAGCGGTGTGGCATAGCTTGGTGTGCGACGCGGATGTGCGCCGGAGAGCGAGGTAAGCGCCGGTTTCATGACGACGCGCGACGACATCGTTATCGAGATTACGCCGCAGGTCCTGCTGAAGGCCTATGCGTGTGGAATCTTTCCCATGGCCGAGGCGGCCGACGATCCGGCGCTCTATTGGATCGAGCCGCAGGCGCGCGGCGTGTTGCCGCTCGACGCCGTGCACGTGGCCAAGCGGCTGGCGCGGACGGTGCGTCAGGACAAGTTCGAGGTTCGGATCGATACCGACTTCTTCGGGGTCATCGGTGGTTGCGGCGCAGCCCGCGCCGGGCGTGAAACGACCTGGATCAACGACAAGATCCGCAAGCTCTATTTCGATCTCTACGATCTTGGGCACTGCCATACCGTCGAATGCTGGCAACACGGCAAACTCGTCGGTGGGCTTTACGGGGTGGCGCTCGGGTCGGCATTTTTTGGCGAGAGCATGTTCTCCTACGAGACCGATGCGAGCAAGGTAGCGCTCGTCCATCTCGTCGGGCGGCTGATTGCCGGCGGGTTCACGCTGCTCGACTGCCAGTTCGTGACAGAGCATTTGCGGCAATTCGGGACAATCGAGATCGATCGCAACGAGTTTCACCGCCGGCTTGAGCGCGCGCTTGCGGCGCCGGCTGATTTCAATGCCTTGCCGAAGGTGACGACAGGAGAGACCGTGCTCCAAGAAATCGGGAAGGCTCGCCGCGTTTGAGGGACACTCGCTCCTCAGCATTAACTGTCGCCTGCTATTTGCGGTTGATCTGGATCGAACGCGCCCGTATCGGGTCTGTGATCTCGCAAATTTCCGGCGCCTGCCCAGTTGGAGCAGCATGATGGACTCGACCGCAGTCGTGCGGACCGTTGGTTCGGCCCTCGACATTCGGCGGCTTGCCCTCTTCTACTTGGCATTTATGGCCGCGATTGCGGCTGGCCTCTGGATTGGGCGGATACCCGATATCAGCGTTATCCTGTGGCCCCCGAATGGCGTTTACATCGGTATGCTGCTGCTCACCGGGCGGCAGGCTTGGCCGCGCGTTGCGGCCGTTGCGGCGATGGCGGAATTGACCGGAAACCTGCTGTGGTTCCACAACCCGCTGTGGATCGCTCTGACCTATGTCGCCATCAACGCTTTCGAAGCCGTTCTCTGTGCCGTCATCTTGCAACGCGTCAATCCTGAACAGGACCAGCTGAGGACTGTCGAGCAAGTCTTGGCGATGTGTTTCATCGTGCTGCTGGCTGTGGCTTGCGGCGCAACTGCTGCAGCGACGTTCGATTGGGCCGTGCGTTCACGCGCATTCGCGGTCAGTTGGGAGCATTGGTGGGTGGGGGATAGCGCCGGGATCCTGCTCGCATTGCCGCTCAGTCTGGTCGCCGCGCAGTTGTGGAATGCGCCGTTTCGATGGCCGCGCCTGGAGGCCGTTGCGGAGATCGTATTGATCGCGCTGGTTCTATCGACGCTCTGCTACGTCGCCATTTCAAGTCAAACACCGGTTTTGTTCATGCTTCTGCTGCCCGTGCTTTGGGCTGCGGCACGCTTTGAATTTCCGGGGGCCGTGCTGAGTATGCTGCTGCTGACGGCGTTGATCGGCGGTCTGACGAGTCTGCAAGTGGGGTCATTCGGTCTAACGGGATTGGGAGCTCGCCGGTCTCATCTGGTCGTGCAGCTGTTCCTCGCGGCCACGGCAATGACCGGTCTTATCGTGGCTGCTGTGGCGCGGCAGCGGCGCGAGGCCATGGAGGAGCTGCGGGTTGCGAACGAGCAGCTTGAAGTGCGGGTCGCTGAGCGGACGAGCCAAGTGCAATTGCTGATGCGTGAAGTCAATCACCGGTCGAAAAAATTGCTCATGCTTGTGCAGGCGCTGGCGCGGCGAACGGCTGCCTCGGGTGCCGAGGATTTTCAGAAGCGCTTTGAACGGCGGTTGCATTCGCTGGCGGCGAGCCAGGATCTTCTGGTGAAGAGCGAATGGACGGCGGTGCCGCTTCGCGATCTGGTGATGGGGCAGCTCGCCCATCTCGGACGCGACGTCGAAAGCCGCTTTATGATCAATGGTCCGCCATTGAACATCACGGCCTC